>JBGPKY010000043.1:0-14945 GCA_041486205.1 Actinomycetota bacterium
CATGCCGCCGCCGATCTCGGCGATCTGCCGCGTGTGGTAGCGGTCGTACACCGAGCCCACGCAGAAGAACAGCATCCCGGTGATGAGGCCGTGGGCGACCATCCCGAAGATGGCAGCGTTGATCCCGATCGTCGTGAGCGTCGCGATGCCGAGCATCACGAAGCCCATGTGTCCGACGGAGGAGAACGCGATCAACCGTTTCAGGTCCTTCTGGGCGAGACACGCGAGCGCCGCGTAGACGATGGCGATCGCGGCGAGCAACCCGATCCACGGCGCGAACTTCTGCGCACCGTAGGGAAGCACCGGAAGCGCGATCCGGATGAAGCCGTACGTTCCCATCTTCAACATGATCCCGGCCAGCAACACCGAACCGATCGTCGGGGCCTCGGTGTGTGCGTCGGGGAGCCACGTGTGGAAAGGCCACATCGGAACCTTCACCGCGAAGCCGAGCCCGACGGCCGCGAACACCACCAACTGGAACCCCTGCGAGAACCCGCCGCCGGCCGCGAACTGCTGGAGCTTGATGATGTCGAAGGTGTGCGCCCCCGCGATGTCCGAGCGGAAGTACATCCCCAGGAACCCGAGGAGCATGAACACCGACCCGAGCAACGTGTACAGGAAGAACTTGATGGCCGCGTACTCACGGTTCGCGCTCCCCCAGATCCCGATCAGGAAATACATCGGGACGAGCACCAGCTCCCAGAAGATGAAGAAGAGGACGAGATCGAAGGCGATGAAAGTGCCGGCCATCCCAGTCTCGAGCAGCAGCATCAGCGCGATGAAAGCCTTCGTCTTGCCGGGGCTCGGCACGAAGCGCCACGTGTAGATAGCGCATAGGAACGAAAGGACGAACGTCAGGACGTAGAGCGCGAGGCTGATGCCGTCGATCCCGACGTGGTAGCGGGCGCCGATCGCGTCGATCCACTTCACGTCGAGCTGGAACTGCAGCCCCGTGCCGGCGCCGTAGTCGAAGCCGATCGCGATGGCGATCGCGACGACGAGCGCCGCGCCCGTGACGACGATGCCGAGGGCGCGGACCAACTTGTCGCGTTCCTTCGGCACCACCGCGATCCCCAGAGCCCCCGCCACCGGCAAGAACGTGGCGATCGTGATGGCCGACTGCTCCCACCCGCTGCTCATCCGCTCACCCTCTCTTGTTCAGATGCCTCGTAGGTCAGATCCGTGTGAAGACGATGGCCAGCAGGATCACGCCGGCGAACAGGTAGGCGGCGTAACGCTGGACGTTGCCCGACTGGACGTACCGCAAGATCCCGCCGACGAATCCGGCCGTCTGCGCGACACCGTTCACCGCACCGTCGATCCCGCGGCGGTCGAATACCTCCACGGCCTTCGAGAGCGCCTTCGCCGTCCACGCGAAGGAGTGCACCACGCCGTCGAGGACGTTCTGGTTGAACCAGTTCGCGCCGGCCGAGAGCCTGTACTGGATCGGCCGGACGATGCCCTTCAGGTAGATGTCGTCCAGGAAGTACTTGTTCTCCAACAACGTGTAAGCCGGGCCCAGGGCGCGGAGCGGCTCGCGTTCGCGCCAGCGGTTGTACAGGCCGTAGCCGCCGGTCAGGCCGAGCGCGGCGCCGACGATCGACACCGCCGCGAACCCGTAGGAGAACGGCTCGTGCACCACGGGTCCGAAGTGGACCCAATCGGCGAACACCGCGTTGAGCTGCGGCGCGCCGAGGAACCCGACACCCACCGAGGCCGTGGCCAGCACGACGAGCGGTCCCGTGATCGTAACCGGGGACTCATGCGGATCGCCGTGACCGCGGTACTCCCCGAAGAACGTCAACAGCACCGCCCGCATCATGTAGAAGGCGGTGAGGATGGCCGTCAGCATCGCGACCGCCCAGAGCGCGTAGTGCCCTTCCTTGAACGCGAGCGTGATGATCTCGTCCTTCGACCAGAACCCGGCGAGCGGAGGGATGCCGGCGAGCGCGGCAGAACCGATCAAGAACGTCCAGAAAGTGGCCGGCATGAACTTCTTCAGCCCGCCCATGTCGCTCATGTTGTTGGAGTGCACCGAGTGGATGACCGACCCCGCGCCGAGGAACAGCAGGGCCTTGAAGAACGCGTGGGTGAAGAGGTGGAACAGCCCGGCCGTGTAGCCGGCCTCGCCGAGAGAGAGCCCGGCCACCATGTACGCGAGTTGCGACACGGTGGAGTAAGCCAACACCCGCTTGATGTCGTCCTGGATCATCGCGAGCAACGCGGCGATGAGCATGGTGATCCCGCCGATCGTCCCCACGAACGTCAACACGAAGGGGTTCGCGTGGACGAAGACCTCGAACATCCGCCCGACCAGGTACACGCCCGCCGCCACCATCGTCGCCGCATGGATCAGCGCCGATACCGGCGTCGGGCCCGCCATCGCGTCCGGAAGCCACACGTGCAGAGGGAACTGCGCCGACTTGCCGATCGTCCCGCCGAACAGCAATAGCGCGGCACCCGTGAGCAGCACCGTCGAGATGTCGCCCTTCGCGGCCATCTCGCCGATCTGGTGGATGTTCGAAGTCGTGAACCCCGTCGCGAACACCAACGTGAAGATGCCGAACAGGAACGGGATGTCGCCGGTGCGCGTAGTCAGGAAGGCCTTGATGGCGGCGTTGGAGTTCGTCTTCTCCTCCCACCAGTGGCCGATCAACAGGTAGGAGCAGACGCCCATGACCTCCCAGCCGACCAGGAGCTGGAACAGGTTGTTCGCGACGACGACGTTCAGCATCGCGCCCGTGAACAGCGAGAGCACGACGTAGAACCACGTGTATCGGCTGTCGCCGTGCATGTAGCCGAGCGAGTAGACGTGCACGCAGAGCGAAACCGTCGTGACGACGATCAGCATCACGGCGGTGAGGCCGTCGACGTACTGCCCGATCTCCAGGTGGAATGCACCGACCTGGAACCACGAGACCGCGCTCTCGTACGGTCCGCCGCCCTGCACGAAATGCCACAGCACCACGAGCGACATCACGAGACCTGCCCCGATCGCGGCGATACCGTAAACGGTGCCCTTGCCCGGCGTGCGCTTACCGAAGAAGAGCGTCAGCACGGTCGAGGCGAACGGCAGGGCCGCGATGATCCACGTGTACTTGATCACGGGATCCTCACCGGGCTCACCATTTCAGCAGGTTGATCTCGTCGACGTTGATGGTCTCGCGGTTGCGGTAGATGAGGATGACGATCGCGAGACCGATCCCGACCTCGGCCGCCGCGACCGCGATCACGAACAGCGCGAACACCTGGCCGGTGAGGTCCTTGAGCGCCGCTGCGAACGCGACCAGGTTGACGTTCACGGCGTTCAGCATCAATTCGATGGACATGAGCACCAGTACGGCGTTGCGGCGCGCCAAGACCCCGTACACGCCAGCGGAGAACAGCACGGCGGAGAAGAACAGCACGAAGGGCAGGCGGATCACGTGGCCTCGTCCTTCCTCGCGAGGACGACGGCGCCGATCAGCGCCGCGAGCAGCAGGAAGGACACGGCCTCGAACGGAAGCACGTAACGGCTGAAGATCGACTCGCCCAGCGCCGCCGTCCCCGCAGACACCGGTGTCATCTTCGGGTCGGACCACTTGAACGCGTCCTGGATCAGGAAGACCAGTCCGGCGAGCACGCCGAGCGCGACCACCAATGCGAGACCGCGGCTCTGGTTGTCGAGCGCCTCACGTCCGATCGGAGCCTTCGTCAGCATGAGTCCGAACAGGAAGAGGATCACGATGGCTCCGACGTAGATCAGGATCTGCACCCACGCGACGAACTCCGCGGCCAGGAGCAGGTAGATCGCCCCCACCATGGCGAGCGTCACGACCAGATAGAGCGCGGCGTGCACGACGTTCTTCGCCGTCACCAGCCGGAACGCCGCGACCGTCCCGATGAAGGCCAAGACGGCGAACACGTACTCCTGCGCGCTCACTACTCCTCTTCCGCCTTCTTCCGAGCCGCGATCATCGCCGCCCGTCTCGCCTGCCCCTCAGCGACCCGTCTCGCCGTCCCCTTCTCCAGCAGCTCGGCCAAGACCCGATCGAAGGTCTCCTGATCGAGGCTTACTTCCTTCCGCTCACGGGGGGCGGTCGCGACAGCTGCGACACCGGGGGAGTCGGCGACGGCGGCGGGCGTGCTCGGAGCGGCTTCGAGCGTCGCCGAGCCCCCGGCGCGCGCACCCGTCGCTCCCGTTGCCGTTGGTGCCACGACGGCCGCTACAGGAGCGACAGCGACGGGCGCCGGAGGAGCCGCGAGTGCGGCGAGCTCCGGCGCCACGAGAGCCGGTTCGGACGGCGGCGTCGCTCCGTCTTCGAGCGCGGGTGGAGGGAGCACCGTGTAGGTCCATCCCTCCAGGCGTTCCTTCTCGTGGGTCATCTCGACGATGTCGTATGTGGCGTACTCGAACTCCGGGCTCCAGAAGAGGGCGTCGAACGGGCAGACCTCGACGCAGATGCCGCAGTACATGCAGAGCGAGAAGTCGATCGCGAACCGGTCGAGGATCTTCGCCGAACGGCCGCGACCACCGGCGGCGGGCTCATGGGTCTCCTTGTGGGCGTCGATGTAGATGCACCAGTCGGGACACTCCCGCGCGCACTTGTAGCAGACGGTGCAGTTCGCTTCCTTGAGCGCGATGACGCCGCGAGTGCGCGCGGGAAGATCCGGCCGCTCCTGTGGGTACTGCTGGGTGATCGAAGGCTGAAGGAGATGCTTCATCGTCACGCCGAGACCCTTCAGCAGGCCGAGACCCGACGCGAGCGGCGGCTTCGGAGGCCTTCGGACGTCCTTCTCGTCGAGCGCCACTCTCTCGTTCCCCTCTCCCCTTGCCCGAAAGCCCTACTTGACTGCGACCTTGACGATCGCGACGACCATCACCTGCAACAGTGCGAGCGGGATCAGCGCGAGCCAAGAGAACCTCTGCAGCTGGTCCTCGCGCAGGCGTGGGTAGGTCGCCCGCAGCCAGATCACGAAGAACGATAGCGCACCGATCTTGGCCGCCATCCACAGCGGCGCGGGGATCATCCCCATGCCCGGAAGCGCCCGGTACCCACCCAGGTACAGCACCGACGCGACGGCCGAAAGAGCCACGATGCCGCCGTACTCCGACAGCAGGAAGAACGCGAACTTCAGGCCGGTGTACTCCGTGAAGGCGCCGAAGATGATCTCGGAGTCGGCGACCGGCATGTCGAACGGGGGCCGGGTCAGCTCGGCGATCGAAGCGATCAGGAAGATCCCAAAACCCAGGGGCTGCGTCAGCACGAACCAGTAACCGTGCTGCGCCTCGCTGATGCCGATCATGGACAACGTCCCGGCCTGCATGACGACCGAAGCGGCCGCGAGCACCAGCGGAAGCTCGTAGGCGATCAGCTGGGCAGCCGCGCGAAGCGCGCCGATCAGCGAGAATTTGTTCGCGCTCGACCACCCGGCCATCAGCACGCCGATCACCGAGATCGACGACATCGCCATCACGAAGAAGATCCCGACGTCGAGGTTCTCGGCGAAGATGGTGTTGGAGAACGGCACGACGACGAACAGCGCGATGTAGGGCACCATCGCTACGGCCGGCGCGAGCGAGAACACCCAAGGGTCGGCCGCTGCCGGGACGATGTTCTCCTTCTGGATGAACTTCACGCCGTCGGCGACCAACTGCGCCCATCCGTGGAACCGTCCCGCATACATCGGGCCGAGCCGGTGTTGCATGTGGGCCAGGACCTTGTGCTCCATGTAGCCCACCAGCAGAGGGGCGGTCAGGAAGAAGACGAGAACGACCCCTGCCTTGATCAACAGGATCACCCAGAAGTTCGAGAACCAGTCGTTCACCAGAGAGATCCCGGGCGTGGAGGCGATCACTCTTCCTCTTCCTCCTCTTCGCCCTCGACGGCGCCCGGCCACTGCTTGGCCTCGCGACTGATGAGCGGGAAGTCCTTGCGGAGCGGGTGACCCTCGAAGGGCTCGGAGAGAAGGAGCTTGACCGGCAGCGGATGGCCTTCGAACTCGATGCCGAACATCTCTCGGGTCTCGCGCTCGTGCCAGTTCGCGCCGGGGAAGAGGTCCGAGATCGTCGGGCAGACCGGGTTCTCGTGCGGCAGTCGGACCTTGAGCCGGACGTTGTGGTGGTGCGTCGTTGAGAACAGGTGCGTGACCACCTCGAACCCCCCGTCCCCGAAGTCGACGCCGCCCGTGAAGTCGCAGTAGTCGCAAGCGAACGCCGGATCGTCACGCAGGAAGGTGACCATCTCGCGGTAGCGAGCCGGGCTCACCCCGACGACGGAGTGCCCGTGCTGATCCTCGAAGGAAACGACGTCGTCACCGAACTGCGCCCGAAGGCGCGACTCGACCTCAGGAGGTGGCAGCGGGTGTCGTGTGCTTGCCACTCCACTTCTCCTTGATGTCTTCGGCGGCGATCTTCTCCTGGAGCTTGATGATGCCGTGCAGCAGGGCTTCCGGCCGCGGCGGGCATCCCGGCACGTACACATCCACCGGGATGATCTGATCGATGCCCTTCGTGACCGCGTACGAGTCCCAGTACGGACCACCGCAGTTGGCGCACGATCCGAACGAGATGACGTACTTAGGCTCCGGCATCTGGTCGTAGAGGCGCTTCACCGCCGGAGCCATCTTGTCCGTGCAGGTTCCCGACACGACCATGAGATCGGCCTGGCGCGGACCGTGAGCGAACGGGATGACGCCGAAGCGGATGAAGTCGTGCTTGGACGTCGAGGCGGCGATGAACTCGATCGCGCAGCAGGCCAGGCCGAAGTTGAACACCCACAGCGAGTACTTGCGGCCCCAGTTGAGCAGGAACTTCACCGGCTGGATGCCTGCGAGCGGCGTGTTCTCGGTGATCAGGCCCACTTCAGCACACCCTTCCGCCAAGCGTAGAGGAGCCCGACACCCAGGATCCCGATGAAGATGCCCATCTCGACGACCGCCTGGTAGCCGAAGCTCTCGAACACGCGCGCCCAGGGGAAGAGGAACACGCTCTCCACGTCGAAGATCACGAACAAGAACCCGTAGATGTAGTAGCGAACCTGGCTCTGCGACCAGCCCTCACCGACGGGGTCGATGCCGCACTCATACGTCGTCAGCTTCGCCGGCAGCGGACGGCGGGGTGCGATCAGCCAGCCGGCTCCGAACGCCACCGCGACGAGGCCGGCACCGGCGATCAAGACCGCGAGGACGACGCCGTAGGACTGGTAGTAGGTCTCCACGTTTGCTGATGTCTTTCCGAGCAGCGCGGATTCTAGCAGCGCGTGCGTCACACCTACCTGGCTCCGCACCGGGCCGCGAGGAACTCGGCGAGCGTGATCAATGCGCTTCGGGCGTGACCTTCCGGAAGTCGTGCCGCGAGTTCCGTGGCGCGCCCGACCTCGGCCGCGACGGCCCCACGAGCGTGTGCCAGGCTCTCGTCGCCTCGGACGATCTCGAGAGCCCGGTCGAGCCTTTCGCCGTCGGGCGGGCCCGGCTTCAGCAATCGGGCGAGCTCCTCTCGGCGGTCACCGTGGGTGAGCGCATGAAGGACCGGCAGGGTGTAGACGCCTTCCTTCATGTCGACCCCGGGCTCCTTCCCGAGCTCGAGCTGGGAGGCCGTCACGTCCATGATGTCGTCGGACAGCTGAAAGGCCATCCCGAGGGCTTCGCCGAACTCCTCGAGCACGTCTAGGTATACGTGCGGCGTCTCCGACAGCATGCCGCCCAGCCGACATGACGTCGCGATGAGCGCGCCGGTCTTCCGCCGGATGATCTCCATGTAGGCGCCCTCGCGCTGCTCGACCTTCCCGGAAACCTCGACCTCGCGGATCTGGCCGTCACAGAGCGTGGCGATGGTCCGCGCGAGCAGCGCGCACACGTCGGCACCGAGTTCGGTCGAGATCTCAGACGCGCGCGCGAAGAGGTAATCGCCGGTCAGGATCGCCACCGTGTTGTCCCAGCGCGCGTTCACCGAAGGGATGCCTCTGCGGGAGTCGGCCTCGTCGATCACGTCGTCGTGGTAGAGCGTGGCCAGGTGCACCAGCTCGATGGCCACCGACCCGGGGATCAGGCGCGGGTCGGTCGGGTCACCGAAGTAGCCGGATAGCAGCACGAGCATGGGTCGGAAACGCTTCCCGCCGGCCGCGAGCAGGTACTGCGAGGTCTCGGCTAGGAGATCCGAGTCGGCTCGAACGGCTTTTTCGAGAGCCCCCTCGACTTCGTCGAGACGGCCGCGTATGTCCGCTTCCAGCTGGGCGTCGGGCGCCTCCAGCCCCGGGATGACCCTCCTGCTCATCGGGAGGACTCTATCTGGGTCATCGGTGCCTCACCATCTCAGGACCGCCGCCTTCTCCAGCACTCCCAGCACGATCTGCGGGAATACACCGAATACGAGCGTGAGCGCCGCAGGGATGGCGATCGCCACCCGCAGCAGGACCGAGCGATCTGGCTCCAGGTCATCGGCCGGTCCCTGCATGTACATCAGCACCATCACCCGGATATAGAAGAACGCGGCTACGACGCTCGATAGCACGCCGATCAGCGCGAGCTCCCAATGGCCCGCGCGTACCGCGGCTCCGAACACCGAGAACTTCGCGATGAAGCCGGCGGTCGGAGGTATGCCGGCCATCGACAGCAGGAACAGCGTCAGGAGACCGGCGAGGAGCGGGCTCCGCCGCCCGAGACCCGCGTAGGACCTTAGGGATGTTCGGCCTTCGCCGCGGATCGACACGAGCATCACCACGCCGAACGCTCCGAGGATCATGATCGAGTACGCCACGAGGTAGAACAGCGCCGACCGGATGCCGTCCTGGTTCGCCGCCGTAAGGCCGATCAAGATGAAGCCAGCGTGCGCGACGCTCGAGTACGCGAGCATCCGCTTGATGTCGGTCTGCGCGATCGCCAGCAGGCTGCCGGTGATCACCGTCGCCGCCGCGAGTCCCCACAGCACCGGCGTCCAGTCCCATCCGAGAGGTTGGAACCCGATATCGAACACGCGGATGAACGCGGCGAAGGCGGCGACCTTCGTCCCTGCCGACATGAAGGCCGTCACCGCCGTCGGCGCTCCCTGATAGACGTCCGGGGTCCACATATGGAAAGGCACGGCCGCGACCTTGAAACCGAACCCGATCGCGAGCAGCGCGACGGCCGTGAGCGCGAGCGCATCCCCTCCCGTGCGGCCGGCGAGCGCGTGCTGGATCGCCGCAAGATGCGTTGAACCCGTTGCGCCGTAAGCCATGGCGACTCCGTAGAGGAAGAACGCCGAGGAGAACGCTCCCAGCAGGAAGTACTTCATGGAGGCCTCGCTCGAACCAAGCCGCGAGGAGATCCCCGTCAGCACGTAGAGAGAGAGCGAGAGGATCTCGAGCGCAAGGAACACGACGATCAGGTCGGCGGCCGCCGAGATCAGCGTCATCCCGGCCGTCGCGAACAGCACGAGCGGGTAGAACTCAGCTTTCGCCTCGCCGGTCCGCTCGAAGTAGTGGTGGCCGTAGAGCAAGCTGATCGCCGCGATGCCGAGAAGGAGCAGCCGCGTAACGACGGCGAACCGGTCGGTGGACACCATCCCGCCGAGTGCCGTGAGGGAACCGCTCCACGTCCAGAGCGCGACCGAGGCGGCGGCCGCGACCGCAACGCCGGCGAGCGAGACGAGCAGGAGCCCGGCCTTGCTGGCCCGTTGCAGGGCAGCCGGGGCGAGGAGCACTACGATCGCCGCTCCCACCAGGACGAGCTCGGGCAGGATCGGCCTGAAGTCGAGCGGCGGGTGGCCGATCGTCGGGACCGCCTGCGCGAGCATCACGGCGTTCCCTCCGCGGCCCGCAGGGCCGCGTCGCCTTGGTTCACCGAGCCGGCGGGCTGCACGTGGTGCACGACAGCGGTGGTCGTCGGGTTGATGCGATCGAGCAGGATCTTCGGGTAGACGCCGATCACGAGGATCACAGCGAGGATCGGGGCTATGACCGCGGCCTCGCGTATCGAAAGGTCCGGATGATCCGCGTGCTTCTCCGGCACCGGGCCCTGAGCCATCCGTTGATAGGCCCAAAGCAGGTAGATAGCCCCCAGCACGATGCCGCTGGCCGCGATGGCGGCGAACGCCCGGTTCGAGGCGAAGGTGCCGAGGATGACGAGGAACTCCCCTGTGAAGTTGTTCAGGCCCGGCAAGCCGAGCGAGGACAGCGAGACGAACAGGAACACACCCATCAGCCACGGCATGCCGCGTGCGAGACCGCCCATCTCGGAAAGGTCGCGCGTGTGGGTTCGCTCGTAGACCATCCCCACCAGCAGGAACAGCGCGCCGGTCGACAGGCCGTGATTCACCATCTGCAAGACCCCACCGCTCACACCCTGCTGCGTGAACGCGAACACGCCGAGGACCACGAACCCGAGGTGGGACACCGACGAGTACGCGACGAGCCGCTTCACGTCGGTTTGGATGAGCGCGACGACCGCGCCGTAGACGATGCCGATCAGCGCGAGGATCTGGATGAACCCGGCGAAGTGCCGCGCGGCCTCGGGGAACAGCGAGAGGTTGAACCGGATCAGGCCGTACGCCCCGATCTTCAGCAGGACGGCCGCGAGGATCACGGAGCCGGCCGTCGGCGCTTCGGTGTGCGCGTCGGGCAACCAAGTGTGCAGCGGGAACAGGGGCACCTTCACCGCGAAGGCGACGAAGAACGCGAGGAAGAGCCATCGCGCGGTGCCGCTCGAGAGCGAAAGGTGTGCGAGCTGTCGCACATCGAAGGTCGAGCCGCCGGGCAGCGAGGCCGACTTGAAGTACAGGACCAGGATCGCGACGAACAGGAAAGCCGACCCGAACATCGTGAACAGGAAGAACTTCACGGCGGCGTAGACGCGGCGTTCGCCCCCCCAGCCGCCGATAATCAGGTACATCGGGAACAGGATCGCCTCGAAGAACAGGAAGAAGAGCAGCAGGTCCAGCGAGAGGAAGGTCCCGATCATCCCCGTCTCGAGGAAGAGCATCGCGGCCATGTAGAGCCGGACGTTCTTGTCGACCTTCCAGGACGCGAGGATCGCGATCGGCATGAGGAACGTCGTGAGCAACACCATGAACAGGCTCACGCCGTCGACACCGATCGTGTAGTGCAGGTTCAGCGAGCGGACCCACGTCGCGCTCTCGACCAGCTGGAACCCTCCCGACCCGCCGTCGAAGCGGCCCAGCACCCAGAGCGACACGATGAACGTCGCGATCGAGGCCACCAGCGCGACCCACCGTGCGACGTCGTCCCTCGCGCCTCGCCACGCGAGCAACACCGGGACGCCCACGAGCGGCAGGAAGATCGTGAGCGTGAGCGGGCCCATCAGAACTTCAACCCCACGAAGACGAAGATGACGACCGCGCCGAGCAGGAACGCCAGCGCGTAGTTGCGGACCAGACCCGTCTGCACGAGCCGGCCCACGCTCGCGAGCCGCTGGAACAGCACTCCAACGCCGTTCACCATGCCGTCCACGAACCTCCTGTCGAAGACGTAGGCGAGGAACGCGGCGACGGACTTCCCCGGCGCGACCAGCACCGCAGCGTAGACGTCGTCGAGATACCAGCCCTTCGACAGGAACCTCTGGAAGCTACCCATCCGCGTCCGAAGAGCGAGCCAGTCGATCTTCCCCGAGCCGTAGACGAGGAACCCCACGAGGATGCCGGCCGCGGCGACCGCGACCGAGATCGCCGAGAGCACGCCGTCCGAAAGCCCGCGCGCCGGCTCGGCAGTCGCGCCGAGATCCCACGACAGGAAGCCCTGCAACTTCCCGGTAACCGCCGACAGCCCGAGCAGTCCGCCGGCGGCCGCCCCGACCGCCAGCAGCATCAGCGGCACCGTCATGACCGGGGGCGACTCGTGCGCGTGGCGTCCGGTCCGATCCTGCCCGAAGAACGCGAGGAAGATCAACCGCGAGATGTACAGCGCCGAGAAGAACGCGGCGACCAGCGCGACGATCCACGCAGTCACGTGCCCGGTCTGATCGGCCGCCGCGAGGATCTGATCCTTGCTGAAGAACCCCGCGAACGGCGGCACTCCGGCGATCGCGAGCGCGCCGATCGAGAACACGGTCGCCGTGATCGGCATGACCTTGGCAAGACGGCCCATCTTCTTCAGGTCGGTTTCGTTCTCGAGGCCGTGCATCACCGATCCCGCAGACAGGAACATCAGCGCCTTGTAGAAGGCGTGCGTGACCAGCAGGAAGATGGCAGCCGCGTACGCGTGCATCCCGAGCGCGAAGAACATGAAGCCGAGCTGGCTGATCGTCGAGTAGGCCAACACCCGCTTGATGTCGTCCTGCCCTAGCGCCGCCGTGGCTGCGTACAGCGCCGTAACCAGCCCGACGATCAGGACGACGGCAGACGCGACCCCCGAGACCTCGAAGAAGACATGCGTCCGCGCGACTAGGTAGACCCCGGCCGTGACCATGGTGGCGGCGTGGATCAGAGCCGACACCGGGGTCGGACCCTCCATCGCGTCGGGAAGCCACACGTGCAGCGGCATCTGGGCCGACTTGCCGATCGCCCCGGCGAGCAGCAGTAACGCGATCACCGTGTACACGCCCGGCGGCGGGAAGGTCGCGATGCCGAAGGAGCTCGCCGGGCTGACCAGAACCCGCGCGAAGTCGAGCGAGCCGAACCGCAGGAACACGAGGACGATCCCGATCAACATGAACGTGTCGCCGATCCGGGTGACGACGAACGCCTTCTTCGCGGCGTTCGCTGCGGCGGGCCGCTCGAACCAGAACCCGATCAGCAGATACGAGCAGAGGCCCACGCCCTCCCACCCGAAGTAGAGCAGCAGGAAGTTCTCGGCGAGGACCAGCGTCAGCATGAAGAAGCAGAAGAGGTTCAAGTAGCTGAAGAACCGTCCGTACCGTGGGTCGCCGTCCATGTAGCCGATCGAGTAGATGTGGATCAGTGCACCCACCCCTGTGACGACCAACATCATCGTCACGGAGAGAGGATCCACGCGCAGGTCGACGGCGACGTGGAAGCTCCCCACCGAGATCCAGTCGTATAGGTGCTTCACGAACACCCGCGAATGGGCCGGCAGCGTCACCAGGTCGTTCAACACGCCGAGTCCGACGCCGAACGCGCCGAGCATCAAGAGCGAGGCGAGCACGCCCGCCAGCCGCCCGAGGCGCCTGCCCAGGAACAGGTTCACGACGAACCCCACCAGAGGAAGCGCCGGCACGAGCCAGATGACCTTCAGCATCGCATCACCATCTGAGGAGGCTCGCGTCGTCGACGTTCGCGCTGTGGCGGCGCCTGTAGACCGACACGATGATCGCGAGGCCGACGACCACCTCGGCCGCGGCGACCACCATCGAGAAGAACGCGAGGACTTGGCCGTTCAGGTTCCCGTGCATGCGACTGAACGCGACCAGCGCGAGGTTCACCGCGTTCAGCTGGAGCTCGACCGACATGAAGATGACGAGCGCGTTCTTGCGAACCAGCACGCCAACCGTGCCGACCGTGAACAGCATCGCGGAGACGACCAGGAAGTACGCGATCGGAGTCCTCATGCGGCGGACTCCTCTTCTGCAGCCGCCTGCTCTGCACGCGTTATGGCCTTCTGCTGCCGATGAGCGAGCACCATAGCGGCGATCGCCGCGATGATCAGCAGCACCGACGTCACCTCGAACGGGAAGAAGTAGTCGCGGAATAGAACGCGTGACAGCGCGGCCGCGTTGCCTCCCTTGTTGACGAGCGTGTCGAAGTTGGCGGGCCCCCGCCGCGCGAACCCGACGCCCGCCCGAACCGCTACGACCATCTCGGTGGCGAGCCCGAGACCCAGCAGGATCGCGAGCGGCCGCTGGCCCTTCAGACGCTCGATCAGGCTCTCGTCGCGGTCGACACCGAGCAGCATGATCACGAACAGGAACAGCACCATGATCGCGCCCGCGTACACGATGATCTGAACCGCGAACAGGAACGGCGCGCCGAGCACCAGGTAGAAGACCGCGAGCGTGAAGAAGTTCACGATGAGGAACAGGGCCGCGTGAACCGCGTTGCGCTGGAAGAGCATCGCGACGGCCGAGCCCACCGAGATCGGCGCGAACACCCAGAAGACTACGTTGTCGAGCGGCACGCGCTACCCCTCCCGCGTCCCTTGAGCGGTGCCGAGCGGCGGCGGAGGCTCCAGCAGCTGCTCTTTCGTGAGGATGGCGTCCTCGCGCGACGTGAAGGACATCTCGTACGCCGACGTGAGTGTGAGCGCGCGCGTCGGGCACGCCTCGACACAGAGGCCACACATGATGCACCGCAGGTAGTTGATCTGGTAGTCCTTCGCGTACCTCTCCCCCGGACTCGTCGGATCCTCACGGTCGTTGTCGGCGCCCTCTACCCAGATCGCGTCGGCAGGGCACGCGTACGCACACAGCTCACATCCGATGCACTTCTCCAGCCCGCTCTCGTGCTTGTTGAGCAGATGGCGCCCGATGTGCGAGCGCGGCGGCGGTGGGAAGATCTCTTTCGGGTACTCCTCCGTGACGTCCTTGCGGAAGATCTGCTTGAAAACCGTGCCCATGCCCTTCGCCATGGCGACGGTCGACTGCCAGAAGTCCACCGACGGCTGCGACGACTCGCTCACGGGCGCGCCTCCTCCTCCTTCGGGAAGAACCAAGGCCACACCAGCGACAGCAGCAGTACCGCGCCCACGGCGATCGCGCCGCCCGTGAGGATGGTCTTTCGGCTGTAGACGTCCGGCAGCACGACGACCGCGCCCGTCAGCAGCACCCAGACCAACCCGAACGGGATGAGCAACTTCCACCCGAAATGCATGAGGCGGTCGTAACGCATCCGCGGGAGCGTCGCGCGGATCCAGATGTACAGGTAAGCGATCACGAACAGCTTCCCGAGGAACCACAGCAACGGCCACAACCACAAGAGGAACCCTGGGTGCGGACCGCGCCAGCCGCCCAAGAACAGCGTCACGGCGATCGCCGACACCGTCACGGTGTTCAGGTATTCGCCGAGGTAGAACATCGCG
>JBGPKY010000044.1:0-14695 GCA_041486205.1 Actinomycetota bacterium
CGAGTGGACGAATCACCCCATGGCCTCACGCGACTCGCTACACGAGGCCGAGATGTGGGCGGTCGAAGGCCTCACGCACCGCTACCCCACGAAGGTCCTCGCCGAGATGATCCCCACCTGTCCGCAGTACTGCGGCCACTGCACGCGGATGGACCTCGTCGGCAACGACACGGAGCAGATCCTCAAGTACAAATTCGAGATGAAGCAGAACGAGCGCTGGGACGCGATGCTCGACTACCTCCGCCGCACGCCGTCGGTCCGCGACGTCGTCGTCTCCGGGGGTGACGTCGCGAACATCCCCATCAAGCGACTCGAGGAGTTCGTCATGAAGCTTCTCGACATCGAGAACATCCGCGACGTCCGCCTCGCGACGAAGGGACTGATGGGCATCCCGCAGCACTTCCTCCAGGACGAGGTCCGCGAGGGCTTCGACCGGATGGCGGAACGCGCGCGCGAGCGCGAGGTCGAGATCGCCGTGCATACGCACATCAACAGCGCTCAGCAGATCACGCCGCTAGTCGCGAAAGCCGTTCGGATGGTTCTCGATTCAGGTATGCGCGACGTTCGCAACCAGGGCGTGCTGCTGAGGGGGGTCAACACGACGCCGAACCAGCTGCTCGAGCTGTGCTTCAGCCTGATCGACAACGCGAAAGTGATCCCTTACTACTTCTACCTGTGCGACATGATCCCGAACGCGGAGCACTGGCGGACGTCGGTCGCCGAGGCTCAGGATCTGCAGTACGCGATCATGGGCTACCTGCCGGGATTCGCGACGCCGCGGATGGTGTGCGATGTGCCCTTCGTCGGGAAGCGCTGGGTCCACATGCTGAAAGGCTACGACCGCGTGAAGGGCATCTCGTACTGGACCAAGAACTACCGAACCGGCATCGAGTACGACGACCCCGAGGCGCTCAGCCGCGAACACCCGTACTACGACCCGATCTACACGCTTCCTGAAGAGGGACAGGAGTACTGGCGCGAGTTCCAGCGCAAGGACGAACGCGAACTCCAGCCTGTCTAGCTCGAGGGCCTTCGGCGACGCCGGGTCCGCTACGACTCGAGGACCTGCTGGAAGAGGTCCTCGTATCTCTGGAACTCGTCCTCCGAATAGGCCTTGTACTCGTGGAGGTTGGCGTCGGCGAGGTTCGCCGGCGGGAACAGCATCGGGCTCTGCGAGAGCGTCTCGTAGTACTTCTTCGTGGCCGTCTGCTTGGCGTCTTGCGCTTTCTGCGCCATGAGCTCCTGCACACCTTTGACTGGCGTCATGTAGAGGACCCAGTCCGTCACCTGTACGGCGATCTCTGGGCGGAAGTAGAAGTCCATGAACGCATGGGCGTCGGCGGGGTGAGCGGCGAGGTTGGGGATGGCGTCGGCGCTAGCCCAGATCATCCCGCCTTCGTCCGGGACGACGAACTCGAGATCGTCCCCAACGACGTACTTGTGATAGAAGACGTCGCCCGACCAGGCCATGCTCGCCCAGATGTCGCCGGTCGACAGCGCGTCGATGTAGTCCTGTCCGTAGTACTTCCTCACGATCCCGGCGTTCCGCTGCTCCAGCAACTTCTGCTGTGCACGCTTCGCGTCGTCGAGGGTAGCCTGCTGCGGCTCGACGCCCAGCATGAGGAGCGTCAGCGACATGGAATCGACCATCTCGGTCATCATCCCGACATGGCCCGCGAGTTTCGGATCCCACAGGTCTGCGAACGCCGTCAGTTTCCGACCTGTGAGCTTCGGGTTGTAGGCGATCCCCGTGGTCCCTCCCTGCCATGGCACGCTATGCGCGTTGTTCGGGTCGTAGACCGGGTCGCGGAACGCCGGCAGCATGTTCGCGTTCGCCGTCGGGAGCGCATCCCAATGCAGAGGCTCGATCCAGCTGCCGAGGTCGAAGCGATGGATGACCCAGTCGGCGACGCACATCAGATCCCAAGATGTGTCTTGGCCGGCGCTCAGCTGGGGGTAGAGCTTCGCGAACCACTCCAGGTTGTCGTTGATGATCTCCTGGTAGTTGACCTTGATCCCGAACTCCTTCTGGAAGGCCAGGATGGTCGGGAACGTTCCGTGGGATCGGTCGATGTAGAGCGGCCACTGCGCCACGCTGAGGTTGCCCGCGATCGGCGGCAAGCTCGACGACGGGCCGGGCTTGGATCCCCCACCTCCGCCGCCACCACACGCGGCAAGGAACGCCGCTGCCGAAAGACCCATCGCGCCTCTACCGGCGCCTCGCAGCAGCTCGCGGCGGGAAAGGCGGCGAGCCGGCGGCCCTTGCGACATCCAGCGATCGAGGTCGAGATCCTTCATCCGCAAGGGTGTATAGCACCTCCGGGCGAGGCGGTCGAACCACCGCGACGGCGGGCTCCGGGCTCGCGGGAGCTAGTTCCGTACCCCGCGGATACCGGTCGCTCGAGGGCAGGACTCGAGGGAGGGTAACTGACGCCGCGCCGCGAGAGACGAGGGCCGGCCAGACCCCTCCAGATGTCCCGATCGCTCACGCCCATCCCTTCGTTCATACGTTCCCCGCGGCCCAGTCGACGGCTCCGAGGACGAGGTTGACTCGCGTATCTTGCAACTGACCGAGCGCTTGGTCAAGATAACCTCGGCTGCTATGCTCCCCGGCGCCATGAGCAGGACCCTCACGATCGCCTGCGCCCAGGTTCGCCCTGTCCCCTTCGATCCCGCGGCCACGCTCGACAAGTTCGAGGAGGAGGTCCGCACGATCCGCCACAGCTTCCCGGCGGCCAAGCTCTTGCTCTTCCCGGAGCTGTACCTGACCGGCGAGGATCCCTTCACGCCCGGCGCACGAGAGGGGTTCGTCGGGGAAGTAGCGGAGGAGATCCCGGGGCCCTTGACCGAGCGCGTCGGCAAAGTCGCAGCGAGGGCGAAGCGCTGGGTCGCGGCCGGTTCGATCGTGGAACGCGACGGGGAGCATCTTCACAACACGGCGATCGTGTTCGACCCCGACGGCCGAATGGTCGCGCGCTACCGCAAGCTGTTCCCGTGGGCGCCCTTCGACGACGAGGCGCCGGGCGACGAGCTCTGCGCGTTCGACGTTCCCGGTGCGGGTCGGCTCGGCATGATGATCTGCTACGACGGCTGGTTCCCGGAGGTCGCGCGTGGGCTCGCGCTATCGGGCGCCGAGCTGATCCTTCACCCGACGCTCACCACCACCCCGGACCGAGAGGAGGAACTCGTCCTCGCGCGAGCGAACGCGATCGCGAACCAGTGCTACGTCATGAACGTTAACGCAGCGACGACGATCGGCGGCGGGCGGAGCATCGGCGTTGACCCAGAGGGAAGGGTTCTATTCGAGCTCGGCCAGAACGAGGAGTTCGTGGTTCAGGAGGTCGATTTCGATCTGGTGAAACGGGTTCGTAAGAACGGGACCCGCGGCCTGAACCGTCTCATGCAGCACCTCGAGGGGGCACCCTCCGGGGTCTTCGAGCCTTACCGTCGCTTCCTCGCAGACTGAGACGAGGCCTTGGGGCGCTTGGCCGCCGGGCGGCCCTCGTCGCGTCCCACGATGCGGTCGAACATCTTCGAGAGCATCCGCTCGGTTGGAAGCTTCGGATCCAGCGACTGCTGCTGGACGAGGGCATCGGCAGCTGCCGCGAACGCCTCGCCCACGCTCTTCGCGTCCAGACCCTTGAGCCCCATCTCCAGTCCGATCTCGGCAAACAGCTTCACGAACGGGGCGCGCCATTTCGAGAACTCGCCGGCGAGCCTCTCGCGGACCGCCTCGTCCTGGAGCGCGAAGACGAATAGCGTCTGGTGCACCCGCATCACGTCGATCGTCTGCGGCTCGGCCATCCATGAGATGACGGCGCGCATCCGCGCCTCCGCGGAACCCGGACCGTCGACCAACTCCTCGAGGGGCTCTACCCAGTCTCGGCGCGCGTGCACCAGGAGCGCGAGGATCAGGTCTCGCTTGTCCTTGAAGTGGTAATGACACATGCCGTGCGAGACACCGGCCAGCTCGGCGACCCGCCGGGTCGTGAATCGGTCGCTGCCCTCCTCGGCGAGCACGTGGCGAGCGGCGATGAGGATCCGGTTGCGCGTATCGGCCCCCTTGGCCGAGCGCGTCGAAGCCGTCGTCCGGTCACCCATGCGTTCCATCATGCCTGAGCGATCGGGTAGCGGCACCCTTGCGATGGGGTACCGTGCTCGGGATGCGCCGCGACACTCGCCTCCTCGCCCTGCCGAGCGCGCTCACCGCGCTCGCACTCGTCGCCGCCGCGTGTGGGAACGGAACGCCCCGCTGGAACCCCGTCCCGCCCGCCGACTACGGCGACCATCCGGTAGCCGTCGACGCATCGGCCTTCGACACGCGGTGGCCGATCAAGCACGTCGTCTTCATCATCAAGGAGAACCGCACCTTCGATAACCTCTTCGGCCGCTTCCCCGGCGCGAACGGCGCTACGACGGGGATGGACGGATCAACGCAGCGCCCGCTGACGCAGGCGGCCGACCGCCTAACCGAGGACATCAAGCATTGCTACCCGTGCGCGCTGCAGGCGTGGGACCACGGGAAGATGGACGGCTTCGGCTCGGTCAGCACCGCGGCTGAGCGGTACGCGTACACGCAATACCGGCCTCAGGACCTTCCGGCCTACTGGCAGTGGGCGAGCGATTTCGTGCTCGGCGACAACTTCTTCGCCTCGGCCCAGGGGCCGTCGTTCCCCAACCACCTGTTCACCATCGCGGCGACCTCCGGCGGTACCCACGACAACCCGGTCCAGGACCTCGGTCAGCTTCGCGCGCGCCACCAAGACACCGGGCTGTTCAAGCCGTGGGGGTGCGACTCGCTGCCCAACAGCTATGTCCCCGTGGTCGACAGCGAGGGTAAGACGAAGAACGTCCCGCCGTGCTTCGACTTCACGACCGAGGGCGACCTTCTGAACGGGGCGAGCATCCCGTGGGCGTACTACGCGGCCACGCAATACCAGAACGGCTACCTCTGGTCTGCCTACGACGCGGTTCGCCACGTGCGGGCCAACGAGGCCCAGTGGCAGCAACACATCTTCGGCGTGGACGGCTTGATCGGCGACATCAAGGGCGGTCTCCTGCCACCCGTCACGTGGGTCACGCCGCGCTTCGAACTGTCCGAGCACCCCGAGTACAGCTTCTGTCAGGGGCAGAACTGGTCGACCCGGGTGATCGACGCGATCATGAACAGCCCCATGTGGAAGGACACCGCGATCTTCCTCACGTGGGACGACTACGGCGGCTTCTACGACCACGTGCCGCCGCCGCAGGTGGACGCGTTCGGGTTCGGGATCCGCGTGCCGCTCCTTCTCATCAGCCCCTACGCGCGGACCGGCTACGTCGACCATACGCTCGGCGAGTTCTCGAGCGTGCTCAGGTTCATCGAGGACAATTGGGGCCTCACGCAGCTCACGGCGCGCGACACGAACGCCCAGAACCTCTCGGAGGCCTTCGACTTCACGCAGGCGCCGCGACCCCCAGACCCACAGCCGCTGAGGACCGATTGCCAGGGACCGAAGTTCCCCGACGGGCCCTAGGCGACCGTCAATCGAAGGGGCTGCCGATGGTGCGCTCGAACGGCCAGCCGCCACCGAGCTGCGCGAAGGTGGTGCCATAAGGGCAGTCCGTCCTGAGCGGCAGGATGAGTTTGTCGAAGTTCGGATGTTGGAAGTCGAAGGCACCGGCCAGCGGACTCGCGTTGGCGTCGCGCTCGGTCATGGGATGGAGGCCGAAGAGGTCCTCGATGAAGTGCAGCACGCTCGAGAACTCGTAGGTCGTGTGATCGACGAAGCCGCCGTTGGGGTTGTCGCCGCTTCGGGTGTACGGGGAGATGATCAACGCCGGGGTCCTTGGCCCGAGGCCCATGATGTCGGCGTGGGGCGGGACGACCGGGTCGTAGAAGCCGCCGAAGTCGTCCCAGACGACGACGATCGCCGTGCTGTCCCAGTACTGCGACTTCATGATCGTGTTTATCTGCTCGACGGTCCAGTTCTCGCCGGCGCATACGCTCTTGCCGGATCCGGGGTGGTCGTTGTAGGACTCGGGCGGCTCGATCCACGACACCGACGGCATGTCGCCGTGCTTCACGTCGGTGACGAAGTTGTCCGGCGACACGACCTTGTTCCACATCGGGCCGTAGCGAACGTGCTTGATCATCTGCATCACGTTCATCCACGCGTTCTCGCTCGCGTAGTACTTCCAGCTGATGCCGGCCTGCTCGAGCTGATCGGGAAGCACCTTGATGTCGAAGCACAGCCGCACCGAACCCCAGTAGTTGCCGAGCGCATAAGTGTTGTCGTGGTTCACGTTCAGGTTGTCCTCGAGGTTCATGATGTCGCGCTGGTCCGACGCCGACAGGCCGGGGTTGAAGCGCGTCGCGTGCTCCGTAGGGTCGTCGCAGTAGTTGCCGGCGTGATCGGTCGTGCTCTTGTTGTCGACTATCCCGTTCGCTTGGGCCGCGATCGTGTAGAGGTGCTCCGGCAGGGTCGGGCCGTACATCGAAGTGAAGAAGTGATCGGCGAGGACGAATCGGTCCGCATAGGCCCAGTAGTTCGGCAGGTCCCTTCGATCGAGGTAGGTGTAACCGGTCATGTCGTGACCGTAGAGAGGCGAGGTCGTCGAGCTAGTAGGGATGACGCCGTTCATCCAGTTGAAGCCGTTCATCTTCCCGTTGTCGATGGCCGTGATGCCGCATCGGAAACAGTGAGTGAGATCGTGCGGCTGGATGTCCTTACCGTGGGTGAGCTGCACGGTCGGACCGTCCACGCAGCCGTCCGCTGTGCATCTGATCGTTCCCCCTTGCGTCGAGCCGACCGCGCCTGGGTAGGTGGCGAAGAAGTCGTTGAAGGTCCGGTTCTCCTTCACGATGAAGACGACGTGCTTGATGGGGTTCTCGCCTGGAACGATCGAGCCAGAAGGGGAGGGCTTGCCGCCGGAGGGCGAGGAGCCGGGGGTACCCTTCCCGCCGTTCGCCCGCGGCCCTCCGCCACCTCTGCCGCTCGGCCAGGCCTGCCATGCGATGAACAGCGCGAGCACCAGCGCGAACGCGACGAACCCACGGCGGCGCGCCAGCTGCCGCTTCCTGATGCGGAGCCGGTTGCGAGGTATCGGAAGGCGCGAGCCGGGGCCGGGCGTGTATGGCACGGCGCCACGATATCCGCACCCACCCGGTTCCGCCGGAGATGCCAGGCTCAGCCGGCGCGCAGCAGCGCGAGACGGGACGCGAGTTTCTTCGCTATCTGCGCGTAGTCGGGGTTCGCCGCCTGGTTGGTGAGCTCGTACGGATCGGCCGGACCGATCCTGCCCGTGAGGTCGTACAGCTCCCGCTCGCCGGTGGCGTACTCGACGTAGAGGAAGTCCGCGGTTCGGATGGCGGTCCATCCGGGGATGTGGGCGTCGCCGACATACTCGAGGAAGACGCCGGTTCGCCAAGGCGTCACTCCTTGCGTGGTCCGATCCAGCAGCGGCAGCAGGCTCACTCCGTCGACGGGGTTCCCGGGTTGGACGCCGGCGAGCGCGGCGATGGTCGGCGCCAGATCCACGTTGGATACCAAGCTCGTCTCGGTGCGGGCCGGCACCCACGGATCGCGAACGGCGAACGGGGTTCGGATGCATTCCTCGTACGGACAGGTCTTGCCGACCCATCGATGCTCACCGAGCGAGAGCCCGTTGTCGGTGAGGAAGAAGACGACGGTGTTGCCGAGCGCGCCCTTGTCGCGAAGCGCTTGGATGACACCTGACACCATCCTGTCGACTCCGCGAACGGACTCGAAGGACCGGCGGCGTATCCCGAGCAGGGCGAGGCGCTGCTCGGTCGTGTAGGGGGGCAGCTCGCGCACCCAAGCCGGTTTGTCGGAGACGTCCGCTTCGCCGAAGCTCGGCGGTTCGAAGATGGGCATCTGCGCGTATGCGCCTACATCCTGCGGTGCAGGGGTCCAGGGGCGGTGCGGCGCCGAGGGGGTCAACTCAAGGAAGAACGGCTGATCGGCCGACGTCGTTCGGATGAAGTCGACCGCGGCGGCCGTTTCGACGCCGGTCGAATAGTCCTGCGGCGCGTCGCCGTGAGGAACGGCAAAGCCCTGGTCCGAGAAGACGTAGTCGTAATAGATGGACCCCTGGTTCCCCTGGACCTTCGCGAGCCAACGATCCCATCCGACGGGCACGTACGGAGAATGCCCGAACGGGTAGCCGTTCAGGTACTTGCCGATCAGGCCCGTGCGGTAGCCGCTGTCGTGCAGCCAAGTCGCGATCGTCGAGGACTCGTCCAGGTTGGCGCCGTCGTAGTTGGTCCGCACGCCGGTGTGGTGCGAGTACTCGCCGGTGAGGATCGTCGCGCGCGACGGGCAGCAGAGCGGCGTCGACAGGAACGCGTTCGTGAACGTCGTCCAGTGCTCGGACGGGTTCTGCACCGCGCCCTGGAGGTAAGGCATCACCGGTGGGTCGTGCGGGAACGAATCTAGCGTCTGATCGTCCGAGAGGATGAGGACGATGTTCGGACGCTGGTCGGGTTGCGGCGCAGGGTTCCTCGGCAGGGCGGGCGTCAGTGCCGCGAGGACGGCGAGCGTCGCTCCCGCCCGGAGGACGACGCCACGTCGCATCGGATCAACGCTTCCGCAACTTCCAGATGTTCTCGGCAGGCCACCTGCGGGCCCAGCCGGGAGTAACGAACTCCTCGTAGGTCGACCGTGCCCGTACCGAGGGCCTGAGCTCGACCAGATCCTCTACGTCGAGCCCGTTCGCGCGGAACAGCCGGATCCACTCTCCGTACGGCAGGTTGAACGTCACGCTTCCCTCGAACTCGTCCCGCCAGACATCGAAGTAGTCGCGGTGCAGCCGGTCGTCGGCTTCCTCCTTGTCGGAGTTCCAGCAGACGAAGTGGAAGACGCTTTCGATGTTGAAGACGAATAGCCCGCCCGGGCGAAGGACCCGCGCGGCTTCCGGCACCGTCTCGAACGGATCGGCGAACGTCATCGCACCGTGGTCGCAGAAGACCACGTCGAAGCGCTGGTCGGCGAACGGGAGCTGCTCCCCGCTGCCATTCACCAAGGGGACGCGTACGCGCGCGCGGCGCATCAGCGCGCGAGCGTGGGCGAGCTGGCGGATCGAAAGGTCAAGGCCCACCGGGCGCGCCCCGAGTCGCGCCAGCGTGATCGACCACTGCGCCGCGCCGCACCCGAACTCCAGGACGTCTTTGCCGGCGAGGTTTCCAAGTACGTTCAGCTTCTTCTCAGGGATCCCGTACGTGCCCCAGCGGGGAGCGTCGAAGCGATTCAGTTGCCTAGCGTGCTTGCGCTGGTATTCGTCGCTGTAGCCGTCCCAATCGGTGCGGTTCTTCCGGATGTGCCGGGACGTGCCGCTCACGGCCGGTCCAACCACCCGCCGTCGCGTCCGTGACGCGCGGCGACGAGCCCGGCGGCGATCGAGATCGCGATCTCCTCGGGTCGCCGCCCGCCGAGGTCGAGACCGAGCGGCGAGCGGATCCTGGCGAGGTCGTCCTCGGAGAAGCCCATCGCTTTCAGCTCCCCGATGTACGGGCCGACGTGGCGCCGACTGCCCATCACGCCGACGAACCCGGCCGGCGAGCGAAGCGCATCGGCCAGTTGACCGGCGATGCCGGGCGCGTCGTGGTCGGTGAACACGACGATCGATCGTTCGTCGAGCTCGAGGTCGCCGAGCGACGGAGCGGCACCGAGATCGACGTCTTGCACGGTCAAGCGCTCTTCGCGGGGCTCGATCACCACGGTCGCGTAGCCGAGGTCGCTCATCAGCCCCCGCAAGCTCCTCGCGACGTCCGTGGCCGAGACGACGACGAGCCTCGCCGGCCGTATCCGAGGTTCGAAGTACACATCGACCTCGCCGTGCTCGTGCACGTACGTGCGTGTCTGCGGCTCGTCGGAGGCGAGGATCTCCGCGGCGTCGCGCACGGCGGCTTCGTCGAACTCCGCGCAGCCGAGCGTCCCACCCACGCGGCCACCCGGCTGGATGAACATCTGGTTGCCGACCTTGCAGGGCGGGGAACCGGTGACCTTCACCGCCCGAACGTCGACCCACTCCGAGCCGGCCGTGTCATCACCGGCCAGGGAGAACTCCATCGGGAGAACGGCCCCGTGGCCGGTCGGGTGCGCGCCCGTCCGGCCGCCGAGCAGCTCCAGGGCGTGCGACACCACCGGAAGCACGGCCTCGAGGCTCTCGCGGACACCCTTCGGGCTGCCGGGAAGATTGAGGATCAAGGTCCCGCCGCGGCTTCCGGCCACCGCGCGTGAGAGCGCGGCCATCGGGGTCTTCGCCAGGCCAGCCTTGCGCATCAGCTCGGCCAGGCCCGGCGCTTCCCGGTCGATCACAGCTCGGGTCGCCTCCGGCGTGACGTCCCGCGGCCCGAAGCCGGTGCCACCGGTCGTCGCGACGAAGGCGACGCCACGGCCCGCGATGTCGCGCAGCAACGACTCGATCTCGTTCCGCTCGTCCGGGACGACGGCGCGGGATCCGACGTCGAAACCGGCCGCGCGGAGAAGGGCTTCGGCTAGGTCACCGGACTCGTCCTTGCGCGTGCCCTGCGCCACACCGTCGGAAACGGTGACGACTGCGGCGCGGAAGGGCTCAGCCATGCGCCTATCCTGCCAGAAGGCCGCTCCTCAGGCGCCCCAGACCTCGAGCTGGTGCTTCGACATGACCCCCGACCGAGACATCGGGGCGAAAGCCCAGGCCTTAACCATCGCGAGACCCCCACCCCCGAGAGCCGACCCGGCGCCTACCGACGCTAGCGCCCCGCTAACCCATCCGGCCGCGTGGAGCACGAGCAGCAGGAACCCGGCGTTCAGCGCGATCAGTTCCAGCGTTCCCCCGAACTCGATCGCCGCGAGGAACCGGCGCCGCTCGTCGGGATGGGCCGGCCGGGCCATCGGCAGCAGGTACAGCCACGCGCCGAGGAGCGTCTGCACGATCCACGCGCAGACGAACATCACGAGGTAGACCTCCCGGAACCGATCGAAGGACTCGACGCCGCCGAGCAGCGCGACGGCGAGCGCGAGCGTTCCCGCAACGAACCAGGCCGCCGCGAGGACGAGGTGCTTCGCCGACACGGGAACGGGCCAACGCTTCTCGCTCGTGATCGTTCGTACCACCATCCATGCGAGCCCGAGCGCGGCGCCCGCGTAAGCGACGCCGCCGACCGCCGCGACCGGTGTGTCCCGCAGCGCAAGCCCGGATGCGATCATCACAGCTCCCACGGCGAACAGCAGGCCGGTGACGGCGCCGTGCCAGGGCGGCATCCGGATCCGCAGCACCGTCGGCAGCAGCGTCACGAGGGTCCCGGCGATCGTGAGCGAAACGAACCCAAGGACGTTGAGCGTCAAATGCGCGTGGCGGAACCCGATCCAACGATCCGGGTCGTGGATCGCACCGCTTCCGACGAGAGCCCCCAGCGTCCCACCGGCCAGCACGCACGTCACCGCGAACCCATACATGAACAGCGGGAGCGAATGCCGCTTGTTCAGCGCGCGCCACCTGGCCCGCACGACGATCCACTCGAGTATCGCGAAGCCGCAGAGGAAGCTCGCGCCTCCCACCGCAACGAGCGCGCCGTGCCCGGAGGGGTAGCCGATGGCGATCAGAGCGGTGCCGGCGTTCACGAACGAGAACTGTGCCCAGACGAGCGCCTCGGGCGGAGCCGGTGTCGCCGTGAGCGCAGAGGCGAAGTTCTGCATCGCACCGCTGATCGCGACGGCGACCGCGCCGGCGAGCGTCATGTGCAGGGGCAGCCAGATCCCCATCCGCGTCCGTTCCGGCAGCAGGAGCGCGAAGACCGCGCCGGTCAACCAGAGACGCGACGCCGTGTTGTACAGGCGAGCCGTCGTCCGCGGACGCACGGCGCAAGCCTCTCAGAAGACGAAGCGGCTCGCGAAGAGGTCCTTGGGCGACCCGGAGTCATTCTGCCGGTAGCCGCCGCTGATCGGACGACGGTATCGTGGCGCCGGTGCGCGGGGAAGCGACGCGCGACCGAGAACCGGGAATCCGGGAAGGAGTGCTCGCCGTGGGCCTGAAGATCCCGTGCCCGCACTGCGGACTCCGTCCCTATACGGAGTTCACGTTCGGCGGCGAGCTCCGAGAGCTGGGATCGGACGACCACGACGAGGACTTCCGCCGCGTGTACCTGCCCGACAACGCCGCCGCTGTGCAGGAGGAGCGGTGGTTCCACGCATACGGATGCCGTCGCTGGCTGAACCTCCGCCGCGACACAGTCACGAACCGGATCGATGGGCTCGATTGACTTCGAGGGACACCAGGTCCCCTTCGAGCAGGGCGACTCGCTGGCCTCGGCGCTGTATCGCTCGGGCGTTCGGACCTTCACGCGCTCGCTGAAGTACCACCGGCGCCGCGGCCTCTACTGCATGAGCGGCGACTGCCCGAACTGCCTGATCACCGTGGATGGCGAGCCGGGGTGCCGCGCCTGCACCACCGAAGCCTGCGAGGGGCAGAAGGTGAAGCGCGGATCCGGCCGGCCATCGGCGGACTTCGATCTCCTCGCCCTCACCGACCGCGCGCACAAGCTGATGCCGGTCGGCTTCTACTACAAGACGTTCATCCGACCGCGCTGGGCGTGGGGGTTCGCGGAGAAGATCATCCGTCGCGCTACCGGCGTCGGACGACTCCCCGTCGGCCGCGCGCCGATGAAGAAGGATCTCCGGCACGTCCACACCGACCTCCTGGTCATCGGCGGGGGCGCGGCGGGACTCTCCGCCGCGCTCGCCGCGGCCGAGCGCGGCGAGTCGGTCGTCCTCTGTGATGAAGGCCACTTGGGAGAGAAGGTCGCGCCCGGGACGACGCTCGACCGGATCCACTTCCTCGCCGCGAACCTTCGCGACGTATCGAACGCGACCATCCTCGAGCGGCACGCTGCCGTCGGGATCTACGAGGGACCGCTCGTCCCGCTGATCGGCGACGACGCGCTCGTCCAGGTCCACCCCGGCCGGATCGTCGTCGCGACGGGCACGATCGAGACGCACGGGGTGTTCCGGGGCAACGATCTCCCCGGCGTCTGGCTCGGCCGCGGCGCCGCGCGGATGGCCGGAGTGCACGACGTGAAACCGGGAAGTCTCGCCGTCGTCGTGACCGACACAGCAGAGGGTCTCGAGCACATGAGAACACTCATCGCAAAGGGCGTAGATGTTGCCGCCGTGGCCGTCTCCGAGGTGCTCGCGGATGGCGTCCGCGACGACGTGCCCGTCGTCATCCGTGGCGGGAAGATCGTCGCCGCCGAGGGACGCAAGCACGTGCAGGCCGTCGTCGTGGAAACCGGCGGGAGCGAACAACGCATCGAGTGCGACGCGCTCGTCGTGTCGCTCGGCTTCTCGCCGCGAGACGCGCTGCTTCGCATGGGAACGGACCTGTCGGTCTCGGGCGCGGGCGACGTCGTCGCGCCCGGTTGCACCCTGGAGGAAGCGGTCGAGAGCGGCACCAGGGCGGGCAACGGCGAGACGGCCGAGCCCGTCGAGCCATCGCCGGTCGCGTTGGGGAAGGCCGGCTACGTCTGCCTCTGCGAGGACGTGGGCGTGAAGGACCTCGAGCAGGCGTGGCGCGAGGGCTGGCAGTCCTCCGAGATCCTGAAGCGCTACACCACCGCGACGATGGGTCCCTGTCAGGGCGCTATGTGCGGCCGGCACCTCGCGGCGTTCGTCTCCGCGCACGGCGTCGCCGCGCAGGCAGGCGCCCGCACGACCGCGCGCCCGCCGGCTCGAACGGTCCGCCTCGAGGACCTGGCCGCCGGCGTGCACGAGATAGTCGACAAACGAACCTCGCTGCACGACGTTCACATCTCGCTCGGCGCGAGGCTCGACTGGTCGGGCAGTTGGAAGCGCCCGTTCCGCTACGGGGACCCGGCCGAGGAGTACCGCGCGGTCCGCGAGCGCGTTTCGCTCATGGACGTCGGGACCCTCGGGAAGTTCCTCGTCGCCGGCCGCGACGCGACGGCGCTGGTCGATCGCGTCTTCCCGTGCAAGCTCGAGAACCTCGCGTCCGGGCGCTCGCGCTACATGCTCGCGCTCGACGAGGCCGGCTACGTCAAGGACGACGGCCTGATCTGTGCCCTCGAGGGCGGTCGCTTCTACATCACGTCGACATCAGGCGGCGCGGACCGGATGGAGGCGTGGCTGCGCAACTGGGCCGACCGGTGGGACCTGCACGTCCACCTCGTGAACCAGACCTCGATGCTGGGCGCGATCAACGTCGCGGGCCCGCGCGCACGGGAACTCCTGGCCGGCCTCACCGACGATCCGATCGACCGCGAGGCGATTCCCTATCCCGGCCACCGGGACATGACCGTCGCCGGCGTGGCCTGCCGCGCGATCAGGGTCGGGTTCGTCGGCGAGCTGTCCTTCGAGCTGCATCACCCGCGCTCGCGGGGGGTCGAGCTGTGGGATGCGCTGATGGAGGCGGGACGCGCCTTCGGGATCGCGCCTCATGGCCTCGATGCGCTCGACGTTCTACGGCTGGAGAAGGGGCACTTCTACCTCGGCCAAGACACGCTCCCCGACGACCATCCCGCTAAACTCGGGCTCGGCTGGGCCATCGCGATGGACAAGCCGTCGTTCATCGGGAGAACCGCGCTGGAGCGGATGGCCGCGTTTCCATCGGAGCGGAAGCTCGTCGGGCTCGAGTTCGACCGGACGCCCCAGCGAGGCGCCCCCCTGTACGCCGGAGATCGGATCGTCGGGCGTGTCAC
>JBGPKY010000045.1:0-14688 GCA_041486205.1 Actinomycetota bacterium
CTCGCCATGTCCGCTTGGAGCTTGAACCAGCCGTTCGGACCGAACAGGTGGAAACCGAAGTGGATGAACCACCCGGTGTACGAGGCGAGATAGACGAGCGCCGGCACCGCTAGGAAGGTCACCACCATGCCGAAGCTTTCCGCCTGGATCACGCGCCAGCCCCATCGCTTCACGCCGGCCCGTCTGTTGCGACCGAGCTCCCAGATGTAGGAGAGGAAGATGGCCGACAGGATCCCGACGAAGCCCGACCACTTGGTCGCGAACGCCCCCCCGAATGCCACCCCGGCCGCGAACCGCCACGGCCGCCAGAAGGGGGCGGGGATGCTCTTCCGGGGCGCCGGAGCTGGTTCCCCGTCGACCGGCTCCTCCGGCGGTGGGGGCGTTCGCCGTTCGATCCAGCGCCGGTCGAGGAGCAGCAGGAAGAAGCCCAACACCACCCAGAACGCGATGAAGATGTCGAGCATCGACATCCGCGACTGGACGACGTTCAGGCCCTCCGTCGCGAGCAGCAGGCCCGCGACGAACGTCCATAACGCGCTTCCCCACAAGAGCTGGGCTATCAGTGCGAGGAACACCACCGAGAGCGTTCCGAAGAACGCGGGCGCCACGCGCCAGCCGAATGGCCCCGTCCCGAAGACCTTCTCGCCGAGCCCGATCGCCCATTTGCCGAGCGGCGGATGGACCCACGAGCCAACGTCGTCCTTCGTTCGAGCCCAGTACTGCTCGTCGCTTGAGGTGACGTCACACTGCTTCCACGGGTAGTCGACGAACAGGCAGCCAGCTTTCGAGTAGTAGACCTCGTCGAATACGCGCGTCGGCGGATAGGACAGGTGCGCGAACCGTATCCCGCCAGCGATGAGAGCGACCGCGAGGACGGCGTATACGGGCCGGTTCAGCTTGCGCAGGAACGAGAGCACGCGCAGATGGTATGCGAGGGACCGCGGTTCGGGGGTACTCCGCCGTCGCGCGTCAGCGTTTCGGCCGGTCTTTCAGCCGGTAGACGAACTGGAGCCCTTGGTACAGGTCGTCGATCGAAGCGGACTTGTTGTCGACGAGCCCGGCATCGAGGCCGATCTTCTGGACGACCTCGAAGCTGAGGTCGGTCGCCACCTTGTCGGCGGCCGCTTTCTTCGGCCAAGCCACCCAGAGGCGTCCGGCGGGATCGAGCGCGGCCGCCAGCTTGGCGAACGAGTGGTCCAGCCCGGCCCCACGTGTCGCGAACAGCACGGCCACGTCGAGCGGCCCGCGTGCGCTCCGCGCGATCGCCGCGCCATCCGGCAGCAGCCCGAGGTCGAACCCCTTCGGCGCGCCGGCAACAAAGACCCGTGAGTCCCTGCGGATCCCGAGCTTCTTCGGCAGTGGCGTTTCCCGAATAGTCCTTGTGCTCCATGGTCGCGCCGAACTCTAACCGTGGGACGATGCGTTCCGTGGCCGGGACTCTGTACCTCGTGGGGACCCCGATCGGCAACCTCGGCGATATGACCGGGCGCGCCCGGGAGACGCTGGCCACCGTCGATCTCGTTGCCGCCGAGGACACGCGGCGAACGGGCAAGCTGCTCGCGCACTTCGGGATCAAGGCGAAGACGGTGTCGTTGTTCGAGGGGAACGAAGGCCGGCGCACCGCCGAGCTGGTCGAGGAGCTCCGGGCGGGCAAAGACGTCGCGGTCGTCTCCGACGCCGGGATGCCCGGGCTCTCCGATCCCGGCTACCCGCTCGTACGCGCGTGTGTCGAGGCGAGGATCGACGTCCGGGTCGTCCCTGGGCCCTCGGCGGTAGCGTCCGCGCTCGTGGTGAGCGGCCTTCCGACCGACCGGTTCGTCTTCGAAGGGTTCCTTCCCCGGAAGGCGGGCGACCGGCGCGCGAGGCTCGCGGCCCTCGCCCACGAGCCTCGTACGATCGTCTTGTTCGAATCTCCGCTGCGCTTGGCCTCGCTCCTGCCCGATGTCCTGACGTCGCTCGGGGACCGGCGCGTGGCCGTCGTGCGCGAGCTGACCAAGCTCCACGAGGAAGTGATCCGGGGCCGTGTCTCCGAGATATCGGCCCTCCTCGGGGGCCGCGCGCTGAAGGGCGAGGTGGTTGTGGTGATCGACGGCGAACGCGAGTCTTCCCCCCCCGATCTCGCCGGCCTCGTCGAAGAGGCGAGAGCTCTGGTCGCGGCCGGCGCGAGGAAGCGCGACGCGGCGGCGGAGGTTGCCAAGCGGCACGGCGTCTCGACGAACACCCTCTACCGCGCCCTCGTCTGATCCAGCGTCCCGCTCGCCATCGCCATGACGACCTCTAGAATGTCGCGACCATGGGCCGGGACGTCTTCTTCATCACCTCGCCGATCTACTACCCGAACGACGTGCCGCACATCGGGCACGCGTACGACGCGGTGGCCGTTGACGTCATCGCGCGGTACCACCGGTTGTGCGGTGAGGAGGTCTTCCACCTCACCGGAACCGACGAACACGGGTTGAAGCTCCAGCGCGCGGCCGAGGCCGCTGGGATGAGTCCGCAGGCGTGGGTCGATTCCATGGAGCCGAAGTGGCGCGAGGTCTGGGCGCGACTCGACATCGGCTACGACGACTACATCCGCACCACCGAGCCCCGCCATGAGGCGGCCGTCCGCAAGCTCCTCCAGGCCGTTTACGAGAACGGGCGAGAGGACATCTACCTCGGGACCTACGAGGGCCTGTACTGCGTGCCGTGCGAGGCCTACTACGTGGAGGCCGACCTCCTGAAAGGCCTCTGCCCCATCCACCAGCGCCCGGTCGAGCGCGTGAGCGAGGAGAACTACTTCTTCAGGCTCTCGGCCTACGGGGACCGGCTGCTGGAACACTACGAGCGGTCGCCTAGCGCCTGCGAGCCCGAGATCCGCCGGAACGAGGTCCTGTCTACGATCCGGGGCGGCCTACAGGACTTCTCCGTCAGTCGGACATCCTTCGACTGGGGCATCCGCCTGCCCTGGGACGAGAAGCACATCTGCTACGTCTGGTTCGACGCGCTCGCGAACTACATCACCGCGGCCGGCTACGGCGAGGACCCCGAGCGGTTCGGGCGCGTGTGGCCGGCGAACATCCACATGATCGGCAAGGACATCCTCCGTTTCCACGCGATCTACTGGCCGGCGATGCTGATGGCGGCCGGCATCGAGCCGCCGGACCAGGTGTGGGCTCACGGGTTCCTGACCGTCGGCGGCCAGAAGATGTCGAAGACGAACGCAACCGGCATCCACCCCTTCGAGCTGATCGATCACTTCGGCGTGGACTCGTATCGCTACTACTTCATGCGCGAGATCCAGTTCGGGGCCGACGGGAACTTCTCGTGGGAGTCGATGGTGGAGCGTCACAACGCTGATCTCGCGAACGGCCTGGGGAACTTGGCCAGCCGGGTGCTCGCTATGCTGGGTCAGTACTTCGACGGGACCGTTCCGGACCCAGAGGGCGCCATCGATGCCGACGCCGGGCTCGTCGCCGATAGCGCGCAGCGCTTCTCGAACCACATGGAACGGGTCGAGCTCTCGCAGGCCCTCGCGGCAGTCTGGGAGATCGTCGCTCGCGCGAACGTGTATCTGGTGGAAAAGGCCCCGTGGGCGCTCGCGAAGGAAGAGAACCGTCGGAAGGAGCTTGCGGGCGTGCTCTACGCCTCGGCCGAGGTTCTCCGGATCCTGGCCCTGCTCATCTCGCCGGTCATGCCCGCGGCGGCATCCCGGCTCTGGGGGCAGCTCGGGATCCGGGGATCTTTTTCCGCCCAACGGCTCCCGGAGGCGGCCCGGTGGGGCGGTCTCGCGCCGGGGACGAAGACGACGAAAGGCGAGTCGCTGTTCCCGCGCCTCGACTCCTGAGTGAAGGTTCGCGGGAACTCGTTTCACGTGACACCCGTCGCCTGAAGTCGCGGTCGACACCGCTCAGCCGACTCGAGCGAGCGAGCTCTGACGCGACGTTCGACCCGTCGACCCAAGGTCGAGAGCGGCTATCGTGACGCCGCGATGAACGAGCCGAACCCTGAACCGACGGTGCAGAGCGGAGCGGTTGACTCACACTGCCATCTGTTCCTGCTCGATGGGCATCCTTCGGCGGCTGTCGAAGCGGCCCGCGCGGCCGGCGTCGACACCCTGATCTGCGTCGGGATAGACGCCCCGACGAGCCGAGCGAGCGTGGAGCTCGCGGAGTCGTTCCGGGGGGTGTTCGCGACCGTCGGCCTGCACCCGAACTCGGCCTCGGAGATGGACGCTCGAGCCGGAGCCGAGCTGGAGGAGCTCCTGGCAAACCCGCAGGTCGTGGGCTTAGGCGAGACCGGGATGGACTTCTTCCGTATGGGCGCGCCCCCGCAGGATCAGGAGCGGGTCTTCCGCCTCCACATCTCCTTGAGCCGGGAGTCCGGGACTCCACTCGTGGTTCACGTTCGGGACGCGTGGCCAACCGTCCTTAAAGTGTTGGATGAGACATCGGCGGAACGCGTCGTCCTTCACTGCTTCAGCGGAGATGCCGACGTCGCCCGCGAGTGCGCCGCGCGCGGCTACTTCCTGTCCTTCGCGGCCAACATCACGTATCCGAAGAACCAGCACCTGCGCGATGCAGCGGCTACGGTGCCGCTCGGCCGCTTGCTGAGCGAAACCGACAGCCCTTTCCTTTCGCCTCAGAAGCTCCGCGGTCGCGACAACGCGCCTTCGAACGTCGTCGCGGTGATCGAAGGCCTCGCGAGCGCTCGGTCGGAGCCGTTCGAAACCGTTCGCGATGCGACGTCGGCGAACGCGCGCGCCGCGTTTCCGGCTCTCCGGTAGCCAGTTGCCGGTGCAAAACCCCTCGAACGCCCGTTCCTTTCAAGTTTGCATTGAGGGTTGAGACTTTGGTACGGTGCCGCTCCATGCGCTTGGAGGTTCCGGTCCGGCCCCGCCGCTTCCCCCCGGAGCCTTCCTCGAACAGGAGGAAGGATGCGGGTACGAGCGACCCGGCTCCGCAGGTTGCGGATCCGGAAGGCGGTTGGGCACACGAGCCTGGCTGTGGGAGTGCTCGCCGCGGGCCTGCTCTATCTCTCGGTGGAGAAGAACGTCACGCTCGTCGTGAACGGGCGGCCGGAGTCGGTCCGGACTCTCTCGGGCAGCGTGGGACAGCTCCTCGATACGAGGGGGATCACCCTCGGACCGCGGGACGAAGTGGTTCCCCCGCCGGCGACGTCGCTCGCGGACGGGATGACGGTCGTGGTGGTCGACGGCGACGTCGTCACGGCGACCGGGCAACAGGGCTCCCAAGGTGTGGGGGTCTGGGTGGTGGATGGGGTTGGCGGGCCGTTCGGGAAACTGATGGCTCAGCCGACCGAGAGTCTTCTCTCTGCGGACTCGCCCGTCGGGCCGGCCCGGGAAGTGGACGCGAGAGTCGTCGTGAAGGGGAAGGAACACGACGTGCTCACCAACGCGACCACCGTCCGGGAGCTCCTCTCGGCCATGGGGATCACGCCCGACGGTAACGATCGCGTCCAGCCATCGCCCAGCACCCCCCTTCACCAAGACCTCTTGATCCGCTTCGCGAAGATCCGATTCGTGACGCGAACGGAAACAGTGGTCGTGCCCTTCACGTCGTTCACGACGTACTCGAGCCGGCTTGACCCGGGCGCTGTTCGGATCGTTCGCGCCGGAGTCCCCGGCTCGATGCTGGAGACCTTCAGGGTGCGGATCGTGAACGGCAAAGCCGCCTCCAAGACGCTGCTGTCGCGTCGTGTCGTCACCTCGGCGGTTTCGGCGCGACGGGTGGTCGGCCGTTCCCGCCCGCAACCGGGGAGCCAGACGGGGGAGGCCTCCTGGTACGACGCGCCCGGGACCGGCTTGACGGCCGCGAGCCCATGGCTGCCGTTCGGCACGGTGGTGACGGTGACGGATCTGGCGAACGGCCTGAGCGTCCGCGTGGTAATCAACGACCGTGGACCCTTCGGCGGACGGATCATCGACCTCTCCCCGGAAGCCTTCTCGGCCATCGCCTCCCTCGCGGCAGGGGTCGCGCAGGTCCGCCTCACCTGGTAGTCCTTCGGCGGGGCTCGGGGTAGGCGCGATCCGAGACCTCGCCAGGCGGCACGGCATCCGGCCCACCAGATCTCTCGGCCAGAACTTCCTCATCGACCCGAACATCACGCGGTTGATGGCCTCGCTCGCGGGCGCGGGACCGGACACGCGGGTGGTGGAGATCGGTGCGGGGGTCGGAGCGCTCACGGTCGCGCTCGCCGGGTCCGGCGCAGAGGTGCTCGCGGTGGAGTTCGACCGTGCACTGATCCCGGCGCTCCGAGAGGTGGTCGAGCCGTTCCCGAACATCCGGGTTGAAGAGGGCGACGCGTTGCGGATGGATTGGGGTTCGCTGCTCGGAGGCGAGGGGTGGAAGATGGTCTCGAACCTTCCGTACAACGTGGCCGTGCCGGTGCTCATGGAGTTGCTCGAGAACGTCCCCTCGGTAGAGACCTACGTCGTGATGGTTCAGCGCGAGGTCGGTGAGCGACTCGCCGCGAGACGAGGGGAGGACGCCTACGGCTCCGTCAGCGTTCGCGTCGCCTATCGCGCCGATACCGAGCTCGTGCGGCGTGTGCCGCCATCCGTGTTCTGGCCGCGGCCGAAAGTCGAGTCGGTCCTCGTGCGGCTGACGCCCCGTCCCGCTCCGGTAGGTGCCGACCCGACATCGCTGTTCCGCCTGGTCGAGGAAGGGTTCGCGGAGCGGCGGAAGACCATGACGAACGCGCTGAAAAGGCTGGGGCTGGACACGTCGAGCGCGGTCGGGATCATGGAGTCCTGCGGGCTCGATCCGGCGATCCGCGCGGAGGCGCTGGGGCTTGCGGAATTCGGCGCGATCACCGACGCGCTGGAAAGCGCAGGTGCGTTCGAGGAGCAGACGCCGTGAGTCGCGCGCGAGCCGGCTCGGTCAGGCGTGAGGCCCATGCGAAGCTGAACGTGTTCCTGCGGGTCCTGGGCGGGCGCGAGGACGGCTACCACGATCTCGAGAGCCTCGCCCTGCCGATCTCACTTGCCGACCGAGTGAGCGTCCTCGCCTCCGACCGGCTGTTCGTGGAGATGGCTGGCGCCCAACGCCCGGCCGGCGACGCCTCGGCCGGCGGGATGAACCTGGCGCTCGTGGCGGCCCTCGCGTTGGCGGATGCGTGTGAGCACTCGGGCGGCGCCGAGATCCGGATCGACAAGCGCATACCCGTGGCAGCCGGGCTCGGCGGCGGCAGCGCCGACGCGGCCGCGACGCTCGAGGCCTTGAACGAGCTGTGGGCCTGCGGCCTGGAACCGGCGACGCTCGCCGAGATCGGGGCGCGGATCGGTTCGGACGTTCCGGCTTGCTTGGCCGGCGAGCCGGTCCTCATGAGCGGGCGTGGAGACCTCATCGCGCCAGCGGAGGTCGGGCGGCTCCACTGGGTGCTCGTCAAGTTCGACTTCGGCGTCCGCTCGCCTGACGCGTATCGATGGTGGGACGACGACGGCGCTCCGACCGGGCCCGACCCCGCGGCTTTGCTCGACGCCGCGGCGGCAGGCGACGCTGAGGCGCTCGGTGCGCTCTTGTTCAACGACCTGGAGGGTCCGGTGTTCGCCAGGCATCCGGAGATCGGCGAGGCGAAGGGACGGCTGCTGGCCGCGGGCGCGCTTGGCGCGGTGATGAGCGGCAGCGGCTCCTCGGTAGCCGGACTCGCCGGCGATGAAACGCACGCTCGAGAGCTAGCGGAGATGATCCCCGGCGCGATGGTGACCTACGGGCCGGTCGCGGGCTCAGGATGAGGCCATAATCCAAGCGATCCGGGGTCGTCTAACGGCAAGACGCGGGCCTTTGGAGCCTTAGATGGAGGTTCGACTCCTCCCCCCGGAGCTCGAGGCGAAAGGGGGACCACGCCGACGTGAGTGACATCGTCTGCCCGACATGCGGGAACTCGAACCCGCCAGGCAACCGCTTCTGCGGGAGCTGTGGCGCGTCCCTAGAGAGAACTTGCGGAGCCTGTGGTGGGACGTCGCCCATCGCCAACAGCTTCTGCGGAACCTGCGGCGCAGCGCTCGAGGCGGTTGCGACGTCGTCTCCCGCCGTCGAGGACATCGAAGAGCGCAAGTTGGTCACCGCGCTCTTCGCGGATCTCACGGCGTCGACCGAGATGGCGGCGCGGCTGGACCCCGAAGATCTCCGTCGCGTGCTGCGTCCCTTCTTCGACGCGATGACGCGGGAGATCGAACGCTTCGGCGGCACCGTCGAGAAGTTCATCGGTGACGCGGTGGTCGCGTTCTTCGGCGTGCCGGTGTCGCACGAGGACGATCCGGAGCGCGCGGTTCGGGCGGGCCTCGCGATGCAGGAGAGGCTGATCTCGCTGAACCACGAGGTGGCCGAGACCGCCGGTGGCGATCTTGCGATGCGGGTCGGGATCAACACGGGTGAGGTGTTCGCTCACGGTGGCGGTAGCGACGAAGGGTTCGTCACCGGCGAGGCGGTGAACATCGCGGCGCGCTTCCAGGCGCTCGCTGCTCCCGGGTCCGTGGTGGTGGGCGAACGTACGTACCGCGACGCCGGCGGCGTGATCTCCTTCCGCCCGCTCGGCGATGTCATCGTCAAGGGCATCGATCGCCCGCTAACGGCGTGGGAGGCGCTGGGTGTGAGGGTCGGAGTCCCGGGGGCCATGCAGGAGGCCGGTGGGCTCCGATCGCCGATAGTCGGCCGCGACCACGAGCTCGAACTTCTCCGGCTGCTGTTCGCGAGGACCGTTCGCGAGCGTCGCCCGAACCTCGTGACCGTGGTGGGAGCGCCCGGGATCGGCAAGAGCCGGCTCTCACACGAGTTCGCGACGAGCGTGGGCGCCCATGAGGATGCCCTCCTGGTCCGCGGCCGTTGTCTCCCGTACGGGGAGGGGCTCACGTACTGGCCGCTCGCCGAGATCCTCAAGGCGGACGCTGGCATCCTCGACAGCGATCCGCCTTCTCTGATGCTCGACAAAGCTCGCGCGCGCCTGGATCCGAAGTTCGGTGGCGGCGAAGAGGGCATGGCGACGACGAGCGTGCTGCTCTCGGCGATCGGCGTCGCCGTTGGATCCGATCCCCTCGCAGGCGCCGAACCCGCTGCGGCGCAGCGGTTGATCGCGCGCGCGTGGCAGCGCTATCTCGAATCGATGACGGCCGAGCGGCCGGTGCTCGCGCTTATCGAAGACATCCATTGGGCGGACCCGAGCCTTCTGGATCTGATCGAGACCTGCGCGTCGAAGGCGTCCGGGCCGGCGCTCATCCTTTGTATGGCCCGCCCCGAGCTGTCAGAGAAGCGGCCGGGTTGGGGCGGCGGCCTTTCGAACGCCACGACGATCTCCCTGTCCCCACTGTCGGCCGGCGAAGGAACCACGCTGATCGAGCACCTCCTCGGCGGCGAGGCGCCGGCCGAGGTCGTCGGCCCGATCCTTCACCGCTCGGAGGGAAACCCGTTCTTCGCCGGCGAACTGCTTCGGATGATGACCGAGGACGGCACCCTTGCGCGCAAGGACGGCTCGTGGGCCCTTACGGCCGAGATGCCTTCGGCGCTCCCCGACACCGTGCAGGGCGTCATCGCCTCGCGGATCGATCTGCTCGCGCCGGCCGAGAAGCGCGCTATCCAGGATGCGGCCGTCGTCGGACGCATCTTCTGGCAAGGCGCGATCGAGCGGCTCGGTTCGCAGGGCGCGGCCGGAGCGGTCGACGCGCTCGTCGACAAAGGGCTCCTGTGGGAGCGGGAAACCTCTTCGATCGAAGGCGAACGCGAGCTGATCTTCAACCACATCCTCACGCGCGACGTCGCGTACGCGAACATCCCGCGCGCGCGTCGCACGGAGGCGCACGAGGCCGTCGGAGGTTGGCTCGAGGCGGTGACGCGGGGCCGCGACGAGGAGTTCGCCGAGATCCTCGCGTACCACTTCGCGGAGGCGGGCGAGGCGGCGAAGACCGCGCGCGCGGCGATGCTTGCCGGGCATCGACATCGGCGGATCTTCGCGGCAGAGGAGGCGATCCGCTGGTACGACCGCGCTCTCGAGGCGGCGGCGGACGGCGCCGACGACGCTCTGCGGAGCGAGATCGCGTTGTCCCGCGGCCAGTCGCGGGAGCAGATCGGCGAGCTCACGGAGGCGCGTATCGACTACGAGCGAGCGCTCGGATCCGCTCGTGACGCCGGAGACGGGAAGCTCGAAGCCCGCGCGCTCGTCACCCTCGCGCACCTCGACTGGCTCGCCGACCGGTACGACGAGGGCCAAGCGCTGCTTCCGGTTGCGTTGGAGAAGGCGCGCGCGATCGGCGCGACGGACCTAGAGGCTCGCCTGCTGTACACGGCCGGGACCATCCAGTTCGGTCGCGGGGCCTTCCGCGATTCGCTGCCGTTCCACGACGACGCCCTCGAGGTCGCGACGCGAAGCGGCGACGCTGAAGGTCAAGCTCTCGCGCACCACGGGCTATGCGAGGCCTACTTCTTCCTCGGTCCCTTCGAGCGAGGGCTCGATCACGCCGTGCAGGCCGACCGGTTGCTGCGCGAACTAGGGCAGCGGCCCATGGTGAGCCACAACGAGTACATGATCGCCTGGCTCCAATGGTTCGTCGGTCGTCGGGACGAGGCGTTGGCGACCGTCGACTCGGCCGTCGCCGGAGCTCGCGAGATCGGCAACCGCCGGGATGAGGCCTTCGCGTTGAACTGCAGGGCCGAGGTGAAGCTGTCCGGCGGCGATCTCGGCGGCGCAGCGGGGGACGCAGACCGGTCCGTGGAGATCGCGCGCTCGATCGGGGCCCCGCGCGGAGAGATGATCGGCCGCTTGGTTCGGGGAAACGTGCTCGAGGAGTTGGGAGCCTTCGACCGTCTATCCGAGGACGCCGCGGTGGCGTTGGAGCTGTCCACATCCCTCGGCGGGACGTTCATGCGGGCGCTCGCGCTCGCGCACTCGGGACGCGTCTCGCTGCGTGCGGGTGACCTCGCCGAGGGGGTGCGATCGTTCGAAGAAGCGGATCGAGCCGTCTCCGCACCACTGGAGTTGGCGTGGTCCTCCAGGCCGCAGGTGTTCGCCTGGGAGGAGGCGCGTGACCCGGAACGCCTGGACGCGATCGGCGGAAGGATCGAGGAAACGCTCCTCGCCGAGAGCCCGACGTGGGGAGCGTGGGGTCTGTACGCGAAGGCGCGCGCCGCGGCGCTGCGGGAGGAGTGGGAAACGGCGCTCGAGCTCGCGAGTCGAGCGGTCCAGACCGCTTCTTCTGCGAGCGAGCGTCGGGCCCACTGGCGTTCGCTCGCTGTACAGGCCGAGGCGCTGGAGGCCTTGGGCCGCAAGGAGACAGCGGCCGAGCGACGTGCGGAGGCGGCTCGTATCCTGAGCCTGGAGGCGGCTTCGGTTACCGATCCGGGGTTGCGCGCTTCGTTCATCGCGCGTGCGGACGTCGCCGCGCTGCTCCCGTAGTCGCTAGTACCAGCCCTCGGGAGGGCCTTTGTACTCCTGGATCGTGTTGCCGCCGTCGACGACGATCGACTGACCGGTGAGGTAGCTGGCGCCCTCCGACGCGAGGAACGCGATCACGGAGGCGATCTCCTCCGGAGTGCCGCTTCGGCCGATCGGCGTGTTCCGGCCGGCGATGATCTCCTCCGGCAGTTGCGACCCGCTCGCGATCCATCCGGGCGCGACGGAGTTCACCGTGACGCCTGCGCGCGCGACCTCGATCGCGAGCGCACGCGTGAGACCGTCCATGCCGGCCTTCGCCGCGCTGTAGCCGGCGCTCTCCGGGTTCGACACGAACGGCCCCGTCACCGACGAGACCATCACGACGCGGCCCCAGCCTCGGTGGATCATCTGCGGCAAGACCGCGCGCGTGGCGTTGAACGCGGTCTTAAGGTTCAGCGCGATCTCGCGATCCCAGGAAGCCTCGTCCAGGTCTACGAACCGGCGGCCGTTCCCGTCGTCCACGCCGGTCTGGACCATCCCCGCGTTGTTGACGAGAACGTCGATCCGGCCGAACCGCTCGATAACCGCGGCAACCAGCGCGTCGGTTTCGTCCCAACTCGTGAGATCGGCCGTGAATCCGGCCGCCTCGCATCCCTCGGCCGCGAGCTCCTTCGCTCGCTCGTGGATGCGATCCGTGGTGGAGGTGACGGCGAGCCCTAGGCCGTCCCGGCCGAGCGCCCGTGCCGCCGCGACCCCGATCCCGGTGAAGCTTCCGGCCCCTGTGACGAGCGCCACTCGTTCTCCGGCCACCGCACCTCCTTCCGCGCGGCTGGTTCATACCACGTCCGACGCTCTTGTCAGGCGGGTCGCCCGCCGGTACAAAGGTGGCGGCCATCCGACCAAAGGCAGGCGCTTGCCCTCGAAGACCGGTTCCCGATCGCTCGCGGCGGTGGTGCTCGCCGCCGGCGAGGGGAAGCGACTGAAGTCCAAGCTCCCGAAGGTGCTGCACCAGGTGTGCGGCCGCCCGGCGCTGTGGCACGTGTTGAAGGCCGCGACCGCCGCGAAGCCCTCGAAGATCATCGTCGTCGTCTCGCACGGCGCCGACGAGGTCGAGGGGGCCGTTCGATCTTGGAACGTCTCGCCCACGCCCGTCTTCGTCGACCAAGGCGAGCTGCTGGGGACCGGCCACGCCGTCCTTTCGGCCGAACGCGCGGTGGGCCGCGTCGATGAGGTGTTGGTCCTCGGCGGCGATGACCCGCTCGTCGAGGGCCATCACGTGAAGCAGCTCCTCGGCGTGCACCGCCGGACCAAGGCCGCCGCATCGATACTCACGACTCTCGTCGAGGACCCCGGCGGGTACGGCCGTGTCGTCCGGCAAGGGTCGCGGCTGGTCGAGATAGTCGAGGACAGTGACGCCTCGCCTGAGATCGCCGCGATCCGAGAGATGTCGACGCTCGTCTACGCGTTCCGGCGCCGGGATCTGTACGGAGCGCTCCCGCTCGTCGGCCGCGACAACCGCCAGAGGGAGCACTACCTCCCCGACGTCCTTCCGATCCTCATGGAAAAAGGCGAGCGCGTCTCGGCGGTGCTCGGCGACTTCGGCGGGTGGGCGGGCGTGAACTCGCGCGAGACGCTGGCGACGCTCAATCGGATCATGCGGGAGCGGATCAACGCTGCGCACATGGCGAGCGGCGTCACGATCGTCGACCCCTCGGCGACCTACATCGACGTCGATGTGAAGATCGGGGCCGACTCCACCGTCTACCCGCTTACTTTCCTGGAGGGAGCGACGTCGATCGGGCGCGATTGTGCGATCGGGCCCTCCACGAGGATCGTCGACTCACACGTCGGAGACGGATCGATGGTGCAGTTCGGCGTCATCCTCGGCTCGCGGATCGGCAAGCGAGTCGTGGTCGGACCGTTCGTCAGGATGCGACCCGGGACGGTTCTCGCCGACGGCTCGAAGGCCGGCGCGTTCGTCGACCTCAAGAACTCCGAGGTCGGACCAGGCTCGAAGGTCCCGCACCTGGCCTACGTGGGCGACACGACCATCGGGCGCGGCTCGAACATCGGTGCCGGCACCGTCACCGTGAACTACGACGGCTACCGGAAGCACCGCACCGTGATCGGCGACGATGTGAGGATCGGCTCAGATAACATGCTCATCGCGCCGATCCGGATCGGAGACGGCGCCGTGACGGGAGCGGGTTCGGTGATAACGAGGGATGTTCCGGCCGGCGCGCTGGCCGTCGAGCGGGCCGAACAACGGATCGTGAAGGGCTACCGGAAGCGCAAGGACGCGGAAGCGAAGAAGCAGTCCGGGGCAAAGGCCGAGAAGGCCAAGGGGGAGCACTGACCGTGGAGATCGTCACCAAGAAGAAGATGATGTTGTTCTCGGGGACGACGCACCCCGCGCTTGCCGCCGAGATCGCCGAGCATCTCGGCATCCCTGTGTCGCCGATGAAGATCTCGCGTTTCGCCTCGGGCGAGATCTACGTCCGGGCGGAAGAGAGCGTGCGAGGCGCGGACGTGTTCGTGATCCAAACGCACGCTGACCCGATCAACGAGTCGATCATGGAGCAGCTCGTGATGCTCGACGCGATGAAACGCGCCTCGGCCAAACGCATCACCGCGGTCGTGCCGTACTACGGCTACTCGCGCCAGGATAAGAAGGGCCTCGCGCGCGAGCCCATCTCGGCGAAGCTCGTCGCCGACATGCTGACGACCGCCGGGGCGCAGCGAGTGGTCTCGGTCGACCTGCACGCGGGGCAGATCCAAGGCTATTTCGATTTCCCGTTCGACCATCTGACGGCGCTGCCGATCCTGTCCGACTACCTACAGAACACGCTCGGACTGCACGGCGACGACCTCATCGTCGTCGCGCCCGACGCCGGGCGGATCAAGACCGCGGAGAAACTCCGCGAGGCCCTGCACGCCGACCTCGCGTTCCTCTACAAACGACGTTCGCGCCGCGAGGCGCACAAGATCGAGGAGATGGCGGTCGTCGGCGAGGTCGACGGGCGGCCCTGCGTGCTCGTCGACGACATGATCGACACCGCCGGCACGGTTGCGAAGGGCGCCGCAGCCCTTGCGGCGCAAGGCGCGGGGCCTATCTACACGGCGGCGACCCACGCCGTGTTGTCCGGCAAAGCCGTGCAGCTACTCGAAGAGGCGCCGATCCAAGAGGTCGTCGTCACGAACACGCTCCCCATCCCCGAGGAGAAGATCTTCGGCAAGCTCAAGGTCCTCTCGATCGCCCCGCTCATCGCGTCCGCGCTGCGCGCTGTGTTCGAAGACAGCTCGGTCTCCGAGATCTTCCACGGC
>JBGPKY010000046.1:0-14674 GCA_041486205.1 Actinomycetota bacterium
AACATGCCGGTGAAAGGCCCGATGATGGAGAACGGCAGCGAGATGATGAGCGTCGCCTTGGCGAAACCCGCGGTGGTCGTCTGCTTCTCGGGGGAGAAGACGACAGAGGCGATCAGCGAGGCTTGGAACAGTCCGTCGGCTGACTGGCTCACCATGCGGATCAAGAACAGCCGGCGGAAATCCGGGCTTCGCAGGGCGTCCTTGGAGCGCTCGAGCGTCCCCTTCACGGCTGGATACTAGGCGCGCTGCTGGCCAGATCAGGCGGGTCCGGGTGCGTCGAGGTCCCACAGGAGGGTCGCGAGGTCCCCGAGAGTGGCAGCGTTCTTGACGGCCTCCGGATACCTCTCTACCACCGGTTGGATCATGTCGTAGTCGTGCGCCAGCGTGAAGGCCAGCATCCGCTGCGGCCAGTGCTTCCCGAGCTCTCCCCAGCCGTAGGCGTCGAGCACTCGACCCAACAGCCGCTTGTCCGCGCCGAACCCCTTCAGATGGATGGCGACCAGGTCGTAATGGCGGTCGCCGACGTACACGTCGTTGAAGTCCACGATGCCGGCCGGCTTCATCGTTGCCGGCTCGCCCTCGAGGAAGAGGTTCCCGCCGTGCAGGTCGCCGTGGATCAGCTCGTGCGGCCCTTCCTCGGGGTCGATCAGCTTGTGCGCGTCCCAGACATAGTCGCGAACCTGATCGACGAGGTGCGACGGGAGCGAGCCCCACTGCTCGTGATCGCGGTGGCATCGCTGGGTCCGCGTCTGGATGAGGTCGACGTACAGCTCGAGGGATAGGTATTCGCCCTCGTGGATCGGGGTTCCGTGGAGCTTGCGAAGCGTCTTCCCCACGAAGTCGGCGGCGCGCTCGCGCTCCTTCGGGGTGAGCGTGCCGTCCAAGTCGCGCATCGCGCGGCCCGGCATCGCGGTCATCACGAGGAACGGCCACCGCCAGCCGTCTTCCTCGCGATACAGCGCTCCGTCCGCAAGTAGCTTCGGGATCGGGAGCTTACGGCCGTTGAGCATCCCGTACGCCTCGCGCTCGGTCTGGAAGCAGTCCTCGCCGAACCAAGGCTCGTAGTGGAGCTTGACCAGATACGTTCCGTCCACGAGCGCCGCGACATGGGTCGTCGGGAAATGCGTGACGACTTGGCCTTCGTCGGGAAGTCCCGCCGCGCGCAGCGCCGCGCGCGCGTAAGGCGCCCAGAACGCGGCGCGCTTCAGCGAGGCCTCGTACGCGTCGTCGTCGGCGAAGACCGGAGGCGGAGGAACCGTCATCACGCCCGGCATCCTACGAGAACGAAGAGGCCGGGCCCACGGCCCGGCCTCGATCTCGTTGTGGAGCCGACGATCAGGCGTCCGCGGGCTGGGTGTCGAAGAACTGGGTCCAGTCGGCGGACCTGCTGGCACCGTTCCCGAGGATGAACTCCTCGACCATCTCGTGGGCCATCTCGTCGGAGAACTGCACCGGCGGCGACTTCATGAAGTACGCGCTGGGTCCGATGATCGGGCCGGAGACGCCGCGGTCCTTCGCGAGCTTCGCGCAGCGAACGGCGTCGATGACGATGCCGGCGGAGTTCGGCGAGTCCCAGACCTCCAGCTTCAACTCGACGGTGAGCGGCACGCCGCCGAACGCCTCGCCCTCGAGCCGGATCTGCGCCCATTTGCGGTCCTCCAGCCACGGAACGTGGTCGGAGGGCCCGATGTGGATGTTCTGCTTGTCGAGTGGCTTCTCCAGCTGGGACTGCACAGATTGCGTCTTCGAGAGCTTCTTCGAGGCGAGCCGTTCGCGCTCGAGCATGTTCATGAAGTCCATGTTCCCGCCGAAGTTCAACTGGTAGGTCCGGTTGAGCCTCACGCCTCGGTCCTCGAAGAGCTTCGTGAGGATCCGGTGCACGATCGTGGCGCCGACCTGGCTCTTGATGTCGTCACCGACCATCGGAAGACCGGCTTCGACGAACTTCTTAGCCCACGCCGGGTCCGACGCTATGAACACCGGCAGGCAGTTCACGAGCGCGCAGCCCGCGTCGATGGCGGCCTGCGCGTAGAACCGCGCGGCCTGCTCGCTTCCCACCGGCAGGTAGGAAACTACGACGTCGGCCTCGGCGTCGCGGAGCGCCTGCGCCACGTCGACCTCGGGCTCGTCGGACTCCTCGATCATCTGGCGGTAGTAGGTGCCGAGCCCGTCCAGGGTGCACCCGCGAAGGACGGTGACGCCGGTGGGCGGCACGTCGGAGAAGCGGATGGTGTTGTTGGGCTCGGAGAAGATGGCTTCGGCCACGTCCTTACCGACCTTCTTCGCGTCGACGTCGAACGCCGCGACGATCTCGACATCGCGGACGTGATACCCGCCGAGGTCCACATGCATGAGGCCTGGGACACGGTCGTCCGGAGAGGCGTCCTTGTAGTACTCCAGCCCCTGAACGAGCGACGACGCGCAGTTACCCACGCCGACGATCGCGAGACGGACCTTGCTCATGTGGTGCGCTCCTTTCTGCGAAGCGCTCGGGCTTCCCGGCGCTTCGTTGCCTCTCTCGTGGGTTTCGCCGCGCCGCGCTCGGCCGCGATGAGGCCGCTCAGCCAGGCGATGTCCTGTTCGGTGGAGTCCCGCCCGTGCTGCATCAACGAGAGCGTGTACGTGTCGAACCGCTCGCTCGTGGCGGACAGGGACGTCTTGATGGTGCTGAGGCGCTCCTCCAGGTAGGCGCGCCGCTTCTCGAGCAAGCGGATGCGCGTATCGGGCGCCAGGTACTTGAAGAACGCGAGTCGAACCCGGAAGCGGTTCTCCTCGGACGAAGACTCGTGCCCGGCTTCCTCGAGCAGCTCCTGGAAGAGCTTCTCCCCCTTGGAGGTGACGCGGTAGACGTTCTTGCGGCGTCCGACCTCCTGCTCGTCGAAGACCTGCTCAACGGCGCCCTGCTTCTCCAGACGCTTCAACGTCGGGTACAGCGAGCCGTACGAGACGCGCCAGAACCCCCCGAGCGAGTCGGTTAGCCGCTTCGAGAGCTGGTAGCCGTGCATCGACCGCTCTTTGAGCAGGCCGAGGATCGCGAGTTCCAGCATCCGGTGCTACCTTCCCCTTGATGTTGCGCTCCGATATAGCGGTTGCATATATCGGACCGATATATCGAACCACACTATCGGCGAAACGTCAACTCGCCCCCTGACCTGCGGGAACGGCCGTTCGGGCGCGGCCGGCGGAGAGTGCCAAAACCGCGCCGACGACGCCGAGCACGCCGCATGCGCCCCACACGGCGCCCTGTCTTGCGTGGAACAGGGTCGTCCCAGCGATGGGTCCGACGATCGCCGCGAGGGCGAACATGGTCCCGAAAGCCGCCTGGTAGCGGCCTCGTAGGTTCTCGGGCGCGCGGTCGGCCACGAACGCTGCCGCAACGGGCGATTCGACCATCTCGCCGATGGTCCAGACGACGATGACACCGGTGAGCATCGGTAACGTGCGGGCCGAACCGATGAACCAGAACGCGAGGCCGGTCAGCAGCGCGCCGAGGGCCATCACACGGGTCTTGTTCAGGTGCATCGTTATCGATGTGAGCGGAAGCTCGGCGAACACGATGATGATGCCGTTCAACGAGAGCAACAGGCCGTAGTCCGCGTTCGTCAGGTGGTTCGCCTTGATGTGGAGCGGGAACGTCGTCGCCGACTGCATGACGATGAGCGCAGTGGCGAACACCGAGCCGAGGAACAGCAGGAAGCTGCGATCCGCGAGCATCGATCGTGAGGCCGCGCCTCGCCGTTCCTCGTGACGCGCGGTTCGTACGCCATGCGGTAGCGCCGCCAGCGCTATCACGCCGAACGCCGCCGACGTCGCGGCGTCTCCTATGAACAACAGTAGGAAGGAGCGGTCGGCGAGGAAACCCCCGATGGCCAGGCCGAAGGCCCAGCCGAGGTTGACGGCGAGCCGCGAGAGCGTGAACGCGGTTACGCGTCGCTCGCTCGGGACGAGGTCGGTGAGAAGCGCGCTCGAAGCCGGCCGGTACAGCTCGGCCGTCAGACCGACGCACGCGGCGAGGGGAAGGATCAGCGCGAGGGTATGAGCCTGTGACAGCAGAAGCGTGAACGTGGCGCCGCCGAACATCGACGTCGCGATGGTGTTCCTGCGGCCGAGTCGGTCCGCTGCGAGGCCGCCCAGCGTGACGGCGCCGATCCCGCCGAGACCGTATGCGCCCACCGCGATGCCGGCCTGAGGGGCCGAGTAGCCGCGTTTCGTCAGGTACAACGTGAGGAACGGCAGCACGAACGTTCCGAACCGGTTCACGAACGTTCCTGCGAACAGGATCCACGCGGTGCGCGGCATCGCGCGGACGTTGCCCCGCAAAGTGGGACGGCTCACCGCGACCTCACGGCGGCCGGCGATAGTCCGTGACGTTCGTGGGCGGCTCGAGGCCGGGGGTGAGTCGTGGGTCGTCTATGGGCTCACCAGGTGTCAGATCCAGCGGAAGCACTCCGGCCCATATCGGGAGGTCGTAGTCCTCTTCTTCGTCCTTCGGGGGACCGGTTCGGATCTTCGCGGAGACCTCTTCGAGGGCGATGGCAAGGATGGTCGTCTGCTTGAGCTCTGACTCGTTCGGCAGGCGGGCGTCCTGCGAGCGACCGCTCACCACGTGGTCGACGAGCGCAGCTTGGGCCGTGAGCTTCTCCTTAGGGTCGAGCACCTCGCGCGCCGTGCCGTAGACCATGACCGACCGGTAGTTCATCGAGCTGTGGAAGCCGGAGCGCGCGAGGACGAGACCGTCGAGGAGCGTGACGGCGACGCAGGCGTCCGTGCCGTCCTTCAGCGCTCGCAGCGTGCGGCTCGCGTTCGAACCGTGGATGTAAAGGGTTTCGCCGACCCGCACGTGGATGGTCGGGATGACCTTCGGATGGCCGTCCTCGATGTACGCGACGTGGCAGAAGAGCGCCTCATCGAGGATCGAGTGAACGACATCGCGGGAGTAGACGGCCCGCTCGGGGAGACGATGGACCCGCGTGCGTTCGGTGGGAACGAACGGCTCGACCTCCATAGCTGCCCATGCTACCCGCGGAGGTTCGGTCCGAACCTGGGCCCAGCGACGACGCGACGAGGAGCTCCTCGAGGACTCTCGGGTCCCACGGCCTGCAGGCCGCCCGGCCGCACCCGAGGTCAGCGGCCGCCGAGTGGCCCGTGGCCGGGTTCGCTGGGGCCGGTCTCGCCGGAAAGGAAGCGTTCGATCTCGGAGGCTAGCTCGTCGCCGGAGGGGATCCGCTGCTCGTCGACGATCGCCTCGAGACGTTGGAGGTAGCTCTGCGTTTCCGCGTCCGAAGCGACGAGGTTGTCGAGTCGCTGTCGCTGCGTCGCGGCCTCGTCGGGGAGAGATCCGAGCGGGAACTCCGCGCCCAGGTGACGGCCCGCGTGCTCGAGGATGGCGATCGTGGCGGCGGCGAAGGGTCCGCTAACGTAATGCGGCACCTGCGCGAAGAAGCCGACAGCCGGGATCCCGGAGCCACTCACGGTGAGCTCGATCGTGGAGAGCGCGGCGGCCGGCACGCGAAGGAGTCCCTGCGGGCCCTGGTTCTCGTCCTCGCGGAGCAGGCCGGGTCTCGATGCCGTCGCGAGGATCGGAACCGGGCGGGTGTGCGGAACGGCCGCCGGGATCGCCCCGAGCGAAACCCATTCGACGACGCCGAGCTGAAGCGCCAGCGCGTGAAGGTCGTGTCCGAGCTCCTGCCAGCGGAAGTCCGGCTCCGGCCCGGATAGAACGAGGAGGTCTCGCCCGCCATGTCGCGCGCGCTTCAGCTCGAGCGAAGGCCACGCGAGCTCCGCCAAAGTGCCGTCGACGATGTCCAGCACGGGCCGCCGAGCCCGGTAATCGAAGAGCGCGTCGGCATCGAAGGTGGCGATGACGTCCGCCGGAGAAGCGATGAGGGAGCACGCGGCGGTCGAGGCACCTCCCGCGTCGATCCACGCGTCGAACGCGGCGACCATCACCGGCGCGACCAGCGGTCCGGCGGGTTCGTCGAGTCGATACAGCGGCATCAGCCAAGGATAGCCTCGCGCTGAGAGGCTCGGGTGACCAGGCGCGGCTCATCGAAGGGCGGGGCGGAGGTAGGCTCAAGATGTGCTCACTCCCACCGACCTCCTAGGCGCGGCCGAGGCTTCGCTGCGAGGCCTCGCGCCGAGCGTCGATGCCGATTGGACCGTGAAGGCCGGCGACCTCGAATGGAGCTGCCGCTACACCCTTGATCACGTCGTCGATGCGCTCGCCTACTACAGCGGGCACCTCGCGACGCTCAGCGCGGGGCGGATGCAGGAGATCCGAGACGGCATCCCCGGGGAATCGCCTTCGGAGTGCTGGCGAACGTCGGTGTGCATGCGGCCGTCCTCGCGCGGGTGTGCGAGGCCTCCCCGCCCGGCGCTCGCGCATGGCATCCGGCGGGCATGGCCGACGCCGAGGGGTTCCTCGCGATGGGTTGCGACGAGATCCTCGTTCACACCTTCGACATCGCGACGGGACTCGGCGTCGGTTTCCATCCGCCGGATGAGCTTTGCGCGAAGATCGTCGCGCGGTTGTTCCCGTGGACGAGCATCGAAGCGTCCGCCTGGGAAGCGCTCTTATGGTCGAACGGCCGCGTCGCGCTTCCGGGCCTAGAGCGGCTCGACGAGAACTGGTACTGGTGGTGCGCCCCGTTGGAGGGATGGGACGGCGAGATCAAGAGGCGAACCTCGCCGCCGAACTGGATCTAGGGCCGCCTACGCCGAGACGTAGGACAGGAACTCCGCGTGCGCGGAGAGGTAGTCGTCCAGGATGGACCTCGCGAGCGGATACGAACCGACGAGCGGGTGCACGAGCAACGCCTTCAGCGCCTTCTGATACGAACCTTCGACCGCTGCCTCGACGGTGAGCCGCTCGTAGGCCTTGATGGGCTCGATCAACGCGCGCGCGGCCTCCGGCATCGAGCCCTGCGCGAGCGGGTGAGCTCCGTGCTCGTCACTCATGCACGTCACCTCAACCACATCGTCATCCTGCAGGTTCGAGATCGCGCCCCGGTTCGGAACGTTCAAGATGAGCGGCACCTTCCGTCGTTGCACGGCCGACACCATGACCGCGGTCGCGAGTCCCTCGTAGCCGTCGCCTTCGAACATCTCGTCGTGGGAAGCGGCGGGTTCAGGCTGCGGTCCCTTCGGCACGGTCTCCCCTCGCTCGCGGGCGAAGTAGGTTCCATGGCGGGTTTCGATCGCCGTCTCCCAAGCGCCGCGCGCGCCCTGGAGATCACCGGCGCCGATCCGTTCTCGAAGCACGGGCCAGAGCGAGGCGTTCAGGGCGGCGATCTGCTCGCCTCGAGAGCTGCCGGAGGCCACGATGTTCTCCACCGCCTGCTGCCGGTAGTAGTAGAAGTAGAGGTACTCCATCGGCAGCATCCCGAGCGAGCGAACGAGCTCGGGATCGAACAGCCGCCACGACTCGTCCTGTCGCTGCAGTTCCTCGTACCGGTCGAGGATCTCGGGGAGCCGGTCGCGGCCTTCGACGAGCACTCGATGGATCCACCCGGCGTGGTTGAGTCCGAAGTAGTCCGCGTGCACCTCGTCGGCCGGAACACCGAGGAACTCCGCGACGCTCTGCTTCATGCCGATCGGGCCGTCGCACACGCCGACGACGCGCGCCGACGCGTGGTCGGAGAGCGCTTGCACGATCAGCCCGACCGGGTTGGTGAAGTTCACGATGAGCGCGTCGGGTGCGACCTCGGTGACCATCCGAGCGTAGTCGAGCATCGCGGGGATCGTTCGCATCGCCATCGCGAACCCGCCGGGGCCGGTGGTCTCCTGCCCGAGCACGCCGTATTTCAGCGGGAGTTGCTCGTCGAGAGCCCGCGCGCGTTCCTGCCCCACGCGGATGGCCGTGAAGACGAACCGTGAGCCGGCGAGCGCCGCGCGCGCATCGCGTTCCGCGCGGACGGTGAACGTCGTGCCCCACTCCCGGCAGAGGTGCGCGCCGAGTGCCGACATGATCTCGAGCCTCTCGTGGTCGGCATCGTGCAGAACCACCTCGGTGAGTCCGAGCTCGCGCTCGTGGTCCGCCAAGCCGTGCAGAACGAAAGGAGTGCGCACCCCCGTTCCGATCAGCGTCATCTTCACGCCTAGTCCCATCCTTCCCAGGCTTCGCGGTCGACGAGGACCGTTACGTCTTCGGCCTCTTGAAGATACGAGGCGGGAACCTCAGGGGCCACGGGACCTTGCAGAGCACGGTGAACGATGCGGAGCTTGTGCCGGCCCGAAGCGACGAGGAGGATCTTCCGTGCCTGCAAAAGTTCCGACATCCCTGCTGTGATCCCGCGCCGGGGAGCGTGTTCGAGGCCTCCCCAGTATCGAGCGTTCGACTCGACGCTTTCCTGCGAAAGCTCGATCTCGCGGGTCGGCGCCGACGCGTCGGAGGGCGGCTCGTTGAACCCGATGTGTCCGTTCTCGCCGATCCCGAGGATCGCGAGGTCGTAACCGCCGGCTTCCTCGAGCGCGCGTTCGTAGGCCGCGCATGCCTCGATGGCGTCACCATCGGTCGGGAACCGCACGACCCTCTCCGGAGAGATGCCGAGCGGCTCCACGAAGCTCCGCATCATCCAGCCGAAGAGGGTTCGAGGATCGCGTGGGTCTATCCCTCTGTATTCGTCGAGCTGCAGCACCGTTAACCCGGAGGCGTCGAAGGTTCCCATCTCTCGCTTGTCGGCGAGCTGCCGGTAGAGACCCATAGGTGTCTCTCCTGTCGCCACCACCACCGAGGAGTCGGGCTTGCCCGACACGAGATCCGTCACGATGTCGGCTCCGGCGCGGCTGAGCAGCTCGTAATCATCGAGCACGACGACCTTCGGCGACTTCATCCGGCTTCCGCCCGAACCAGCGTGGCGCGGAACCGGTAGCGGTCACCCCTATAGACCATCTCGCAGGACTCGATCAGGCGGCCGGTCTCATCCTCCGTCAGCTGATCGCAGCGGAGGAGCGGACCACCTGTTTCCGATCCCAGCAGCGCCGACTGGCGTTCGTCTGCGCCTATCGCCTCGACCGCGTAATGCGCGCGAGCCGGCCTCAACCCCCATCGCTCTTCCAGGACTTCGTACAGCGACGCGACGGAGAAGTCGATCTCCTGGATGCCCGGCGCGAGGGCCAGGGGCACGATGCTTCGATCGATCAGGATAGGAACGACGTCCATCAACCTCAGGCGCTCCAATTCGAAGAGCGCGGCTCCCGGCGCCAGCCCGAGCGAATCGGCCTCGTCGATCGAGGCTGGGCGCACGCGCTTCTCGAGGACCTGAGCCGAAGCGGTCAGCCCCCGTGAAGCCGCCATCTCCGAGAAGCTCATGAGGGCGTTGGGAGGTTCGCCGATCTGCGATGAAGCCACCGCCCAACCTCGGGTGTCGCGGGAGACGATCCCGGCCCGCTCCAACTCGTCGAGTGCGCGGCGCAACGTGACCCGGCTGACACCGAAGTGCTCGGCCAGGGCTCGTTCGGGCGGGAGTCGCGAGCCCGGTGACCTTCGGCCCCGGCCGATCTCCTCCGCCAGCGCTTCCTGCACCCGTTGGTAGCGAAGCCGGAGTCGATCTAACACCTCTTTGTGCTCGACGGCACACATGTGTGGAATCATAGACCGCTCTCGGCCGAAAGTGAACCAAACCGAACCGATGGTCTTGACTCTGCCTATATCGGTCTCTTAGAGTCCTACCCGTGAGGGCTCGAAGGTTCGGCCTGGGGTTCTTGGTGTTCGCGGCGTTGGCGCTCGTGGGGATGTCCTGCACGCCGGGCACACCGACCCATCAGGCGACGGCGCCGCCAGCGCCGGCGACGACCGGAGTCACCGAGACGGGGCCGATCACGCTCACGGTTTGGGATCAGGAGTCGGGGCAGGTCAGCGGGATCTGGGACCAGCTCAACTCAGAGTTCGAGCAGAAGTACCCGAACGTGACCGTGCAGCGGGTGAAGCGGGACTTCGGGGAGCTCAAGACCCTGCTCAAGCTCGCGATCTCGGGTCCCCACCCACCCGACGTGGTCGAGGTCAACCAAGGCTGGCCGGACATGGGGCAGCTCGTGAAGGCCGGCCTGCTGCTGCCGCTCGACAATTACGCCACGGCCTACGGCTGGCGGGACCGGGTTTCGGAGAACGTGCTCGCCGTGAGCAGTTGGACGCCCGACGGCAAGCAGTTCGGGACGGGAAGCCTGTTCGGATACACGACGATGGGCGAACTCGTAGGCGTCTACTACAACAAGACTATCCTGAGCAGCCTGGGCCTCACGATCCCGACCACGTTCGCGGAGTTCGAAAGCGATCTCGCCGCGGCGAAGCAAGCGGGCCAGATCCCGATCCAGTTCGGGAACAACGACGCGTTCCCGGGTATCCACGAGTTCGCGGTGATACAGGACCAGATGGCCCCCGTCAGCTATCTGACCGACCTCATATTCGGGCTGCAGAGGAACCAGCTCTCGTTCGACACACCCGAGAACGTGCAGGCCGCGACCACCCTGCAGGACTGGGCGAAGAACGGCTACTTCACACCGGGGTTCGGCGGCAGCGGCTACCAGACCGCCGTCAACAACTTCGCGAAGGGCGAAGGCCTGTTCATGATCACCGGCAACTGGATCGTGGCGGACCTCGGTGCCGACAACCGCAACTTCGGCTTCTTCATCATGCCGCCGATGGAGGCGGGCGGGCCGGCCGTCTCGACGGGCGGCGCGGGCTACCCTCTTTCGATCACCGCCGGTTCCGCACACCCCGACGCCGCCGCCGCTTACATCGACTGGATGACGAGCGACCACGCCAGCGACCTCCTCCTACCGACGGGCCAGATCCCGCTGCACACGGGATCGACCCCTCCCGTCGAACCCGGCACTGTGCTGGCGGACGTGGTAGATGCCGCCGCGACCGTGACGGCCTCTAACGGCGTCGTTCCCTACGAGGACTGGGCCACCCCCACCTTCTACGACACCCTCACCGCCACGATCCAGGAGCTGATGGCCGAGAGGATCACGCCCCAGGAGTTCGTGTCGAAGGTCCAACAGGACTACGCGGACTTCCAAAGCTCCCGAGCCTGATGGACGTTTCGAGCCGGGGCCGGCTCGTCTCGAGAGCGGGAGGGGCGGTAGGGAGCCGGCGTCGACCCGAACGCTTGCCCGGGGAAGCGCGCCGGATCGGCTACCTGTATGTGGCCCCGGCGTTCATCCTCTACGCGGCCTTCAACCTCGTCCCGCTCGCGCAGGGCGTCAACCTGTCCTTCTACAACTGGGACGGGGTTACACCCGGCATCTGGGTCGGCCTCGCTAACTACCAGGAGTTCTTCACCGATCCCGCCATCCGAAGCGGGTACGTGCACGTGCTCCAGCTCATGGTCTTCTACTCGTTCTTGCCTATCGTCCTCGGCATGTTCCTGGCCGTCGTGCTTTCGCGCATAAGGATCCACGGCCTCACGTTCTTCCGGATGCTGCTGTTCCTGCCGCTCGTGATCACAGACGTCGTCACGGCGGTGGCGTGGACCTGGGTCTACGACGTCGACGGACCTCTGAACACCGCGCTCAAAGCCGTGGGGCTCGGGCACTTCATCCCGTCCCAGGGCTGGCTCGGGAGCTTCAACACCGCGCTTCCGGCCGTCGGAGTGTTCGGGCTGTGGGGACAGTTCGGGTTCTGCCTGATCCTGTTCCTCGCAGGGGTCATGAAGATCCCCGCGAGCCTGTACGAAGCTGCTCGGGTCGACGGGGCCAACGCGATACGGGAGTTCTTCGCCGTCACGCTGCCGGGGCTGCGGTACGAGCTGCAAGTGGTGCTCGTCCTGTCGGTCATAGGCACGCTCGGCACCTTCGACGAGATCTACGTGCTGACCTACGGCGGCCCGGGGACCGCGACCACCGTTCCCGCCTACATCATCTGGAGGCGCTTGGCGCAGACCGGTCAGGTGGGATCGGCCGCCGCGCTCGGGATCGTCCTCATGCTGATCGTCTTCGTCGTGACGTTCGCGATCAACCGGGTCATGGAGCGGGGGGCCGGGGAGTGAACACCGCGTCGCGCGCGCAGGTCGCCTTCAACTACTTCCTCATCATCCTGTGCTCGGCGGTCGCGGTCTACCCGCTCGTCGGAATCCTGCTGGCCAGCTTGTACCCGTCCGGGGCGGGGAATGCCCCCTCGGGCTTCGCGCTTCCCCCGACCTTCGAGTGGCACAACTACGTGACGGCCTGGCAGCAGGGCGGGTTCTCCGGGTATTTCAGAACGAGCGTCATCGTCGCCGCCGTGATGGTCCCGGCGTCGGTGTTGCTGTCGATCCTCGGCGGCTTCGCCTTCGCCACGATGCAGTTCCGCGGATCGAAGGTGATCTTCTACCTGTTCATCCTCGGGCTCATCATCCCGACCGAGGCCACCATCGTTCCGTTGTACTACGACGTGCGCGCCATGGGCCTGCTCGACACGTACTGGGCGCTGATCCTGCTGGAGGTGTCGGGCGAGGTTGCTTTCGGCATCTTCTGGATGCGCGCGGCCTTCATGTCGGCTCCGCGCTCGCTGTTGGAGGCGGCTCGGATCGACGGCGCGTCGAGCTGGAAGACGCTCTGGAGGATCCTGGTGCCTTTCGCTCGTCCGGCGATCTTGACGCTAACGGTGCTCACCTTCGCCGACAGCTGGAACGAGTTCTTCCTGGCGCTCGTGTTCACCGTCAACCACTTGACGGCGCCCGCCGGCTTGGCCAGCTTCTCCGGCAGGTACACCACCAACATCGCCCTCGTATCGGCCGGTGCCGTGATCGTCGCGTTGCCCATCCTGGTCGTCTTCATCATCTTCCAGCGGGAGTTCTTGCGAGGGATGCTTACCGGCGCGGTGAAGGGCTGAGCGATGGCACGGGTCGTCTACGACAACGTCACCAAGAGGTTCGGCGAGGTCACGGCGCTGCGCGACTTCTCGCTGGAGATCGAGGACGGAGAGTTCGTCGTGCTGGTCGGCCCTTCCGGATCGGGAAAGACCACGGCGCTGCGGCTGATCGCCGGACTGGAGGCGCTCACCGCGGGCGAGATCCGCGTCGGGGAGCGCGTCGTGAACCGGCTCGCGCCGCGCGATCGGGATATCGCGATGGTGTTCCAGGACTACGCGCTGTATCCGCAGATGACCGTGTATCAGAACCTCGCGTTCGGGCTGAAGATGCGGAAGATGCCGCGCGAAGAGATCGACCGCCGGGTGCACCATACGGCCGAGATGCTCGACATCGGGGAACTGCTCCAGCGCAAGCCGCGCGCGCTGTCAGGCGGCCAGCGCCAGCGCGTCGCTCTTGGAAGGGCGCTCGTCCGCGAGCCGAAGGCTTTCCTGATGGACGAACCACTTTCGAACCTGGACGCGAAGCTGCGCGTCCAGACGCGCGGCGAGATCAAGCACTTGCAGGAGCAGGTCGGGACGACCACGGTCTATGTGACTCACGACCAGGTCGAGGCGATGACGATGGGCGACCGGGTAGCCGTCATGAGCGAGGGGGTCCTGGAGCAGATCGGCGATCCCCGCACGGTGTACGAGCGCCCCGCCAATGTCTTCGTGGCGGGGTTCATCGGCAGCCCTTCGATGAGCTTCTCGACGATGAACGCGGAGCGGCGGAACGGGTCCCTGACGCTGTCGCGAGAAGGGCTCACGCTGAAGGTCGACGAGCGGGACATGCCGGCGAGCGGTGTACCGCACGAGGTGATCGTCGGGGTCCGACCTGAGCACACGGTCTTATGGCGAGACGGGGCGGGACTGATCGGGCCGATCGAAGGGCGGGTCGGCTACGTGGAGATGCTCGGGCGCGAGATGTTCATCGGGGTCTCGACCCCGGGGGATCTGCGTTTCACGGTCCACGCCGCGCCCGACGCCGCCGTCCGCACGGGCGAGACCGTACGCTTCGGTCTGGAGCCGGGGAGCCTGTACCTCTTCGATGCAGAGACCGAGCGAGCCCTGACGAGGGCGTAGGCCGCCGCGCCGGCCCAGGGTTACCTGGGCGTATCGGAACCGGGCGCGAACGCGGGACCGTGGCCGGGAACGATGCGAACGAGCCCGGGGAGCGCGAGGACGCGCTCGCGGTTCGCGTGGACGAGGGCCATGTCCGGCGAGTACGGGTCCTCCTCTGGCCCGTCGGCCATCCACCACAGGTGCGTGAACACGACGACGCCTTCGCTGGAGTCGACGACCGTCGCGATGTCCTGCTGCGTGTGACCGGGAACCTCGAGTAAGCGAACGTTCGGCGAGACTTCGAACCCCTCCGCCGCGCGGTCGACCCAGAGGTCGTCGCGGTACCAGGCCCAGTGATCGTGCAGCCGCGCGTTCGGGAACAGCGCGACGTTGATGGTGTGGTCCGGATGGTGATGCGAGATGACAACGTCGGTGATGTCTTCCGGCTTCGCGCCGAGCGTCGCGAGCGGATCCAAGATCGCCGAGCGGCTCGGCACCATTCCCGGATCGACAACGATGAGCGCATCTGCATCCCGGACGAAACCAACGGTCGAGCCGACGCGCGAGTTGTCCCCTTCTTCCCGCGCGTACCCGTCGCTCAGAACGTGAACCTCAGCCATAGCGGGCGCTCCTTAGGGTCGGTGAGCTCAGAACCCTATCCGGTTCGTCGCGTGTTCAGTCGAGCTGGACGCAGCGGCGCGCGATCGTGGAGTGCTCGAAACCCTGGACGGGGAAACGTGCGGCATCGCCTCGCGCCGCACCGGCCGCAACTAGTAGCGGGCG
>JBGPKY010000047.1:0-14596 GCA_041486205.1 Actinomycetota bacterium
AGTTGCGGGATCACCAACAGAGTGAACGCGGTCGCGAACGCCGACGCCTTCGGTATCCCGACGGAGGGCAGATGGAAAGCCGGCGAACCGAATCGCGGGTGGACAGCGATGGCGGTCGCTACGACGCCCGCGACGAGGACCGCCAGGGCGGTCAAGTAGCGACGGGTCTTGACGGCCAGGAAGACCCCGACGAATGTGACGGCCGCGAGCACCGCTGTCCATGGCCGCGACGGGACACCGACGAAGACGTCGGGTGGTTTCGCGATGAGTTTGTAGGCGGCCTCCGCGAGCAGGATCCCGACCCCGAGCTGGAGCGCCCGGACGACCGGCTTGGTGAATACCCCCGCCAGGAGGTTGGCGAGGCCGCCGACAGAGATCAGCAGAAGCAAACCCCCCAGCTCGATCCCCGCTGCCCGGATGACTCCTGGTGCCAGCTGCTCGGCGACGGCGATCGCGGTGAGGGCCTTCAGCGGCTGTACGGGGAACGGCACCCGGAACCACAGGCCCGCGCCTACGTACAGCAGTCCCGCGCAGAGCAGGACGGCCCCCGCGTCCAGGCCGTTCACGAGGATTAGCGCCGCGGAGAGCGGAACGAGCAAACCGAGATCGGCGACCGCGCCGGCCGCCTCTCCCGCGCCTATGCCGAACCCACCGACCGGCTCGACCTGCGTCTTGGGTGCTGCCGGCCTCATCCCGGCAACTCGATCGTGACGTTCGTCGCCTTCACCGCCGCAACGGCTTGCATCCCCGGCTTCAGTCCCAACTGGTCGGCGCCCTCTCGCGTGATGAAAGCGAGGATCCGGTGGGGTCCGGCCTGTATCTCGACGGTGGCGGCGAGCTTGTCGCGCTTGACTTCCGTGATGACACCGGCGAATCGGTTCCGCTGCGATGCCCTCGCGATGGGCCGCTCGGCGTGTGAGGCCGCCAGCAGCCGGGCAACCTCGGTCGCCGGGATCAACCGCTGTGCGCCCTTCGTCCGGGTGCTCTTCAGCTTCCCGTCGCGAGCCCAACGGCGGAGCGTCTCGACGCGTACGCCGAGCAGCTGAGCCGCCTCACCGATCCGATAATCCTCGGCCATCCCGGCAAGATAAAGGTATCGAGTCGCCCAACGCTAGGGATTGCGGGAAGAATCTCCGAGAAACCTGGCGAGCTAGACCGCGAACCGGACGTGAAGGATGTCTCCTTCGCGGACGACGTAGTCCTTGCCCTCTACGCGGAGCTGTCCCTTGTGCTTGGCGCCTTCCATCGAGCCCGCGGCCACGAGCTCATCGAAGCCGATCACCTCCGCGCGGATGAAGCCACGCTCCAGATCGGTGTGGATCACGCCGGCCGCTTCCGGAGCTTTCGCGCCACGGCGAACCTCCCACGCGCGCGTCTCGTCCTCTCCGGTAGTCAGGAACGTGATCAGGTCGAGCGCTCGGTAGCCTGCGTGGACGACCTTCTCCAGGCCAGGCTCTTCAACGCCGAACTCCTCGAGCAGCGCGCGCGCTTCGTCCGGATCCATGTCGGCGGTCTCGGCCTCGATCGAGGCGTAGACGCCCGCCGCGTCCCCGAGCTCTGCTGGCACCTCGTTCCCCTCCTCGAGGTTCGCGACGACGATCCAGGGCTTCAACGTGAGGGGGGCGATCGCGCGGAGCTGCCGCCGTTCTTCGTCGCCGAGTCCCGCCTCGCGCAGCAGCGTCTCGGCGGACAGCGCCTCATGAGCTCTGCGCAGTGCGGAGGTCTCCTCGTTCTCCTTGCCTTTCGCGCGCTTCTCGGCTTTGCCGAGCGCCGATCCGACTACAGCGGAGTCGGCCAGCAGCAGGTCGGTTCGCACCTCCTCGAGCTCCGCCATCGGTTCCGCGTCAGAACCGAAGCAGCGAAGCACTACCGCCAGCGCGTCCATCTCACGCAGTTGCCCCACACCTTGCGCCGAGGACGTCCCGCCGGGCACGTCGACGAACCGCACCTGGGCGTAGACGGTCTTCTTCGATCGCTCCATCTCGGTGAGGACCCCGACCCGAGGGTCGGGGACCGAGACGACGGCCTGGCTCGCGTGACCGCCCTTCGCGCCGGCTCGCGTGAGTGCGGTGAACAGCGTGGACTTCCCGCTGAAAGGAACGCCCACGAGTCCTATGTCCTTCATCCTCGCGAGCCTACCAAGCTGTTCGGGGGAGGCCTTTGGTCCGATGCGCCCGCCAGCCGGCACGGCCGATAATTGGTCATCGAGAGGGGGTGCTGATGTTCGGTTCTTACTCCTTGGCGAGACCGGTGCGGGCGGCCGCCGCGCTGCTCGTCGTCGCCTACTACTGCCTGGCGCTCGTCGCGTCGCCCGCGCACGCGGCGACGAAGAGGCTCGACTCCGATCACGACGGCATACCGAACCACTGGGAGAGCGTCCACGGCCTGAACCCGAACAGAGCTGCGGACGCGGCCTTCAACCCCGACCACGACGGGCTCACCAACCTAGCCGAATTCCAGAACGGGACCGACCCGCAGGTGTCCGATACCGACAGCGACGGTCTCTCGGACGGCTCAGAGGTGAACGACTTCGAGACCGACCCGACCGACTCCGACACCGACGACGACGGCGTGGTCGACGGCGAGGATGACAGCAACGATGACGGGATAGCGGATCAGGATGAAGACGGCGACAACGGCCAAGGCGAGAGCGACGTAGCTGCGACGATCGTGTCCTTCGATCCCGCGACCGGCCTCCTCACGATGACGAGCAGCCTGGGCGACACGGTGACGGGAACCGTTACCGCCGACACAGAGATCCAGTGGGACGGCGACTGCCAGGGCGACTCGGCGGCGACCACGGCCGATCTCTTGCCGAACGCGCAGATCACAGAGCTGGAGTTCGAAGACGGCACCACCAACCTCGCGAGCGTCGACCTCATGTGCTCCGGCGACGGAGGCGACGACTAACAAGCCCCCCCTGGGGACGGACGGAGAGCGGGGGTCTCGCCCCCGCTCTCCGTCGTCTCCGTATCCGTGTGGGTCTAGGCGGCCTTCGTCTCCCAGAAAACCTTCGCGATCTCGTCGATCGCGTCGAGCAGCTTCTGACCCTGCGCCGGGTCTTCGGACTTCTTCGCCGCACCGGCTTCCTTGGTCGCGGTCCAGAAGAGCTGGTGGAGCTGCGGGTACTTCTCGAGGTGCTCGGGCTTGAAGTAGTCGGTCCAGAGCACCCAGAGGTGCTCCTTGACCATGTTCGACCGCTCCTCCTTGATCGTGATCGCCCGCGCGCGGAAGACCGGGTCCTCATTGCCCTGGTATTTCTCCTGGCAAGCCTTCACCGATTCGGCCTCGATACGCGCCTGCGCCGGGTCGTAGACACCGCACGGCAGGTCGCAGTGGGCGTGGACGACGCGGGCCGGCTTGAGCCAAGCTTCCAGCATGGACAGCATGCCGCCTCCTTCTGACATGGGTTCCGAACCCTTCCGGCAAACCTACCACCGGGCTCGGAAACGAGGCCAGACGTTCGTGGCGGCGACGGTCGTCGGCCTCGGCGTCGTCTACTCGTTCCTGCGCTGGAAGCCGTTCCGGGTTGACATCTCGGGTCCGAGCATGTCCCCGACGCTGCTTCCCGGCGACTGGGCGCTAGCGGTCAAGCCCGGCCGGATCCAGCGCGGCGACGTCGTCGTGATCGAGCACCCGAACCGACCGGGTTTCGAGATGGTGAAGCGCGTCGTCGGCGTCCCAGACGATCTCGCCCCCGACGGACGGATCCTGGCGCACGACGAATGGTGGGTCGAAGGCGACAATCGCGAAGCTTCCACCGACAGCAGGAAGTTCGGCTCGGTCACGACCGACCAGGTGAAGGCGAAGGTTCGGCTCGTGTACTGGCCGCCGTCTCGCCGGCGCCTGATCTGAGGACCGGGGCCGCTAGCTCTCGCAACCGGTCCAGGAGTCGGGGTCGGGTCCGCCCTTGCAGGTGTCGTGACCCTTCCCGCCGTCGAGCTGGTCCTTTCCCGGCCCCCCTGTGATGGTGTCTCCGCCGTCCCCTCCGACGAGGAAGTCGTTGCCCGATCCGCCGGTGATGACGTCGCGACCAGCCAGGCCGTGGATGACGTCGGGGCCGCCCCGTCCGTTCAGCGTGTTCGGTCCGTCGCTGCCGCGGATGTTGTCGGCCTTGTTCGTTCCCTTCGCGTTCTCGATCGACATCAGGGTGTCGGTTCCGGCGCCCGTCGCTGTGCCGGCTTTGAGATCCACCTTCACACCCTGGGTCGAGCTGGCGAAGTTGACGGTGTCGTTCCCAGGCCCGCCGTCTAGCGTGTCGTCCCCAGCGGACCCGTCGAGGACGTCGTTCCCGTCGCCGCCCAACAAGATGTTCGGCCCAGCGTCGCCGACCATGTCGTCGTTGAACGCCGAACCGATCACGTTGTCGATCGACTTCAGGATGTCCGTGCCGTCTCCGATGGCCTTACCTCCCGCGAGGTTCAAGATCAAGCCTTGCGGCGCAGCCGTGTAGTCCGCCGTGTCGGCCCCCGCGCCCCCGTCCAGCGTGTCGTCCCCAGCGGACCCGTCGAGAACGTCGTTCCCGTCGCCACCGGAGAGAACGTTCGACCCGGCGTCGCCGATCATGTGGTCGTCACCGGGCGAACCGTTCGCGTTCTCGATCGTCGCCAACTGGTCCGAAGCGCCGCTGCCGACCGTGGCGATGCCGAGCCCGAGATCGAGTGAGACGCTCTGGGCGGCGCCCGAGTAGTCAACGGTGTCGGTGCCGTCGTCGCCGATCAGCACGTCGCTCCCGGCCGCCCCCAACAGGACGTCGTCCCCGCCGCTGCCGTGCAGGGTAACGCCGGCGAGAGCGGCCCCTGTTCCCCCACCACCGGCTGCCGAGAGGATGTCATCGCCCGAGCCCCCGTCTGCGTCCAGCGCGACCGGGTTGGTGAACGTGACGTCGGCATCACCAACGGCTTCGGCGGCGTTCAGGTTGACGCCTCCGTCCCCGATGGTGATCGAATCGCTCCCAGCGCTTCCGAGTATATGAACCTTCCCGATAGGGGTTCCCGAGCCGAGGTCCACCACGAACTCGATCTCGGAGTCCCCGCCGTCCGCCTCGGCGGTCTTTCCCGGAGCGAACGCGCCTCCGGAGAGGTCGATCGTCACCTCGTCGCCCGGGCCGGTGCCGGTCACCTGGATCGTGTCGGTGGTGGTCACGGTGGCGACGTCGCACGGGGCGCCGTCGAGGGCGATCGAGTCGGTGATCCTGGTGATCGTGGCGCTCTCGCTCGCGGCGAGAGTCACCGTGACGATCCCGCTGACGGGATCGAACGCGCACACGGCGGCGGCGCCGGCGGGTACAGAGAGGCCGAGCAAACCGAGGCTGGTGAGCCCCAAGACGGCTGCGAGCACGAGCGGCGTTCTGGGGAGTCTTCGCACGTGGTGAGGATAGCCTGACTCAGCCGCGAGCACGACATCGAGCGCGACATCTTTCCGACTTGCCATGCACGATAAGGTGCAGGCTATGTCCGGAAAGGGGTCAACTCGTTCCCGGATACTCGTGGCTCTCGGGGCTGCGGCGCTGCTTCTCGGGGCGTGGGCGCCGACCGTCTCGACGGCCGGCCCGGCAGGGCGGTCTCGGATCGCCCGGCCGCAGCCTCGGCGCGGCCAAAACGGCGGTGTGCCGCGAACGGGCACGATCAGCCGCACTCCGGCGCCCGGCTGGGCCGGCGCACAGGTGTTCGGTTCGCAGGACGACTGGGAGCCCGCGGTGGCAGCCGATCCCTCTGCTCCTTTCGTGTACATGATCACGACTCGCTACAGCGGCCCGGGACCTCTTCCGTGTCCCAACTGTGACATCCCCTCGATCGCCCTGAAGGTCTCGAGCGACGGCGGCGCAACGTTCGGAGCTCCCTCCTTCATGCCCGTCGATGTGAGCGGTGGGCAATACGACCCTCAGATCGAGACCGACTCCTCAGGCAACGTCTACGCGGTCTGGATCAACGGGAACTTCCGCGACGTGTTCTCCAAGTCCGTCGACCACGGGCAGACCTGGAGCGATCCCGTCGTCATCTCGTCACCTGGTGGCTGGGCCGATCATCCGTGGCTCGGCGTGAGCCCGAACGGGCTTCACGTCTACGTCGGCTTCAACCACGCGGCCAGTTGGGTTGCGCAGTCGCACGACGGCGGTGCGACGTGGGCGCCCGCCGTGCAGACGAGCCGCTCGAAGCGCTACTTCTACGCTGGCGGCACTGTAGTCCACGACGACGGCAGCGTCTGGATCTCGCAGATGAGCTATCCGCTCAACCGCTACCCGGCAGGGCCGATCAAGGCCGTTGTCACTCGGTCCACCGACGGCGGGCAAAGCTTCCAGACCGCCACCGTCGACACCGTCCAGCAGCAGCCCAACTGCGCGCTGTACAGCGACGGCTGCCACCATGATCATTACGGTGGCCACGCGATGATCGCGGGCCTTGCCGATGGTGGCCTCGTCCTCGTCTACGACGGCGCGGTCGTTCCCGAAGGCGCCCAGTACGTCTACACGAGCCGCTCCACCGACGGCGGTGTCACCTGGACCGAACGGCAGCTTCTCTCACCGGGCGGGAAGGCGGAGATCGCTATCGAACCCGCGATCGTCGCGACCGGAACCGGTGACGTCCGCATGTGGTACATGGACGACCGCAACGGCACCTCCCGCTGGAACGTCTGGTTCCGGCAGTCGACCGATGGCGGACTGACGTGGACCGAGGACGTCAAGATCTCCGACGCGACCTCCGGGGCGGGTTACCTTCACGGAGACGGCTTCGACGCCGACTACGGCGACTACGGCGACATCGCGATCACCAGCACCGGGGCCACCTTCGCGATCTGGGGTGCAGGCTTCAGCTACAACGGGCCCGGAGGCTGCTGGTACAACCGCTCGATCTGAGCAGCCCAGGGACTTGCCCCGATTTCCACTCGTCGGGTACACTTTTGCACCTGCAATGATTCGGACACGCTGCCGCGGGCTCGTGGGGGCCATGATCCCCGACCGGTGCTGCTGTCCCGGGGTGCCCGGCAGCGGCCGATAGCCGCCGCCCCAGGCACCGGAACTCAGCCCGCATCTCTTCTTCGCTTGACCGGAGGTTCCCGACATGGATGTCATCACTAGCACCGTGGACGCTCGAGGCCAGTCCTGCCCTGGCCCCCTCGTCACGCTCCACCGCGCCTTGAGGGATCGCGAGCGGGGCGACCTCGTCGAGCTCCTGGCCACCGATCCCGGTTCGAAGTCCGACGTGCCGTCCTGGGCCAAGCTGAGCGGCAACCAGTTGCTCGAAGCCACGGAGGACGAAGGTGTCTTCCGCTACGTGATCCGGAAGGTGTGAGGCGTGTGTCGACGACCGAGCTGGAAGAGCTCCTCGAACAGGCAGCTGACGACGGCCTGAACAAGAAGAACAAGATCACGATCATCGCCTGGGGCGGGGAGCTAGACCGCATCTGGCCAACGCTGATCCTGTCCACGACGGCTGCGGCTTCGGGCATGGAGGTCTCCGTCTTCTTCACGTTCTGGGGACTCTTCGCGCTCGTGAAGCCCGAGAAGCGCATCACCGGCAAGGACTGGATGACGAAGATGATGTCGGCGATGAACCCGGGAAGCCCGGCGAAGGCCAAGCTCTCCCGCTACAACTTCGCCGGCATGGGCCCGTGGATGATGAAGAAGTTGGCGAAGGACTACAAGGCTCCGAACCCCTCCGAGCTCCTCGAGATGGCCGGCGACATGGGCGTTCGCCTGATCCCTTGTCAGATGACGATGGACCTGATGGGCCTTTCGAAGGACGATCTCATCGACGGCCTCGAAGAGCCGATCGGCGCCGCCACCGCGCTTCTGGAGATGAAGGAAGCCTCGATCCAGCTCTTCATATAGCCGCTTGCCGCTTCTCCTTCATGCCGAAAAGCACGCGCGTGGCCTTGGTCCGACGCACGACGAGGTCGTAGATCACGAGTGAGATCACGAGCGAGCCGACGACGACGAGGCTCCACTTCGCGAACGGTCCCAACTGCCAGCGCACCACGTAGTAGCCGACGGCGACGATTACCGTTTGATGGAGGAGGTAGACGGGGTACGCGGCTTCGTTCGCGTAGCGGAGCAGGCCGTTCTGGAAGCGTAGATATCGGCCCGCCGCGCCGATCAGCCCGAGGACCCACAGCCAGGTGTTCGCCGCCTGTACGAGGTCGAACGAAGTCGACTCCCATGAGCCATCGCCCCATCTGCCGTCGGCGCGAGAGGACCACACGCGCATGACGACGAACATCGTCACGATCCCCGCGGCGAGGAACCACGGCCATCCGCGTTCGATCGTGCGCTGTACCCGCTCGTCGGAGACGAGCACGAACCCCGCGACGAAAAGCACCAAGTAGAACAACGGGTTGGGGACACCCGGCTCCATGAGCCCGGCCGTGACGTCGAGCAGGACGACGACAACGACGAGCGACCAAAGCGGCCAACGTCGAGGAGCGGTTCGCGTCTCCGCCCTGTGGCGAAGGACCATGAACATCGGGAGCGCGACGAGCGAGAAAGCGAAGAGGTACGAGATGAACCACAGATGCGCCGGCGTCCAGAGACCGGAGTAGCCGTTCAGGTCGCCGCGGATCCGCCAGAAGTCCGCGTAGAAGCTCGGATAGGAGATGTTGGAGCCCCGCGATAGTCGCGCGAGGTAACCCTGGGGCGGCACGATGACGACCAACCCGAAGAGGAACGGCACGAGCAGCCGGCGCGTGCGCTCGCTCGCATACTGCGCGGCGGAACGGTGCCCGAGCGCGTACCAAGTCGCCGCTCCCGCGAGCACGAACAGGAGCGGCATGTGCCAGGGGTTCAGGAACTTGATGACCGTCCACGTGAGTCCGTCGCTCGACTGTACGTTCTTCACGTAGAAGGGGTCGAAGGCGTCGAAGATCCGCGCCGAATGGAACGGGAACAGCAGCAAGACAGCGATCACGCGAAGCCAGTCGAGCTCGTGGCGCCTGACGGCCTTCGGCGGAGTCACTCGGGGAGTCGTTGGTTCGGAAGGAGGAGGGGAGGCGCCCCGGCGCTTCTCGAGCGCGGTTCCAGTACCTCGAGCCATAGTCAGGATGATTTCCCGCAGCCGAGCTCTGAGGAAGGGACTGAAGTCCCGCCGTCCCCGGACCCGTAGGCAGGGCGTGCGATCTGAACGACCGAAAAGGACGAGAAAAGGTACGCGTTGCTAACAGTTAGCGACGCGTAGTATCATGCCGACATGAGTGCCCCCGCGATCGCGTTGGCTGACACCACCCGGCTGGCGTCCCAGCTCCGTCTGGGCGTCACGCGTCTCGCTAGGAAGCTGCGCCAGGAGACCGGCTCGGGGCTGACGCCGTCCCTTCTTTCGGCTCTGGCGACGATCGGGCGGAACGAACCGCTGACGCTCGGTGACCTCGCCGACGCGGAGCGGATCCGCCGGTCGAGCGTGACGCGTATCGTCGCCGCGTTGGTCGAGGCGGACCTCGTTGCGCGAGGATCCGATCCCTCCGATCGGCGGACGACCTGGATCCGGTTGACGCCGCGTGGGCACAAGCTTCTCGAGCGGAGCCGGAGCCGCAAGGACGCTTATCTCGCGACGCGACTGCGCTCGCTCGACCCAGCGCAGGTGGCGGTCCTGGAACGCGCGATCGAGATCTTCGAGCAGATGCTGGCGGAAGAGAAGTGACGGCGCTCGAGGTCGCGGTCCGCCGGACGTTCCATTCGCTCCGTGCGCGGAACTTCCGCCTTTACCTGTTCGGCCAGGTGGTCTCGGTCACCGGGACGTGGATGCAGTCGGTCGCCTCGGTCTGGCTGGTGCTGAAGATGACCGGAAGCGGCGTCGACCTCGGGATCGTGACGGCGCTCCAATTCGCTCCGATCCTTTTCGTGGGCGCGTGGGGAGGTGTGATCGCCGATCGGTACGACAAACGGATCGTGCTGATCGGTACGCAGACAGCTTTCGCGGTGCTGGCGCTAGTGCTCGGAGTCTTCACAGCGACAGGGTCCATCACGCTGGCGATGGTCTATTGGCTCTCGCTCGGGCAAGGCGTGGTCACGGCGATCGACATGCCGGTCCGGCAGTCGTTCGTCGTCGAGATGGTAGGACCGGACGACTTGACGAACGCCGTCAGCCTTAACAGCGCGGTCATGACGGGAACACGGATCGCCGGTCCCGCCCTCGCAGCGATCTTGATCCTCGCGTTCGGCATCGCGCCGGTGTTCTTCGTGAACGCGGTTTCCTACGTCGCTGTGATCGGCGCGCTCGCGGCTATCCGCGCTGCCGACCTCCATCGCGAGAACCAGCCTCGGCGCGGGCCCGGCGCGCTTCGTGAGGGGTTCCACTACGTGTTGACCACGCCCGCATTGCGCGCGCCCCTTGCCCTGATGGCCGTGCTGTTCACGCTGTCGTTCAATTTCTCGGTGCTGCTTCCCCTCTTGGCGAAGCGAACGTTCCACGGCGGGGCGGGAACCTTCGGCTCCTTGCTCTCGGTGATGGGGGTCGGATCCTTCCTCGGGGCACTGGTGATGGCGCATCGCTCGAAGCCGAGCCGACGCATGATGGCGGTCGCGGCGCTCGCGTTCGGGGTCATGTCGGTCGCCGCGGCGTTCGCGCCGAACCTGGGACTCGAGATGGTAGCGATGTTCTTGATCGGGATCTCGAGCATCAGCTTCATGGTGAACGGGAACTCGACGCTGCAGCTCACGTCGGCGCCGGAGATGCGCGGGCGCGTCATGGCGCTGTACGGGATGGTGTTCCTTGGTACGACACCGTTCGGCGCGCTGCTCGCCGGATGGGTTGCCGAGCGGTTCGGTCCACGGGTCGGCCTAGGCGCGGGTGGAGCGATCGCTGCCGCAGCGGCCGGCGTCGCCCTGTGGAGCCTGATCCGCGGGGCGGAGGGGTCCGCCGACCACGAGGCCGTCCGTGCCGAAGCGATCGCGGCGTAGGCCTCAGGTCACGCGACGCGCGCGGATGTTGAGGCGCACGTAGTCGATCACGGGCTCGTGGAGCCGGTTCGCCACCTCTCTACCGCGCCTTGCTCGATGAGCCCTCGATCCGTGTCTCCAGGATCGGGGGCTCGTTCTTCGTTGGGAGTGGCGCTTCCCACCGTAACCGACATCACTCCCGCTCGGTGCCCAAGAGGCGGTCGACCTCCCGTCGTACAGGCGCGCTATCGAACGGTTCGATGCCCTGGGCGGTTGCCGTACGTGCGCTGAGACGGTCGAAGAGCGCCACCGAGGCAGACAACGCGGCCCTCATGTTCTGCGTCGAGAAGTCGGCCCAACACGCACCGAGCGCACCGACGATGTCGGCGTCCATCCACTCGCGCACGCGAACGCCGAGATGCCACGTGTCGTAGTCCCAGCCGTAGCGAGATTTGTGGTCCCACTCGATCATCTGTAGGAGCTGAGTGTTCGCCTCCCATTCTCGAACCTTCGCCATCCACGGCTCGTCCCGAACGATGCACTTCGCCCACACGAGTGCGGCGGCGTAGAACCAGTTGATGCAGTACTCGAGCTCGGCGGGTGCCGGAGGACGCGCTGCAGGATCGGAGGCCGTGTGTACGTGATCGCCAAGGCTGTCCTTGTCGATCAGGACCCTGTACGGCCGCGTGTAAGTGAGTCCTCGCTTCGCTGCCTCGACTTCGGCGATCATGAAGTCGATCTTGCCATCAACGTAGTAGATCAACCTCGTCGGATGCCAGCCTGGGTTCTCCAGCTCCTCGACAACGAGAACCTGCCCGAATCGCTGGTACCACTCGCGATGATCGAGAAGTGGCGTCGGGTCGAGGACGTACAGTTCGACGTCGAGATCGGAGAGTTCGTCGACAGCATCGTCTCCACGAGCGACGGAGCCGGTCAGGACGACCAGTCGGATGTTCTCGTCGGCCGACGCCCACCCGCGGACATCGTCGAGGATGCGTCGTTGATCCATGTGCTGAGCTCATCGTATGCGGCGGATGTCGCTTCGTGACGACCCCGTGGGGGCAGATCTGCCCCACGGGGTCGAAACGTATCCTCTGACCTGCTACGTTCCGGTCAGGCTGAAGTGCATGTAGTCCTTCATCGAGGACCAGTCGCCGCCCCAGCTCCACCCGATCGCCGCGAACGATCGGACGACGACGTCGCCAGCGTGGATCATGCCGGGAAGATCCTTCGAGCGGTCCCGGTAGGGCCGCGAGTAGCGCCCGCGGACGTAGCCGTCAAGCGCGACCTCCGGGTTCTGCAGCGGGTTGACGTCGATCGCGAGCCCGTAGGAGTGCTGGGAGAAGACGTCTTGTGGTCCTTCAGTCGTGATCACGGGCCGGCAGTTGAACGAGGCCGTGACGTCGCGCTTGTCGTTCGGATCGTCGTGGCGCGGACGGTAGCGGTGCGTCAGCGCAACGTGCTTGATCGGGAAGCGCGCAACGAACAGCTGGCGGAACACCCAAAGCACGTCGGTAGCGACACTCGAGTTCACGACCATCGGGCCCTCGTGCACGGCGCCGTCGAATCCCCAGTAGCGGAACGTGAGCAGCCGCAGATCGCCGAGCGGAACGGGACATCCTCGGCGCCAGTTGGTTCCGTGCATCTCGGCGCGCAGGTCTGGCGGCAGCCTTGAGACCGAGCCTTCGAACCTCGACGGGAGCGCGGGACTGGGGGTCGCCAACGGGCTTCCGGTCGTTGCCGTGGTGACGCTCGGTGTGATCGAGCTCGCCGGCGTAGCGGCGAGATCCGACTGATGCGGCGAAGTTGCCGAAACGCCTGAACACCCGACCGTGAGCAGCCCAGCGAGCGCCGTCGCGACGGTCCGACGCTTCACGGCAGGTACTGCTCCTCGATCTTCACGATCACGCCGTTCGTCACGGTGATCCAGTACTGGCTCAACCGTCCGAGGTACGAACCCTTCGGGTGGTTCTTCGCGACCGCGGTGGCCAAGCCGGAGAAGGTTCCGTCCACCAGGTCGCAGCAGTTCAGCCAGTCGATGATCCGAACCTCGACCTGAGGGCTGATGGGGAGCGTTCGGAGCAAAGGATTGTCGTTGACGATGTAGTAGTCGTTAGGCACCGGTGTCTCGTCTCCTCGGGCGGCCGCGGCCTGGTTAGCGGCATCCCCGGTCAGGAAGTACGCGAGGTCGAAGGTCATCGTCGCCGGGTCGCTCGAGACGTCGATCGACTTGATGAACACGAAGTTGCGGCCGTCCTCGAGCACGGAAGATGGCGAAGGGGACGGCGACGTGTCTTCACTCGGCGACGAGCTCGGCGAAGGGGTCGGGGGTAGCGTGACGGGTGTCGACGCGGGAGGCGTCGGCGAGGTTTGGGACGTGTTCGAGGCCTTCGAGCAGGCCGCGGCCAGCAGGACGAACACGAGCAGCCAGGTGATCTGCGGAAGGCGGAGCGACGGCATCACGTCCCCTCTCCTCGTCTCGGAGCAACTCTAAGCCCGCGTTAGGTAGGCACCGTCGAGGAAGTGACCGACCCAGATCGCCGAGCGTTCCTAGTCCGTTCCGCGTTCCGGGTTCTGGGGAGGATCTCGGGTTCACTCGGATCCGGGTAGTGACTCCGGCGCTAGCTCCTGGTCCAGGCGCCAGGAGTCCCCTTCCTCCGGCTTCGAGACCTCGATGACGGTCCCGTTTTCCATCGCGAGACGGAAACAGGCGAGCCGCTGGCCGGCTCGTTCTTCGCGCCAGGACTTCTGCACGGCAACCGCTTCTTCCACGCCGCCCCATATGACCGCGCGCGGCCACTCCTCAGCCTTCGCCCCTTCGTAGAAGCGAACGAGGATTTCCGGCGCGCCCCTGATCCAGCGCGGCAGGACCGGGCTCCAGATCAGGAACAAGACCCCGAGGATCGCGACCGACCACGCCTCACCCAGGGCCGGGAGCATCGGGATCGCGACCAGCGCCGCGACGATCCGAGACATGTTGTACGCGACGTCGTACACGGCGAAGATGCGGCCGCGGTAGGCGTCGGGCACGGCCTCCTGGACCATCGTGTCGATGGGGATCTTCTTCCACGCAAACGTGAGCCCCACGGCGAAGCTCGCTATCAGCACCGAGATGCCCGTGACGTACAGCGATACCGCGATCAGCACGAGCCCTCCGGCGAAGAACGCTCCGGCCACGATCTGCTCCTTCGCGAACCGCTCCTCGAGCTTCCCGACGGTGAGGATGCCGAGCAGGACGCCGACCCCACCCGCACCGATGAGGTTCGAGAACGAGCCGACCCCCTCCTTGAAGCGCTCGCGGAACACGACGAGCGAGAGCACCAACACGATCCCCTGTCCCATCTGGTCGACCGTGATCGACGTGATCGGCCCGAGCGCTCGCGGTGTGCGGACCAGGTGGCGGATCCCATCGGCGAACTCGCGAGCGACGCGCTGGATCTCGCGCGCGATCGCGGCCGTCGAGGGCGGCTCGTGAGGAGTCAGGCTGGTCGTGATCCGCGAGGCGAGCCACGATGCGCCGACCCACATCACGCCCGACGCGACGATGACCCACACCGAGCCGAACGCGTCGACGATCTTGCCGCCGACGAACACGCCGGCGAGAAGCGCGACCGTCCCGCCGACCGTCGCCATCGAGTTCGCCATCAGGAGGTCTTCGAGGGGAACCAGTCTCGGTACCACCGCGACGGCCGTCGCGAGGAAGAACCTGTTCACGCTGAGTACCAGCAG
>JBGPKY010000048.1:0-14564 GCA_041486205.1 Actinomycetota bacterium
CTGGTCGGAGGGGGGACGCCCAGTCGGAAGGGTGTGACGACCGGCGAAGGGGGGAGCGATGGTCAGGAAGCTCATGGCGCTCGCAGCGGCGGATTCATTGGAGCGGTGTTGGCCGGGGGGATCTCGGCGGCGGGCTCGCAGATCACTTCGCCTGCAGAGATCGACACGCTCGAGACCCACAAGGTCCAGCACCTGGTTGATAACGGGAAGCCCGGCAAGAGCATCGGTGACGTCTGGGTGATCAGTACCGACCTCTCGACTCGGATGGGCGACGAAGCTCGGCCACCTGCACGAGGTCTGCACCGTGATCCACCCCGAGAAGTTCTCGCTGCTCTGCTCGTCGACGGCCGAGTTCGCCGATGGGCAGATCTCGATCTCCGGAGAGTTCCCGCCGACCGATCCCGACAGCTCGGGTGCCATCACCGGGGGGACAGGTGCCTACGAGGACGTCGGCGGCGAGGTGACGGTCGCCCCGTCGGACACCGGAACGCTCCTGCTCAACTTCTTCCTCGTCCCATGATGCTCTATGTCACACGGAACTGGTCCTGCGAGCTCATGCCCTTGTAAGCGGGGTTGGCTTCCTGCGTGTTCAAGGGGCACGATGGAGGCTCACCTGCGACCCGTGCCCGCCGAAAGCGCCGAGGAGGCCCTGCTGGCCGAGCACGCGTCGAGCTTCGAGGACTTCTACGAGGCGAACCACCAACGGCTCTTCGTCGCGCTTTGCCTCGTGACCGGCAACCGCCATGAGGCTGAAGAGGTCATGCAGGATGCCTTCCTGCGGATTTTCGAGCGGTGGGGTCGTGTGGCGGGACTCGAGGATCCGGCGAGCTATCTGTTCCGCGCCGCGATGAACGTGTTCCGCAACCGCTACCGGCGAGCGGCCCTCGCAGTGCGACGGACGCTATCTCTAGCACCCGCGACCGACGATCTCGCCGCCGTCGAAGCTCGGGACGAGGTCGTGCGTTTGATGCGCGAGCTCATCCCGCAGCAGCGCGCCGCCGTCCTTCTCACCGCGATCCTCGGGTTCTCCTCCGAGGAAGCCGGGCAGATGCTCGGCATGAAGGCCTCCACAGTTCGCGTGTTGACTGCGCGCGCCCGCGCCCAGATGAAGGAGAAGGTGGTGGACCCCCGATGAGTGGCAACCACGACGTCCTCGACCGCCTCGCGCCATTGTTCCTGGCCCCCGAGCGCCCGTTCGAAGGGTTCGAACGCCGCCGGGACCGTATGCGTCGCAACCAGCGGATCGGGACCACCGCGCTCGCGCTCCTGATGGCGGCGGCCGCGCTCGGAGGCGCGTTCGCGATCTTCCGCAGGGCCGAGAGCACGCGCCCCGCATCGACGGGCATCACGCCCGACAACGTCGCCGACCTCCGGCTCGCGTGGAGCGGGGACGTGCAGGGGAAGACCCTCTCCCCGCCTGTGGTGGTCGATGGCATCGTGTACGTGACAGGGGACGACGTGGTCGCCGCATTCAGGGAGAACTGTGGGTCCGGTGGCTCGACCTGCAAACCCCTCTGGACCGGCGACGGTGGGAACAACACGGGTGATCCGCCGGTCGTCGCCGACGGGATGGTGCTCGTCGGCATCGGGCGCAGCTACGTGACCGCGTACGACGTGGGCTGTGGCACCGGAGGCGTGACCTGCCGAGCCGTCTGGAGTGCCGGGCCGTTCCACAACGTGGCGGGGATGGTGGCCTCCCACGGCGTGCTGTACCTGACGACAGCACCGTTCGGCGGGCAGTTGTGGGCGATCGACATGAGTACCGGTGGGATCCTGGCGTCCGGGCCCGGTTGCGAGAAGGGGAACGATCAGTGTTCCGCGACGTCCCCTTTGCAGAGCAGTGGGAACGTGTTCTCCATCCAGGATGGGACGCTATTTGCCTTCCCCGCTGGATGCGGCCTCCAGGTACAACCCTGCGACCCACTCTGGAGCTGGACCCCTGCCGACGGCTCGCTCGGGGGCGTCATCGCTGGGCCGCGCCTCGTCGCCGCAACCGTCTTCGTGCACCGATCGCCGTCGAGCCCCCGGAGGACCGACACCCTGGTTCTGTCCTCCACATGTGGGAGCGATGGGGCCTCGTGCTCGCCGCTCTGGACAGCCCGCGGTGTCGGTGGACCACCAGGCGCGATCGCGAACGATCGGCTGTACGTGCTTGACGACCACGGGAAGAGTGTTGAGGTCTTCTCAACATCGTGCGCCACCGACGGCTCGACGTGTTCACCGCTGTTCCGACTGCAGTTCGACAGCGCCGGCATCCGGCCGTTCCTGGCCGTCGCGCCCGACGGCGCCGTGATCTACGCAGGCAACGTCCATGAGCTCGACGCGTTTCCCGCGACGTGCGCGAGCGAGACCTGCAGGCCGCTCTGGCGGGGTGGAACGGTGGGGTTCGCGCCCGAGATCGTCACCTCCGACGGCCTGGTGTTCGAGTCCGAGCCGGGGATCAAGGCGTATCCGGAACGCTGCGCCATCGGAGGCGCCGAGTGCACGCCCGTCTGGACGTCGACTGAGACCGCCACATCTCCTCCGTCGATCGATGGCCGCTACCTCCTATACACGAGCGGCCAGAAGTTGCTCGCGCTCACCCCAGGTGGAGGCGGGGGAACCGCTCCGGGAGAGCGGAACGGGGGAGGGGGGTTGCAGTCAGTGGTCGGCCTGGCCGCGGTGCTGGCGGTGGCGCTCGCGATCGCTATCCGACGCCGGACCCGAGTAGCCGCGTAGGGCACAAGGGCGATTTGAAAGGGGTCAAGGAGCGAGCCCGCTGGGGTCGGTGTCCCGCTGCGCGGCCGGACGTTCCTGGCGTCGGCGGAGCTTGTCTGTGAGGACCTCTGAGGGACCGCCCTGAGGGACCGACTCTCCGGCCGTAGACTGGTGCCTCCGCAGCCGACCGCGCCGGAGGCATGCAGTGACGAAGTTCGTCTATGACTTCTCAGAAGGCAACAAGGATATGAAGGACCTTCTCGGCGGGAAGGGAGCCAACCTCGCCGAGATGACGAACATGGGACTGCCGGTCCCGCACGGGTTCACGATCACGACCGAGGCCTGCCTGACCTACCTCGCTGAGGGCGACCACCCAGAGGGCCTCCTGCAAGAGGTCGAGGAGCACCTCCAGCGCCTCGAGGCCTCTATGGGCAAGCGCCTGGGCGACCCATCCGATCCGCTCCTGGTGAGCGTCCGCTCCGGCGCGAAGTTCTCGATGCCCGGGATGATGGACACGGTCCTCAACCTCGGCCTCAACGAGGACTCGCTGAAGGGCCTGGCCGAGCAGTCCGGCGGCGATCTGCGCTTCGCGAACGACGCCTACCGCCGCTTCATCCAGATGTTCGGCAAGATCGTGATGAACGTTCCAGGCGACGCGTTCGAACACGCGCTCGACGCGGCGAAGGAGGTCAAACGACCGGGTGCGCAGGATACGGATCTCGACGAGGACGACCTGCGGGCGCTGATCGCAGAGTTCCGGCGGATCTACGAGCAGCACACCGGCTCCGAGTTCCCGACCGACCCTCGCGAGCAGATGCGCCTGGCGGTCGAGGCCGTATTCAAGTCTTGGAACGGCAAACGCGCGATCGACTACCGCCGCCAGAACAAGATCAGCGATGATCTCGGCACGGCCGTGAACATCGTCGCGATGGTCTTCGGTAACCGCGGCGACGACTCGGGGACCGGCGTCGCCTTCACGCGCGATCCGGCGACCGGCGAGAACGTCCCCTACGGCGACTACCTGCAGAACGCGCAGGGCGAAGACGTGGTTGCCGGCATCCGGAACACGCTGCCGCTCGCCGACCTCGAGCAGCTCGACCCGGCGTCCTACACGGAGCTGCGCGAAACGATGGCGACGCTCGAAGGCCACTACCGCGACATGTGCGACATCGAGTTCACGATCGAGAAGGGGCGTCTTTGGATCTTGCAGACGCGGGTCGGAAAGCGGACCGCGTTCGGCGAGTGGGTAATGGCCTCCGAGATGCTTGAGGAAGGCATGATCGACGGGGACGAAGCATTGCTCCGCGTCGACGCGAACCGGCTCGAGGAGCTGTTCAAGCGGGTCGTCGCGGAGGCGGCGAAGGAGCGCGAGACGGCGATCGCGACAGGGCTGAACGCCTCGCCCGGCGCCGCGAGTGGCAAGGTCGTCTTCAGCGCTGACGAGGCCGAGGCGTGGGCCAAGCGTGGCGAGCGCGTGATCCTGGTTCGACGCGAGACGACGCCCGATGACTACCACGGCATGATCGCCTCTCAGGGGATCCTCACCTCCGCAGGCGGAACGAACTCCCACGCGGCGGTGGTCGCACGCGGAGAAGGCATCCCAGCAGTCTGCGGCGCCGACTCGATCAGGTTGGACTTCGCGTCACGGACGTTCATCGCGAACGGCACGAAGGTCGCCGAGGGCGACGTGATCACCATCGATGGGTTCACCGGCAACGTCTACGTCGGCGAGCTTCCGCTCGAGGAGTCCGTCCTCGAGAAGGCGCGCTCCGGCGACCCTACCGCACGCGAGGCGAAGATCTGGAAGGCGTTCGAGCGGCTGATGCGTCACGCGGACTCGCGCCGACGCCTTCGCGTTCGCGCGAACGCCGACACTCCCGACCAGTCGACCAACGCCCGCGAGCGCGGGGCGGAGGGGATCGGCCTCTGCCGGACCGAGCACATGTTCCTCGGCCAGGAGCGGGTGGCGGCCGTGCAGCAGATGATCTTCGCGGAGACGTCGGAGGAGGAGCAGGCGGCCTACGATGTCCTGCTTCCCCTGCAGCGCAACGATTTCGTGGGGATCTTCCGCGCGATGAGCGGACTGCCCGTCACGGTGAGGCTTCTCGACCCGCCGCTGCACGAGTTCCTCCCCAACCAGGTCGAGCTCGCGGTCGAGGTCGCGCTTGGGGAGAGCCGCGGGGAGGACGTCTCGGAGCAGAAGCGCATCCTTCAGAAGGTGAACGAGCTTCACGAGGCCAACCCCATGCTCGGTCTGCGCGGCGTGCGCCTGGGGATCGTGAAGCCGGGACTCTACGCGATGCAGGTCCGCGCGATCGTCGAGGCCGCGTGCGCGGTGAAGAAGGAAGGCGGAGATCCGAAGGTCGAGATCATGATCCCGCTGGTCGCCACGCGGCCCGAGCTCGCGCAGATGCTCGAGGAGCTACGACCCGTCGCCCAAGAGATCTTCGATCGCGAGGGCGTCGAGCTGGACCACCTCGAGTGGGGAACCATGATCGAGCTCCCGCGCGCGGCCGTGACGGCTGGTGAGATCGCCGAGGTTGCAGACTTCTTCTCCTTCGGGACGAACGACCTCACGCAGACGGCGTTCGGCTTCAGCCGCGACGACATCGGCAAATTCGTCGCCATGTACGAGGAACGCAAGCTCGTCCCCGCGAACCCGTTCGTCACGGTCGACAAGCCGGGCGTCGGGCGGCTGATGAAGATCGCGTGCGAGGAGGGCCGCGCGGCGAACGCGAACCTGCACCTCGGCATCTGCGGCGAGCACGGCGGCGACCCCGCGAGCGTCGTCTTCTGCCATCAGATCGGGCTGGACTACGTGAGCTGCTCGCCGTTCCGCGTGGAGACCGCACGTCTGTCAGCCGGCCAGGCGGCCGTAGGAAGCGCCGAGTCCGCGACGAAGTAGACGCGGCGGCGTGAATCCGCCGCAGCAGGACCGAGATTCCCCCATCTTGGTGATGCGCGCCCGAACGCGCGCTCGCTAGACTCACGCCTCTCTCCTACCTCCCCCGCAAACACGGAGGTGGAGCATGGGCTCGGAACGGAGCTCTCCGCGGCGCCCCAGGCGTCCGGCTCTCCTCCCCCTCGCGGTAGCGGTCATGGTCGTCGTCCTGCTGATCGCGGCATGGCACTGGACGAAGCTCGGTGGTCGGGACTGGCACTACAACTACCCGGCCACGCCGCAGAACTACACGCAGATCGTCAACCGGTTCGGTCAGCCGTGCAGCGCGGATGCTCACGCCATCTGGATGAAGTGGACGGCGGCGGACAACGGTGTCACGTACACGGTCTGGTTCCACAAGAAGCTCGGCGGCTATCCGACGGAGATGGTGACCGACAAAGGTGGGAAGTCGACCAACCTCGACAACGATGTCTACGGGCACATCGTCAACAACCACGTGACCCAATACGTGAAGTACGGCATCTACGGCTACGCCTGCCGCTATGAGCGCGGGTCCACCTCGCTGTGGAGCACGCACGCTTTCGGGATCGCCGTCGACCTCTCATCGGCCTCCGAGCCGCAGGGCCAGTGCTCGAGCACCGTGAACTACAACTTCGCTCAGATCTTCAAAGACCACGGCTGGCGGTGGGGAATCGACTTCTGCGATCCCATGCACTTCCAGTACGCGTTCGGCTACTAGGGAAGGGGAAACCATGAAGCGAACGATCCTTGCCGTGGTAGGAATGCTCCTCGGAACGTTGTCGGCGCTCGGCATCTTCGCGGTCGCCGGGCGAACCGCGCCGCAGTCACAGCCTTACGGGCCGCCGATCGGACCGCGGATGGCGCCCGACACCGGAGCCGGCGAGATGCTCCTCGTCGTCCTCGGTGGCGTCTACGCGACGCACGCCGCAGCTGAGACGGCCAACGCGCAGATGGTATTCGGCGATCTCCAGGGCTACTACGTCGTGCCGGTCGCGCAGTTCCAGGGGTTCCAAGAGCAAGCGGGTAGCCCCGGGGACTTCGCGCTGGTGTCGGTGTTCCGCACGGATGCGGGAGCGCAGGTGTTCGCCGGCCTTGCGCAGTCCTTCGGGTACCCGGCGACGATCCTTCCGAACCGCGTCCGGAGTCTGGGCGGCCTGTACGCGGGTCTCGGACAGGAGGAGAACCCAGACGGCAGCGGGCCGCTGCTGCGACCGATCCCGGCGTCGCTGCCGTGAATGGGTGGTGGGGCGCCCGGCTCGCCTCGGTCTTGTTGGTGCTCCCGTCCGCATGCTCCGGGCACAACCCGGGCGGTGTGACACCGACAGCTCAGCCGCGATGTGAGATCGGGTTCTCGGCACCGGCCGGGTTCGAGCAGGTCGAGAGCTTCGACGAGCTGTACTCGAACCGCGTCGGCGTGCGTCTCGGCTACCGCGACGCATCCGGACGCGAACTTCACGTCTTCGCGGGCATCCCTGGGGAGTTCGGCGAGGGACTGCCCGACGCGGGCGAGGTCCAGGTGACCGGCGGCTGGCCCGGGCGGCTGCTGGGGAACGGCTCGGTGTGGGTGCTCGCCTGGGACACCTCCGGCCCATGTGCCGCCCACGCGGTGCTGGGCAACGGGCTGGCGCGCAGACGTTTCCTGCGCGTGCTGATGGAGTCGGGCGTCGTCCCGGCATGAGAGAGACGTTCGCCGGTTCCTCCTCCCCGGCGGGAAGGGAGCGGGTATGAGGAAGATGCTCGTGGTCGCGATCCTGCTTGGGGCCCTATCACCGGCCGCGGCAGGGGCGAGTCCGCAGATCAGCATCGCTGCCTCGCCGAACCCGGCGGCGGTTGGGCAGCGGGTGGTTCACACGGTGGGCCTACTCGGCGGTGGGGGACTCCAGGTCTGGGTGAGCGCGAGAGGGTTCGCGCAGCCCGGCTTGGGAACGCTGCCTCCGGGCGCATGGGTATTCGAATGCTGTCCGCCGCAGACGGCTGGGACTCCGGCCTGGCACTATCGGTCGGCGACCTACGCACCGGCCGGGTCGTACCGGTTCGGCGCCCTGGCGCAGGTGCGGGGAACCTTCGAGTCGTCCGCAGCCGTCGGCGCGAGCGCGACGAACGTCTGGGTCCGCATCGTGTGATCGGGATCGTGGGACGGGGTGATATCGGAGGCACCCGGTAGATTGAACGGGTGAGCGCGCTCCGGCGTCACCCCGTCCTGGCGCTGCTGCTGGCGGGCGCCGCGCTGGTCGTCGGTGTGCTGGGCCTCACGTTCTTGGCCGTCTACCGCGCAGCGCACGTCGATGACGCCTCCACGATCGCCAAGACCGACGTCATCCTCGTCTTGGGGGCGGCGGAGTACAGCGGGACACCTTCGCCGGTGTTCGCGGGACGCCTGGAGCAAGCGGCGCTGCTGTACCGCGAGGGGCGGGCGCCGGTCGTCGTCGTCCTCGGCGGGAACCGGCCCGGCGACATCAGCACCGAAGCCGACGCGGGCCGCAGTTACCTCCTTGCGCACGGGTTGCCTCCCGATGCGGTCGTGGCCGAACCGGCCGGAAACACCACGCTCGAGAGCCTCCGAGCGGCGGCTGCGTACATGAAGGCGCACGCCATGAGGAGCGCGTTCCTCGTTTCGGACCCGTGGCACAACCTCCGCATCAAGCGGATGGCGTGGGACCTGGGTATCGAGGGCTACGCTTCGGCGACCTGGCACTCAGCCGCCGTCAGCGAGGGGACGCGCCTGAGTGGATACCTGCGCGAGACGTTCGCCTACCTCTATTACCGGATCCTCGGGCGCTGATGGCTCGACGGGCCTGTCGGCGGCTCGCGCTACCATGCGCACGTGACTCCTTCGGCTCCGCGCGAACGAACCGAACAGATCGAGCGCGACACACTGTCCGCATACGCGACGCTCTCCTCGGCGGTCAAGGGTCGCGAACGTGACGAGCCGCAGGACCCGCTGCGCACCTGCTTCCAGCGCGACCGCGACCGCATCGTCCACGCGAAGGCGTTCCGCCGGCTGAAGCACAAGACGCAGGTGTTCCTCGCTCCCGAGGGCGATCACTACCGGGTGCGACTCACCCACACCCTCGAGGTCTCGCAGATAGCGCGGACCGCAGCCCGGGCGCTCCGCCTGAACGAAGACCTCGTGGAGGCCATCTCGCTTGGGCACGACCTCGGCCACACGCCGTTCGGGCACCTGGGGGAGCAGGCGCTCAGCCCCTTCCTCGGGCGGCCGTTCCGCCACAACGAGCAGAGCCTGCGCGTCGTCGACTACCTGGAGAACGACGGTGAGGGACTGAACCTCACCTGGGAGGTTCGCGACGGCATCGTCAACCACACCTGGTCTATGCCGGCGCCCTCTACCCCGGAAGCGCGGATCGTCCGTTTCGCCGATCGGATCGCCTACGTGAACCACGACGTCGACGACGCCGTACGGGCGGGTGTCCTGGACCAAGACGAACTGCCGGAAGCCGCTATCGCCATCCTCGGGCGGACCCACGGCGAGCGGATCAACACCCTGGTAACCGACCTGGTCGCGAACAGTGAGGGTTCGGATGAGATCCGTCTTTCCGCCGAAGTCTTCCGCGCCCTCGACACCCTTCGCGATTCCTTGTTCGAACAGGTCTACCTGCGCGATTCCGCCCGCTCCGAGCAGGACAAAGCCATCGCGCTCGTCCGGTCGCTCTTCGCTCACTACCTCGATCACCCCGACGAGGTCCCCGCGGAGTACCATCGGGCGCCGGGAGACCTGCCGACCCGCATCGCCGACTACATCGCCGGCATGACGGACCGGTACGCTCTTCGTATCTACGAGCAGCTCTTCCTTCCCCAGGGGTGGCTCCTGTAGCAGGGGGAACCGTGGCCGGAAGGATCAGGCAAGAGGACCTCGAGGCGGTTCGCGAGCGGACCGACATCGTGAAGCTCGTGTCGGGCTACCTCACCCTCAAGAAGTCCGGTCACGATTCCTTCTCGGGCCTGTGCCCGTTCCATACCGAGAAGTCGCCGTCGTTCTCGGTCTCCCCTTCGAAAGGGCTCTACTACTGCTTCGGGTGCGGCGCCGGTGGCGACGCTATCCGCTTCCTTCGCGACGTCGAGCACCTCGAGTTCGCCGAAGCGGTGGAGCGACTCGCGAAGGACGCCGGCGTGGCGTTGCGGTACGAGGGCGACACGCCGGCAGAACGTCGGGCCGCTTCGCGTCGCCAGTCGCTTCACCGGGCGAACGAGGAAGCGTTCGACCTCTACCACCGCATGCTGCTCGACGGCCGTGAGGCGGCCGATGCGCGCTCGTACCTCGAAACCCGGGGGATCGATCGCGACACGGCGACCCGGTTCGGCATCGGCTACGCGCCGACCTACCCGGACTTCTTGCTGCGGCGCCTCGCGAAGGGCTTCTCGCCGGAGATCCTCGTGGAAGCTGGACTCGCGCTGCGCGACCAAGAAGGCGGGATGCGCGATCGGTTCCGCGGGCGGATCACGTTCCCCGTCCACGACCTGTCGGGCCGAGCGGTCGGGATCGGCGCGCGCATCCTGCCCGGCGATCGAGACGACGCCGGCCCGAAGTACCTCAACTCGCCGGAGACGCCGATCTACAAGAAGGCCGAGGTCCTCTACAACCTGCATCGAGCGAAAGGCGCGGTGACGAAGACCGGCGAGGTGTTCGTCGTCGAGGGATACACCGACGTCATCGCGCTCGTCCGCTCGGGCATCGAAGCAGCGGTCGCGACGTGCGGAACGGCGCTGGGGGAAGACCACTTCCGCCTCACGTCTCGGTTCGCGCAGCGGATGGTCCTGGCATTCGACTCGGACGAAGCAGGCGCGCGTGCCGCTGAACGAGCCTTCGCGTTCCAAGAGCGGTTCGCGGTCCAGCCGGTGGTCCTGATCTTGCCCGAAGGGCTGGATCCCGCGGACTTCGTTGCCAAGCACGGTGGAGAGGCGCTCCGCGAGCTGGCAGCGGAGGCGAAACCCCTGGTCGAGTACATGATCCGCCGAGGGGTGGGCCGGCACGACCTCTCGACGGTCGAGAGCCAGAGCGCGGCCGTCTCGGCGGCTCTTCCGATCATCGTGGGCCTCACCGATCCCGTCCGTCAGAGCGAGTACGCGCACCTGCTCGCCGAGCTCGCGGGCGTGTCGGAGGGCTCTGTGGTCCTCTCCCTTCAGCGTCGGATCGAAGGCCGCCCCCTCGAAGTGGAGCGAGCCATCAAACGTGCCTCCGCGCATGAGAAGGTCGAGCGCGAGATGCTGAAGCTCCTCGCTCGCGACGAAGGCATCTACGATGCCTTCGTGGGAAGACTCTCAGAGGAGCACTTCCAGTCGGCGGGGAACCGCAGGCTGTTCGCGATGCTCCGCGCTGCCGATGGCGACATCCGTTCTCTTATCGCCGACGGCGACGACGAGAAGACCGTGCGCCTGTTGTCGGCGCTGACCCTCGAGGTGCTCGACGGGGAGCCCGGCCCCGACTATGCGGAGGACGTTTGGAGGCGACTGCAGGAGTTCTTGTTGAAGCGCCGCAGCGCAGCCATCCGCCAGCGCTTGCAGAAGCTGAATCCGACGACCGACCCGCAGTACGAAGGGCTGTTCCAGGAACTCATCTCTACCGACGGAGAGCTCCGCAGGCTCCGCGAACGCGGCGGCGTGTCCGCGTAGCGGGCGCGTCCCACGCCACGGGTCGTTGTCAGTTGCGTTTCGTACACTCTGCGGCAGTCGATCCCCCCCGCGCGCAAGGAGACCCGTTGACCGAAGTGGCCCGGGATTTGGGCTTGGAAGAAGCCAAGGAAGCGATCACCGCCCGGGGCCGAGAGCGCGGCTTCGTCACCTCCGAAGATCTGCTCGAATCCGTTCCTGTCGAGGACTTCACACCCGAGCAGGTCGAGGAGTTCCTCACGCAGGTCGAGGAGCATCTCCGCGGCGAGGGGATCGAAGTCATCGAGGTACCCGGCGACGAGCTTGTCGAGCCCGGCGCGCCGACGCGCTTGGACGTCGACCTCTTGAAGGCGCCGACGAACGATCCCGTTCGGATGTACCTGAAGGAGATAGGCAAGGTCCCCCTGCTGACCGCCGCCCAGGAGGTCGACCTCGCCAGGCGCATCGAGGCCGGCGAATTCTCGACGGAGCTCTCGTTCCTCGTGGACGGCGACGACAAGATCGACCAGAAACGCCTGAAGAACATCGTCGTGCACGTCATCGCCATCCGGGACCACCAGCTGGAGAAGTTCGGAAAGGTCGAAGGCATCGGCCGAGACAAGATCTCGAAGTCTTGGAAACCGAGGACCCGTGAACAACTCGGGGACTTCCTCCGCCGGGTCGAGCGCGACGGCCAGCTCGCCAAGAAGAAGCTGATCGAGGCGAACCTCCGTCTGGTGGTTTCCATCGCCAAGCGATACGTCGGCCGGGGGATGCTCTTCCTCGATCTGATCCAGGAGGGCAACCTCGGCCTCATCCGCGCGGTCGAGAAGTTCGACTATTCGAAGGGTTACAAGTTCTCGACCTACGCGACCTGGTGGATCCGCCAGGCGATAACGCGCGCGATCGCCGACCAGGCGCGAACCATCCGTATCCCGGTGCATATGGTGGAGACGATCAACAAGCTCGTCCGCGTGCAGCGGCAGCTTCTCCAGGACCTCGGACGCGAGCCGCTGCCGGAAGAGATCGGCAAGCAGATGGGGATCCCGGCCGACAAGGTCCGCGAGATCCTCAAGGTCTCGCAAGAGCCCGTCTCGCTCGAGACCCCGATCGGTGAAGAGGAGGATTCGCACCTCGGAGATTTCATCGAGGACTCCGACGCGGTCGTGCCGGTCGACGCGGCGAGCTTCATCCTGTTGCAGGAGCAGCTCGAGTCGGTGCTGCACACCCTGAGCGAGCGCGAGAAGAAAGTCATCCAGCTGCGCTTCGGATTGCTCGACGGCCACCCGCGGACCCTCGAAGAAGTGGGACGCGAGTTCGGGGTCACGCGCGAGCGCATCCGCCAGATCGAATCCAAGACGCTTTCGAAGCTGCGCCACCCGAGCCGTTCGCAGAAGCTCCGCGACTACCTCGAGTAGTCGCTAGCCCCGATCAGTTCATCGAGAAGTCGTCAGCGTCGGTCTCAAGGCGCCGCTGGATCGTCTGGCGCGCGCGCTGGATGGCTCCGGTGCTGCGGAACCCAGCCTTCTCGATCATCTTGCGACCCTGGCCCGCGATGCGTTGCGTGGTCGGGTGGTTCGCCATCGAAGAGAGCCGGCCTTGAACTTCCTCGTCGACGTTCCGGCGGATGCGAGTGGCGATGGCCCAGCCGATGACGATCCCGATGATCAAGCCCCATCTGAACTTCATGTCGGATGCTCCTTGGTCGTTACCTTCGCTCAGCCTACTCCTCGCGCGAGGGCGACGTTGGGCATTGGTAGACTGCCGTGCGCTCGATCCGGGGTAGCTCAATTGGCAGAGCGGCGGACTGTTAATCCGTAGGTTGTGGGTTCGAGTCCCACCCCCGGAGCTTCCATGGAACTCCCAGACAGCGTGGTCGAGCCGTCGTGGCTGACAGAGTACCTGGGCTCTGCGGGCATCGTCGTAGCAGACGTTCGATGGACGACCGACGGCAGCGGGCGCGTTCAGTACGAGGCGGGACACATCCCGGGAGCGATCTACCTGGACACGGACGACGATCTCTCCGCGCCGGTCGGGGAAGGGCGAGAAGGGCGGCATCCGCTTCCTTCGCCCGAGGACTTCGCCCGGCGGATGGGTGAGGCTGGGATCGGCGATCACGACGCCGTCGTCGTCTACGACCCGGTCCGAGGCTCACACGCCGCGCGACTGTGGTGGATGCTCGAGGTGACGGGCCACCACGTGGCTTTGCTCGACGGTGGGCTTGACGCGTGGGAGGGAGAGCTCGAGACCGGCAGCTCCCGCCGCGAACCCGCCGCCTTCGCTGCGCGACCCTGGCCCTCGGATCTCCTCGTGGATGCGGCCGAGGTCGAGCGGGTCCTGCAAGGGAAGGCCGCGGTCGTCTTGGACGCGCGAGCCGCTGAACGCTACCGGGGCGAGGTCGAGCCGATCGACCGTCGAGCGGGTCACATCCCAGGGGCGCGGAACGCTCCGTGGGAGCAGACGAACCTCGACGCCTCGTCCGGGCGGTTTCTCCCGCCGGATGAGCTCCGCCTTCGGTACGAAGCGCTGGGCGTCACCGACGCTACGAAGGCCGTCGCATCGTGCGGTTCCGGCATCACAGCGTGCCTCGACCTTCTCGCGATGGAAGTCGCGGGCCTCGGCCGAGGGCGGCTGTACGTCGGTTCGTGGTCCGGGTGGATCTCCGACCCGGATCGCCCGGTCGCGAAGGGCGACGAGCCGTAACCGTCGGTCGAGTTTCCTCCCTAGATGTTCATCCGCTTCGGCTGGCGGACGAGCGCGTCCGTGTGAAGGCCGAACCTGCCGACGTCGTGTTGCCAGTCGAGCTTCCGCCGGTACGCTGACGGACTCACTCCAACTTCGTGCCGGAACGTAGTGATGAAGTGGGAGAGGGAGTTGAAACCGACGCGATGGCAGATCTGCGTGACGGTGAGGGATGAGTCACGCAGCAGCTCGCTCGCGCGTTCGATACGAAGTCCGATCAGGTAGCGGTAAGGGGGGATCCCGTACTGGGCCTTGAAGAGGCGCGTGAGGTAGAAAGGGCTTAGCGTCGCCTCGCGAGCGATGCCCCGCATGTCGAGGTCGCGCCCGAGGTTGGCCTCTAGGTAAGCTCGAACGCGCTCCAGCCGCTGTACGGCGTTCGGGCTCGGCGCGTCCGGCCGGGCAAGGTTCCCAGTCATCTTCAACCCCTCCCGAAGGGGTGTACGGAGGCCTGTCAGGATCAGGCTTGCAGATTCCTGCCCCTATGTCCCGATTGAGTCGGAACCGTCGGACCCGTAAGATACGGGCCGATCAAGCTTCCCAGGGGGTGCTCGATGGCGGCAGACGCCACACAGGACGATCAGCACGAGGAAGCGCCGCA
>JBGPKY010000049.1:0-13989 GCA_041486205.1 Actinomycetota bacterium
CACGCTAAGGGATGCGAGTTCTGGACCACCGATGGCAAGCGATACCTCGACTTCAACAGCCAACTCATGGGTGTGAACATCGGCCACGGCGATCCGCGCGTGATCGAGGCGATCACGCGACAGGCCGAGAAGCTGGCCTACATCAGCCCGTTCATGGCGCACGAACCGCGAGCGTTGCTCGGCAAGAAGCTCGCCGAGCTCATGCCCGGCGACCTAGACAAGGTGTTCTTCACGCTCGGCGGTGCAGAGGCGAACGACCACGCGATCCGGATGGCTCGCCTGTACAGCGGCCGTCACAAGATCCTCGCGCGCTACCGGTCCTACCATGGCTCGACGGCCGCGACGATCACGCTCACGGGGGACCCACGCCGCTGGCCGAATGAGCCCGGTATCCCCGGCGTCGTGCATGTCCTCGACCCTTATCACGGGAGCGCGCGACCGGTCGACGATGCCGCGACCGCGCTGGCGTACCTAGAGGAGACCATCCAGCTCGAGGGACCCGAGACGATCGCCGCCTTCATCCTCGAGCCGGTGACCGGGACGAACGGCATCCTGATCCCTCCCGACGGCTACCTCGAGGGGGTTCGCGAGATCTGCGATCGCCACGGCATCCTGTTGATCGCCGACGAGGTGATGGCCGGTTTCGGCCGAACCGGCGAGTGGTTCTCGGTCAATCACTGGAACGTCGTTCCCGACATCATCACGATGGCGAAGGGCCTGACGTCCTCCTACATCCCGCTCGGTGCGGTCGGCATGCGACCGCACGTGTACGAGTACTTCGTGGATCACGTGTACTGGGGCGGGCTGACCTACAACTCGCACCCACTCGCGTGCGCGGCGGCGCTCGCAGCGATCCGCGTCCTCGAGGAGGACGGCCTGATCGAGAACGCCCGCAAGATGGGCGAGGTCATGCGCTCTCATCACGAGGAGCTGGCCGCGAAACATCCTTCGGTCGGACAGGCGCGCAACATCGGGCTGTTCGGCATCCTAGAGCTGGTCCGCAACCGAGAGACCATGGAGCCGCTCGCGCCCTTCAACGGCAACAGCGACGAGATGAAGGCGGTCGGCAAGTACTTGAACGATCACGGGCTCTACACGATGCTCCGCTGGCACAACGTCATGACGAACCCGCCGCTGTGCATCGACGCGGACCTGCTGGCCGAGGGCTTCGCGATCATCGACGGCGCGCTTGAGATCGCGGACCGGGCGGTGACCGGCTGAGCGTGAGCGAACGTATCGGGTTCATCGGGCTCGGCCTCATGGGCAAACCCATGGCGTCGAACCTGCTCGCGGCGGGCTTCCCTTTGGTCGTTCACTCGCGGAGCGCGGCTCCGGTGGAAGCACTCGCGGCTGCCGGTGCTGAGACGGCCCCGTCGCCCGCGGAGGTTGCCGCCGTCGTCGATGTGGTGATCACCATGCTTCCCGATACGGCCGACGTGGAGCAAGTGCTGCTCGGCGCGGACGGGGTCGCGAAGGGAGCCGGTCCCGGGTCGCTCGTCGTTGACATGAGCACGATCGACCCGATCGCCACGCGCCGCTTCGCGGAGACCCTTACGGCACAAGACGTCGCGATGCTCGATGCGCCGGTTTCGGGCGGGGACGTCGGGGCGCGCGAGGGAACTCTGTCGATCATGGTCGGCGGGCGGGCTCAGGCGTTCGAGCGGGCGCTCCCGTTGTTCCGGGTGATGGGGAAGAACATCGTCCACATCGGGCCGTCGGGCGCAGGGCAGGTCGCGAAGATGTGCAACCAGCTCGTCGTGGCCGGCACGCTCGAGATGGTGAGTGAGGCGATGGTCCTGGCCGCGAAGGCCGGCGCCGACCCGGCCAAGGTGCGCGAGGCCCTCCTCGGCGGTTTCGCCGGATCCAAGATCCTGGAGGTCCACGGACAGCGGATGCTCGACCGCAACTACGCGCCGGGTTTCCGGGCCGAGCTCATGCGCAAGGACGCGCGCATAGTCGTGAGCGCCGCCCGCGAGCTCGGTGTTCCCGTCCCCGCCTTCGAAGTGGTTCGGTCGCAACTCGAGCGACTCGTGGAGGATCGCGGTGGCGAGATCGACTACTCCGCGCTGGTCACCCTCCGCGAAGACGACGCCGGCGTCGAGGTCGGGCGCCCTTAGCGTGTCCGGGGGAAGCCGAGATCGACCTTGCTCGTCGCCGGGTCGGGCCAGCGCGCGGTGACGACCTTGCCTTTCGTGAAGAAATGGACGCCCTCGGGACCGTACATGTGCGAGTCGCCGAAGAGCGAGTTCTTCCAACCGCCGAACGAGTAGAAGGCGACCGGTACCGGGATCGGAACGTTCACCCCGACCATCCCGGCCTCGACCTCGAACTGGAACTGCCGCGCCGCGCCGCCGTCACGGGTGAAGATGGCCGCGCCGTTCCCCCACGGATTGCGGTTGATCAGCCCGACGGCCTCGTCGTAGGTGTCGACCCGGACGAACGTCATGACCGGTCCGAAGATCTCGTCCCGGTAGCAGTCCATCGAGGTAGTCACGTGATCGATCATCGAGGGTCCGAGGAAGAAACCCGTTCCCGACAACTCGTGCTCGCGGCCGTCGACGCGAACCGTAGCGCCTTGCTCGTGGGCGCCGTCCATGTACGAGACCACCTTGTCCCGGTGCTCGCGAGTCACGAGCGGCCCCATCTCGGACTCGGGGTCCATCCCGTCTCCTACGCGAACCTTCTGGATGCGCTCGAGAATCGCTTCGATCAGCGCGTCCGACACGCTGCCAACCCCCACTACCGTCGCGATGGCCATGCACCGCTCGCCGGCCGAGCCGTACGCGGCCGAGACGGCGGCGTCGGCGGCCATGTCGATGTCGGCGTCGGGCAGGACGATCATGTGGTTCTTCGCTCCGGCCAGTGCTTGGACACGCTTGCCGTTCCGCGTCCCGGTCTCGTAGATGTACTTCGCGATCGGGGTTGATCCGACGAAGCTCACCGCCTCGATATCGGGATGCCGCAGGATCGCGTCCACGGCGACCTTGTCGCCCTGAACGACGTTGAACACGCCGTCGGGCAGCCCGGCCTCCTTGAACAGCTCGGCGAGCATGACCGACGCGCCCGGGTCCTTCTCGGAGGGCTTCAGGATGAACGTGTTCCCGCACGCGATGGCGTTGGCGGACATCCAGAACGGGACCATCGCGGGGAAGTTGAAGGGCGTGATGCCGGCGACGACGCCGAGTGGCTGGCGGATCGAATAGACGTCGATGCCGGTCGAGACCTGCTCGCTGAAGCCACCCTTGAGCAGGTTCGGGATCCCGCACGCGTACTCGACGTTCTCGAGACCGCGGCCGACCTCGCCGGTGGCGTCGGAGAGCACCTTGCCGTGCTGCGCCGTGACGACACGCGCGATGTCGGTCTTGCGCTCGTCGAGCAGCTCCCGGATCCGGAACATGATCTCAGCGCGCTTGGACAGCGAGGTGGCCCTCCAGGCGGGGAAGGCCTCCTTCGCCGCCTCGACGGCCCGGTCCATCTCCTCGCTCGATGCGAAGTCCACCTCGTGGGTCTGCTCGCCCGTCGCCGGGTTGAACACCGGCCCGCGGCGGCCGGACTCTCCGGGTACGACCTTCCCCCCGACGTAGTGGCCGATCCGCTCCATCCCTATCAGCTCCCTCCGGATGCGCGACGCGTTCCGGGCCAGCGGGGCCGACCCCGGATCCTTCCCGAGATGCTACCCGGGGTCGCCCCGATGGGCCGCAGAGCGCATGGGCCCTGCCCTCTAGGCCTTTCGGCCTTTTGACCTTGAGGGCTCCCTACTCCGACAATGGGCCCCCACGACCATGGGAGATGGATGCAGCGATCGCGTGCCCGCACCGAGGACTCCCGGTCCCTCGCGCTCGTCTTGGCTGCTTCGGGCGGGTTCCTCGGCCTCGCCGGGGTGGTCGCCGGTTGGTTCCGCGTCGACATATTCGCCAGATCCGACATCTTCGGGACCCAACTCCTTCAGTCGGAGACCTTCTCCGGACTGAGGGACATGACAGGCGCGGTGGCGTTCGCGGCCGGGATCGTCGTCGCCCTGGTCGTGCTGTCGATGCTCCTGTTCCGCAGGCGCGGCTCGGATCGGACCGCGACCATCGTGGCTATCGCGGGGGGGCTGGTCATCTTCGCGGCCGCCATCTTCGGATCCACGAGGACGGGGAGCGTCGCTGACGCGGCGTCGATGGCCACGACGGGCGACCGGACCGGAACGGTCGTGTTCGGTCTTTGGGTCTCCGCGACCGGAGGGCTGATAGCGGCGGCCGGCGGTTTGCTCGCCCGGCGCTTCTCCTCCGCTTCGGGCTAGGTCTTCGCGAAGATCTCCAGTTCTTCCGTCGTTACCCAACGGTCGGCCCATTCGGAGATCGCCACGACCGCCTTCGCGAGGCTCTCGCCCTTCTCCGTCAGTCGGTATTCGATCCGGACGGGCGTCTTCGGGATCACGGTCCGGGTAAGGATGCCCTCGGCCTCGAGCGCCTTCAGCCGCTCGGAGAGCAGGCGGTCGGAAAGGCCGGGGATCGCCGCGGTGAACTCACTGAACCTCACCGCGCCGGCCAACATGGCTCGGACGATCTCAGGCGTCCAGCGCCGCGTAACCACCTCCACGGCCCGGTGGAAGTGGTGGCAATAGGGGGTGAGCTCGTCGTTTCCCATGTCGCCTCGGATCCTAACTCGATCTCCTTCTGAAGAGTTCGTTCCTTCCGGAATACCAGTATACTTATCACAAGTTAGTAACTATTGTCGGATAATCACAAAAGGGGGAAGAACATGGCAGCTCAGGCAGCTACGGAGGTTCGAGGGGTGTCGTTCCCGCAGGCGGGGACCTGGAAGATCGACGCCGCCCACACGACCGTGGAGTTCGTCGCGCGGCACATGCTGACGAAGGCGCGGGGCCGGTTCACCGGTTTCGAGGGCACGATCGAGGTGGCGGAGCGCCCCGAGGATTCCAAGGTCGAGGTGTCGATCGACACCGCAACGATCCAGACGAACCAGGAGATGCGGGACAACCATCTCAGGAGCGACGACTTCCTGGACGTCGAGCACTTCCCCGTCATGACCTTCCGCAGCACGGCGGTTCGCCCGAAGGGCGAGACGACCTTCCAACTGGTCGGTGAGCTGACGATCAAGGACATCACCCGCGAGGTCGTGCTGGACGCGGAGTTCCTCGGTTGGGGTCCAGGCCCTCAGGACGGATCCGTGATGGCCTTCAGCGCCAAGACCCAGATCGAGCGGGAGGACTGGGACATGAACTGGAACATGGCCGTCGAAACAGGCGGGTTCCTCGTCGGCAAGAAGGTCCAGATCGAGCTCGAGGTCGAAGCGAACCTCGTCTAGGAGAACATGTCGAGGGCGAACGTTCCCTCGTAGGCCACGACGATGTCGTGAGCGATCCAGAGGTCGCGGCTCCGGCCGGTCGCGAGCGCCGTGCAGCGCCATCTGCGCGCGGCGAACCGGCCGACGGGAGTCGCGACCTCTTCGTCGCCGAGCAGCTCGTAGCGCCGGCGTTCGACGGCCGGTTCGCAGGTGACGGCATGGAGCAGGACCACCTCGATCTCTGAGGTGCCCTCGAGTCGCAGACACGAGACGGCGCTGTAGGCCGGTGAGGCGTAGTCGAGGTGCGTGTGCGGCCCGAAAGGGACCTCGACCGGCTCTCCGTCCCGCGACCCGCTCAGTCGGTCGGCCTCGGCGATCAGCAGGACATCGTGGGAACCGGAATGGATCCTCGTTCTGACGGGGCGCCAGCGCGCGTCGACCGCGAGGTCGACGATCATGTCAGGCGACCCTGGTTGGCTCGAGCGGATGTCGGAGAAGTAACGCCAACCCATCGGGCCTGCGGCGCAGCGGAAGTCTTCGGTGCCGACGTCGTTCCCGTCGCCGTCCATCACGATGTAGCGTCCGCGCGGCATAGCCCGGCAATCGTAGGATGCCCGGCATGAAGGTGGCGCTCTGCCAGATGAACTCCGGCGTGGACGTCCAGGCGAACGAGGCCTCGGCGTTCGCACTGCTGGAGGAAGCGGCGGCCGGCGGAGCGGACCTCGCCGCGCTCCCGGAGGTCTGGCCGTGCCAGGGCGCTGCCCCTGAGGTGCGCGCCGCCGGCGAGCCCGTGCCGGGCCCGAGGACGGAGCGTCTCGCCGAGTTCGCCCGCGGTCACCGGATGTGGATCCACGGAGGCAGCGTCCTCGAGGTGTCGGAGGGGGAGAAGGTCTTCAACACGAGCGTGTTGTTCGACCGCGACGGGAACCTCATCGCCGTCTATCGGAAGATCCACCTGTTCGACGCCGACCCACCGGGCACGGTCCCGAGCCGCGAATCGTTCCTCTACGCGCCGGGGGAAGAGGTCGTCACCGCCGAAACCGAGTTCGGTCGGGCGGGGATGTCGATCTGTTACGACGTGCGTTTCCCCGAGTTGTACCGGGCGCTCGTTGCTCAGGGCGCCGAGATGGTGTTCGTCCCATCGGCGTTCCGCTTCGAAACGGGCGTCGATCATTGGGAGGTGCTGCTCCGGGCCCGCGCGATCGAGGATCAGGTCTTCGTCATCGCAGCGGGACAGTGGGGCACGTGGGGCCCGCCTGGAAGGGAGCGACGGAACTTCGGCAACAGCCTCGTCGCCGATCCGTGGGGTCGCGTGATCGCACGCGCACGGGACGGCGTAGGCGTGACGTTCGGCGAGCTAGACCTGGAGGAAGTGCGACGGGTCCGCGAACAGCTGCCAGCGTTGCGCCACCGGCGGTTGCCCCCCTTCTGAGCCGCGCACGGGCAGTAGGGCCGGCGCGGAGTCCGGGTCGCTCGAAGCATCAAGAGCGCTTCCATCGGCGTCGATACCGAAGGAGTCCCATGGAGGCACGATGAGCTCGCGGGTCCAGAGCTCGGGCGGCGCCGTCGAAGGTCAGGAGCCCGGTGGAACTTCACCGGCCCGTTCGTCCTCGCGCGCGTCCGCGCTCGAGGACGACCTGTCGCCGGCCGGCGCCGTCGGATTCGAGGCTCTCGTCGAGCGAGCGCCGGCGGTTCTGTTCGTCTCCGCGGGACAGGACCTCCGAAGCACTGTGTACATCAGCCCACAGCTCGAGACGATGCTCGGCTTCTCCGCGAGCGAGTGGGTGACCGAGCCTGGCTCCTGGCTCGAGCGTGTCCACCCCGACGACCGCGCGCGCGTCGAGCGCGAGTGGGCGGCGCACAGCGACCGCGGGACGCCGCTCGTCACCGAGTACCGGATGTTGACTCGGTCGGGCGAGGTTCGCTGGGTGCGGGAAGCAGCTTGGCTCGTCGAAGAAGCCGGGCGGCCGCCGCAGTGGCAGGGGAGCTTGCTCGACATCACGCCGGAGAAGACCGCGGTCCGAGAGCGCGAAGGCGTCGAGCGAGCCGCCGAGGGATGGCGACTCGAAGCGGAACGCCTGCGGGAGGAAGAGGCCCGGTATCGGGGGCTGGTCGAACAGATCCCGGCGATCGTCTACGTCGACCTGATCGACGGGCCGGATTCCGAGGCGTGGCCCACTATCTACATCAGTCCCCAGATCGAGGATATCCTCGGGTACACGCCGCAGGAGTGGATGTCCGACCCGTTGATGTGGGCGGCGATCCTCCACCCCGACGACCGCGACGCTGCCTTCGCCAGCGACCGAGACTCCTTCGAGACCGGCCGGGAGTCCGGAGCCTTTGAGTACCGTGTCCTCGCGAAGGATGGGAGCGTCGTTTGGCTTCGAGATGAGTCCGTCGTCGTTCGCGACTCCGATGGGCGGCCGCGCTTCGAGCAAGGGCTTCTGACCGATGTGACCAAGCTGAAGGTCACCGAGGCGAGGCTCCGCGAGGCCGAAGAGCAGTACCGCTCGGTCGTCGAATCGATCCCGGCCGCTCTGTTCATCAGGGCGCCCGAAACGCGAGCGCTCGAATACGCCAGCCCACAGATAGAGGCCCTGACGGGCTACCCTGCGGCGGCCTGGTTGCGCGATCAGGATCTGTGGATCCGGGTGGTTCACCCCGACGACCTCGAGATGGTGCTCGCTCGCGAGGCCAGGTCGGCTGACAGGGGCGAAGCGCTGGCCATGGACTTCCGGCTGGTCAGACGGGACGGTCGCGTCGTGTGGGTCCGTCGCGAATCAGTCCTTGTCGGTAGGAGGGACGGGACCCGGCGCTTCTGGCAGGACTTCCTCTACGACCTCAGCGCGTCGAAGAAGGCGACGGAACAGCTGCGGGGACGCGACGCCCTCCTGCGAACCGTCGGCTACGCCGCGGAGCGGTTCCTCAAGACACCCTCCTGGGAAGTAGTAGTCGACGACGTGCTATCGCATCTCGGTGGGGGGGTCGGCGTGAGCCGGGTCTACGTGTTCGAGAACCGGACGGATCCGAGCGGCGCCCTGCTCATGGACAAGCGCTTCGAATGGGTGGCCCCGGGGATCGCGACCACCATGGAGGACCCGGAGAACCACGGCTTTCCGTACCGCCCGGATCGCGCTCACTACGTCGAAGCGCTCGGGTCCGGCGGCGTCATGACGGTCACGATGAGCGGTGCGAACCCGATCGACGAGGCGGACCTGCGCTCCGAGGACATCCGCTCCGCCTTGCTCGTACCGATCTTCGCAGGCGAACGCTGGTGGGGCTACATCGGGTTCGACGACTGCCTCGACGAACGCGAGTGGTCCCAGACGGAGCTGAACGCGCTGAAGGCAGCCGCCGGCATCCTGGGCGCCGCGATCGACAGGGAGCGGGCGGAGGGGGCCCGGGAGGAAGCCGAGGAAAAGTACCGGACCCTCGTCGAGCAGATCCCTGCCGTCACCTTCATCGACGAGGTGCCCGCCGACGATCTCACCGATCTGAGGCCCGTCTACGCCAGCCCTCAGATCGAGACCCTCATCGGCTACTCGCCTCAGGAGTGGTTAGACGATACCGAGCTGTGGGACAAGCTCGTACATCCCGACGACCACGAGGCGGCAGTCGCGAAGGCGGACTGTGCGTTCCAGGCGGGAACGCCGCTCAGTCAGGAGTACCGCATGATCGCCCGCGACGGCAGGATCGTCTGGGTGCGTGAAGAGGCTGCGATGGTTCGGAACGAGCGGGGAGAACCGAAGTTCTTGCATGGGGTCTACTTCGACATAACCGCGTCGAAGGAGGCGGAGGGGCAGCTGCGGCAGGCCGAGGCGAAGTACCGTGGCCTGGTGGAGCGGATCCCGGCGATCACCTTCATCGAGGAATTCGTCGGGGGCGACACTCGGGACAGCTTCGTCAGCCCGCAGATCGAGACGATCCTGGGGATCTCCCCGGAAGAGTGGTATGCCGACGGCGGGCTATGGACCCGGAGCCTCCATCCGGACGACCGTGAGCGCGTCCTCGCCGAGAACGCCCGCATCGACGCTGCGCGCGAACCGTTCAGCATGGAGTACCGCATGATCTCCCGCGACGGGCGCGTCGTTTGGATCCGGGACGAGGGCGTACTGCTCGAACGAGAGGGTAGCCTGCCTGCTTGGCACGGCGTCATGCTCGACATCACGGAGCTCAAGAAGGCGGAAGAGGAGCTGGCGCGAGCCCTCGAGCTGGAGCGCGAGATCAGCAACCGGCTCCGCGCCGTCGACGAGATGAAGAACATGTTCCTCACCGCCGTGTCGCACGAGCTGCGCACCCCGCTCTCCTCGATCCTCGGGATCTCGAAGACCCTCGACGTCGCGGACGTTCCAGAGCCCGATCGGCGAGAGCTCATCCACGCGCTCGTGGGCGAGTCGCACCGGCTCAACGACCTCCTGACCGACCTGCTCGACGTCGACCGGCTGTCCCGCGGGATCCTCGAGCCGAAGCGACGGCCGACCGACATCGAGCGACTCGCGCGCACCGTCGTGGAGGACATGTCGCTCGGGGGAGCCGTCACGATCGATGCAGAACCCGTCATCGTTCCCGTGGATCCCCCGATGATCGAGCGTATCGTCGAGAATCTATTGGCGAACGCCATCCGACACACGCCCCCCGGTACTCCGGTCTGGCTCAAGGTGAAAGCCGAGGACGCGGGGGCGGTGATCGTCGTCGAGGACGCTGGACCGGGCGTCGCCGGCGAGCTGAGTGAGTCGATCTTCGAGCCGTTCCGGCAGGGTCCCTCCGCGCACCCCCACTCGCCGGGCGTGGGCATCGGGCTCACTTTGGTCTCTCGTTTCGCCGAGCTTCACGGCGGAAGGGCTTGGGTGGAGGAACGCCCCGGCGGTGGTGCCTCCTTCCGAGTCTTCCTGTCCGCTCGCGCCCCCACATCTGCGGGCTGATCAGGGATCGACCGCCCGAAGGTCGTCCGGTGTGTCTACGTCCGGCGGCGCGTCCTCGTCGATGGCAACGTCTTGGATCAGCTCCGGGTGCTGCTCGATCAGCGCTCGCGCTCCTATGTCGCCGGTCATCGTCTCGACGAGTGGCCACACCCCGCGGGCGAGCAACGCCGGACCGGGACCGTTGCGGAACCGGAGCCTAACGATGGGGGAGCCGCTCGAAGCGAAAGCGTCGGCGAGCGCGCGCACGTGGCTCGCGGTGATGTGCGGCTGGTCGGCAAGCAGCACGATGGCAGCCGCGCAGCGCGGATCTGCGCTGCGGAGGCCGGCAACGAGCGACGTGGACTGCCCCGCTTCGTAGTTCGGGTTGGTGACGATCCGTGCGCCGTGGACGGCATGCGTCACGCGTTCGGCATCGTGGCCGACGACCACGATCACCTCGTCGAGCGCCGCGGCCGCGTCGACGGCGTGTTGCACGAGCGACTTGCCTTCGATCTCGATGAGCTGCTTCGTTCGCCCGAACCGCGACGACGTGCCCGCCGCTAGGACGATGCCGCTGATCACCGCGGCGTCTTGCGCCCGAACAGCCGGGAGAAGAAGCGACCGAGTGACTTGAAGATCGCCCAAAGACCGAGCCGGATCCCGCCGACCGGTTTCGCCGCCGTGACCGTCAGCTGGGTGACCGGCGCGGAAGCCTGACCGGGAGCCGTCACAGCCTCTTGCGCCAGCATGCTTGCATGGAGGCACTCAGCGAACTGTTGTGTCAGCTTCTTCGAGACGTCGGGAAGCAGTCCGCGCGAGAGTTGTGCGACGGCGCCGGTCAGGGTTATATCCGCCCGCATCTTCACGGTCGTGACGCCGTCCCCGGGCTCGAGCCACGACGTGACGTTCGCGTGGGCCGCGCCCTTGCCGCGCTGCTCCATGCCGGCCGCCTTCAGCACCACGCGGTGGGCAACGTCGTCGCGCTCCTCCATCGTCACGGTGCCGGCGAACGACAGCGAGATCGGCCCGAGCTTCATGAGGATCTTGCCCTTCCAATTCCGGTCGTCGACCACCTCGGTGAGCTCGGCGCCGGGCGCGCAGGGGGCGACCTTCTCGACGTCGAGCAGGTAGCTCCACAAGTGGTCGACGGGCGCCTGGACCTGGAACTCGTTCTCGATCAGCATGGGGACTTACCCTCCCTCTCGCGCCGCAACGTGGCGTTCGTGGATAGGCCCCTTCCGGTCCTTCAGGAACCCGGCGTCGCGACCGCGCTTGACCGCGACGATCTCGGCGACGATGGCCTGCGCGATCTCCTCGGGCGCTTCGGCCCCGATGTCGAGCCCTGCCGGGCCGTGGATCCGCGCGAGCTCGTCCTCGGTGAGGATCACTCCTTCATCGCGAAGGTCCATCAGCAATCGCTGCGTTCGCGCGGCGGGCCCGAGCATGCCTATATAGGTAGCCGGCGAGGCGATGAACGACCGTAGATAGTCCTTGTCTCGCAGGAAGTTATGCGTCATCACGACCACGTACGTTCGCTCGTCCACGGGCGCGACGGCCGCCGCTTCGTCCGGGCGTTCGACGGCCACGAACCCGGCCGCCCGCGGGAACCGTTCTCCCGTCAGGAACGCAGGGCGGTCGTCGACGACGATCGGCCTCCAGCCGAGCGCATCCGCGGCATCCACCAACGGCGCCGCGTCGTGACCGGCGCCACAGATCAGCAACCGAAGCGGGGGCTCGAGCACTTCGACGAACGCGCGCGCCTCGCCCTGAGTTCCTTGCAGCGTCTGGATCTCGGAACGCTCGCGCTCCAGGAGTCCGTGCGCGGCTTCCTCCGCCACCTCGTCGAGGGCCGAGTCGCCGAGCGAACCCTCGCGCTTCGTGCCGCCCGCGTGGACGACGAGTCTGGCGCCCGATCCGACGCCCGGGACCTCCGACTCGAGCACCGTTACGACGCAGATCGGACGCGCCTCGTCCAGGGCCATCCGGAGCGCCCCGGCCACCTCGGCGGCTTTCTCTGCAGGCTCCACGAACACCTCGATCGCACCGTTGCAGCCCAGGCCGAGCCCCCATACCGCGTCGTCGTCGGCCGTGAGGTCCCAGGACGCGACACGGGCGACGCCCTCCTTCATGACGATCTTCGCGACGTCGGCGACGTCACCCTCGAGGCAGCCGCCGCTTATGTTGCCGATCGGGGTTCCCTCCTCGGGGACGAGCAGACGCGCGCCGGGACGCCGATAGGTGGATCCGCGCACGGAGATGATCGTCGCGAGAGCCATCTTCTCGCCACGCTGGTGCAGCGACTCGATCGCGGACAGGACGTCGGTCAGCTCGCTCATGCTGGTGATGGTACGGCTCAGGTCCTCGCCGTCTCGAACTTGGCGGGGTCTTCCTCGAATCGCTTGAGGCACGAGGCCGCACAGAAGTAGTAGGTCCGGCTCTCGTGGGTCGTTCGGTAGCGCGCCGTCGCCACATCGACCGTCATCCCGCAAACGGGGTCGATCTCCTCGTGCTTGGGCTCCGCCGTCGGCGCTCCGGACCCGAGCCATCCCTCCGCCTTCTCCTTCACGATCTCAGCGAGTATCGCCACGGCGATCTCCTGGGTCGGGAGGCGGCCGAGGTCCGATCCGGCGGGCGCGTGCACGCGCGCGAGAGCCTCTTGCGACACGCCGCGGTCTCGGAGGTAGCCGAGCACGGCCGCCGCTCGCTTGCGTGAGGCGACGAGTCCCACGTACGAGGCCGGCGAGGCAAGAGCGCGCTCGAGGGCGTCCTCGTCGTAGTGGCCCTGGGTCGCGACGACCACGAACGAGCCCGGTCGAACCCCTGCGGCGTCGAGGTCGAGCGACGTTTGCACGCGCCCCGCTCCGGCGTGGTCTTCGGCGATACCTCCGTCGTCCACCAATACCGTCTCCCACCCAAGCGCGGAGGCGAGGGCGGTCAACGCGTCCGCCGCAGGGGAGCGGCCGATCGCTACGAGATGAGGCGCCGGGATCATCGGTTCGATGTGCACCTCCATCGCCCCCTCGCTCTGGCACGCGATCGGAACGGCCACGACTCCTTCGCGACCGCGTCCGGCCAACTCCTCCGGCGGCCCGAGGAACAGCAGGCGCGGGGCCCCGTCCGCGAGCGCGCGCTGTGCCTCACGAACCACGGTTGGCTCCGCACAGGCGCCCCCGAGCCATCCGCGAACGTGGCCGTCGGCGGTGATGAGGGCCTTCGCGCCCTCCTTGCCCGACGAAGGCGAGCGGCGCCAGATGACCGTGGCCAATGCGAACGGCTCGCCGCGCTCGGCGAGTTCCGCGGCCAGGCGCAGGATCTCCGCGTCTCTCACGCGCCGGCTTTCGCCTGCTGGATGGCGTCCCAGACCTTCGCCGAGGTCACCGGCATGTCTATGTTGCGGATCCCCATGTGGGCGAGAGCGTCGATCACCGCGTTCACGTAAGCCGCCGGCGATCCAACCGTTGCCGACTCCCCGACGCCCTTAGCGCCGATCGGGTGATGCGGCGACGGCGTGACCGTCTCGCCCAGCTCGAACCGGGGAGTCTCCCATGCCGTCGGCAGCAGGTAGTCCATGAAGTTCGAACCGAGACAGTTCCCGTTCTCGTCGAACGCGATCTGCTGCATCGCGGCGATTCCGAACCCCTCCGTCAGGCCGCCGTGGATCTGTCCCTCGACGATCATCGGGTTGATCCGCACGCCGCAGTCGTCGACCGCGACCATCCGCGTGACCTTCCACACTCCCGTGTCCGGGTCTACCTCGACCGCCACCGCGTAGGTTCCGAAGGGGAAGGTGAGGTTC
>JBGPKY010000050.1:0-13594 GCA_041486205.1 Actinomycetota bacterium
CCGATCTCGATCCCGACCAGCTTGCGATCGATCTGGTTCCCGTCGCGGATCTCGGTGAGGCGGCGCTTGCCGATGAAGTCCTGCTCCTGCTCCAGTTCGACGAACTTCTCCAGCCCGCTCACGTGGTACGGCGTGTCGCTGATGCGCATGTCGGACCCGTAGTTGAAGATCCCGGCCTCGATCCGGCGGGCCTCCGACGGCGCGATCACGCGGATCCCGAACTGCTCACCGGCTTGCATCACGCGTTCGAACAGGTCGTCGCCGCGAGCAGTGTCCCGAAGATAGATCTCGTAGCCGACCTCTCCCGTCCACCCGGTGCGCGACACGACCACGGGTATGCCGTCCAAGGAGGCTTCGGTGCACCAGTAGTAGCGGAGGTCGCGAACGCGTCCGCCGAACAGCGCCCCGATCACCTCCTTCGACTTCGGGCCCTGGACCTGCATCGGCGCGACGTCCGCCTCTCGGATCTCGACATCGAACCCACGCCCGGCCGCAACCCCTGCTGCGTACAGCAAGGCGTCCGAGTCCGCCAGCGCCAGCCAGAAGTGGTTATCCCCCAGCCTGAGCAGCACCGGGTCGTTCACGATGCCGCCGTCCGCGGCCGTCATGAGCACGTACTTGCATTGCCACACATCGCACGTCGACAGATCGCGGCACGTCATGAGGTTCGTGAGCTCGAACGCGTCCGGCCCCGTGATCTCCACGCAACGCTCGACGGCCACGTCCCAAACCGTCACGTCGTTCAACAAAGCTTCGTACTCGGTCACGGGATCGTCGTAGAGCGTCGGCAGCAGCATGTGGTTGTAGAGTCCCCAACTCTTGCAGCCGTAGCGTTTCGTCGATTCGAAGTACGGCGACTTCCGGTACCACGGCTGGATGAAGAATGTGAATGTCTCCGACGCCATGCGCGGTCCCCCTGTTCGCGGCGGTGTGACGCGAAGCCTAGTTGAGCGAAGGGTCGAACGGCATGAGTCGCAGGAGGTCGTACTCGGGGCCCTTGCGCTTCAAGACTGCGTCCCAAAGGTGTTCCGGCTCACCCGTGAACACATCCTCGGGGCGTGCAGGCTCGACTATCCACGATTCCTGCTCCATCTCTGCCTCGAGCTGCCCAGGCCCCCATCCCGCGTAGCCCGCGAACACCCGCGCGCGTCGGATACCACCGATCTCCTCCGGAGCGGCTTCCTGAGGAAGGAAGCCGATCGAACCGAGCGCGAGGATCTCCGCTCGCTCGGGAACCTCGAAATCGGCGATGACCACCGCGGCCTGGGGTTGCACGGGTCCACCCAGGAACAGCGGGTCACCGACATCGACAAGGTCGGACAGCGCAGGAACCGCCTCCAGAACCGTTACGGAGGTGACCCTGTTCAGCACGACGCCGACCGCTCCTTCATCGTCGTGATGGCCTATCAGGACCACCGCGCGTCGGAAGTTCGGGTCCCACAGACCCGACGCAGAGATCAGCAGTTGTCCGGCGAGACTGTCCACGCCTCCATCATGTCGCGGCGGATCGCCGACGACACTAAGACTTGGGAAGCTCTTTCTTCGGGTCGATGAAAGGAAGCCCCGCCGTCACGGCCGCGACCGGCCCGTCGGGCGAGTCGAGCGTAAGCCCGTTCCCCGGTCCGGCCAGCCCGATCGGCACCCAGGCATATCCGATGTTCTTCTTCAGCCGGAACGAGTGGCTCGCGCTCGTCAGCCTGCCGACGACCTCGCCGTCCGAGCGAACCGGCCAGAACTCTTCCAGCCACAAGCGGAACGGCTCGCCCGAGATCTCGACGCCGACCAGCTTGCGGTTCACGCCGTTCGCGGCGACCTTCTCCAGTGCCTGTTTGCCGATGAAGTCGGCCGAGAACTCGACAAGCCGCTCCATCCCCGTGATCTCGAAGGGGTTGTCGGTGATCCCCATGTCGTTGCCGTAGTTGAAGATCCCCGCCTCCAGACGTCGCTGGTCGCTCGGCGCGATCGCCCGGATGTCGTAAGGCTGTCCGGCCGCCATCACGCGATCCCAGAGCGCGATCCCGCGCGCGGCGTCGCGCAGGTACAGCTCGTAGCCGATCTCCGCCGTCCAGCCGGTGCGCGAGACGACGAGCGGGATGCCGTCGAGATCGCCTTCCCAGCACCAGTAGTACTTCAAGTTCATCACGTCCTCGCCGAAGAGGTCGCGGATCACCTCCTTCGACTTCGGGCCCTGGAGCTGGAGCGGCGAGACATCGGGCTCGCGCAGCTCCACGTCTAGCCCTGCGAACGCCTGCACGCCCTTCGCGTAGAGCAAAGCGTCGGAGTCGGCGAGCGACAGCCAGAAATGGTTCTCGCCGAGGCGGAGCAAGATGGGGTCATTCACAATACCGCCGTCGGGGGCGATGAGCGGCGCGTACTTGCACTGGTGAACGGCGCACTCCGACAGATCGCGACACGTCAAGAGTTGCGCGAACCTCGCCGCGTCGGGCCCGGTGATCTCGACCTGACGCTCGGCGGCGACGTCCCACAGCGTGACGTGCTCGAGGAGATGGCGGTACTCCTTCTCGTCGTCGTCGTAGAGCGTGGGAATCAGCATGTGGTTGTAGAGGTCCCAGCTCGTGCAGTCGGCCTCCACGGTTCTTCGCCAGTAGGGCGACTTGCGGTACCACGAGGCCACGTAGAACGTGAACTCGTACGGAGTGCGGCTCATGACCTCTTCCCCCTCCGTCGTTTGCGGTCCCTCCTGATCTCGCGTACGCAGTTGTAGGCCGGTATGCCGGTGACGCCTCCGCCCGCATGCGTTGCGCTGGAACACTGATAGAGGCCCCTGATCGGCGTCCGGTAGTCGGCGTAGCCCGGTGCTGGGCGCATGTGAAAGAGCTGATCGGCCGACAGCTCTCCGTGGAAGATGTTGCCGCCGATCAGGCCCCACTCGTTCTCCATGTCGTAGGGCCCGATCACCTGACGGTGGATCACCGACTCCCTGAAGCCGGGCGCGACGTGGTCATATTCGTCGATCACGCGGTCGGCGTAGGTCTCCAGTTCCTCCCGGTGTGGCTCCTGCGACCACTCCGCGGGACACCATTGCGTGAAGAGCGACACGATGTGCGCCCCCTCGGGCGCGAGCGACGGATCCAGCGTCGTCGGGATCACCCCGTCGGAGAATGGTCGCCGGGCCCCCATCCCATGCCGCGCATCTTCGAACGCCGTTTCCAGGTAGTCGATGGAGTGCGCGATCTCGAACCCGCCGCTGAAGTCGGTCCACTCGGGCGCCGCGGCGAGCTTCGGGAGCCTCGAGATCGCGAGATTGATCTTCACCACGCCGGAGCGGCTGTTCCAGTTCTCGATATCGTCGACGAAGTCCCCGGGCAGTTCGCTCGGCTCGATCTGTTTCAGGAACGTGATCTTCGGATGACACGCGGTAACGACCACGGGTGCGTGCAACTCCTCGCCGCCGCCGCCGAGCGCAACCCCGTACACGCCCCCCTCGCGGATCAGGACCTTCTCGACGCGAGCGTTCGTCCGGACCTCCGCCCCGAAGGACCTCGCGCTGCGCTCGAGAGCCTCGGCCACCGCGCCCATCCCGCCCTCCGGCACACCCCATGAGCCGAGCGCGCCGTCCCCGACGTCGCCGATCGAGTGGTGGGCCATCACGTAGCCGGTTCCGGGCTCGTTCGGGCCTGCCCACGTGCCGATCAAGCCGTTGATCGCCATCACGGCCTTCACCTGCTCCGAATGGAAGAACCGCTCCATCAGGTCGGCCACGGACATCGTCATGAGCCGGGTGACCTCGCCGACCGTCTTCACGTCCAGCCCACGGAACCGCCAAGCGAGCTGGAGGAGCTCGTAGAGGTCGGCGGGCTTCTTCGATCCGACCTGGGGCGGGGTCGTCATCAGTAGCGGGCCGAGGACCGCGGCGAGTCCGCCGATCCAGGCGTCCCACTTCTCGAGCGCGTCGGCGTCCTCCTTGGAGAACTTCGCGAACTCGTCGTAGTTCTTCGAGGCGTCGTCGTACTCGATCAGCACGCGGCCGTCTTCGAACGGGACGACGTAAGGCCCGACCGGATGAACCCGGTAGCCGTGACGCTTCATCTGCAGATCCCGAAGGATCGTGTCGGGCATGAGGCTCATCACGTAGCTGAGCGTCGTGACCTTGAACTCGGGCGCCTCCGGCCACGGGGCCATGGTGTCGGCCGCGCCGCCGGTCTTGTGCCGAGTCTCGCAGACGACCACCCGTGCACCGGCCTTCGCCAGGTACGCGGCGGCAACGAGGCCGTTGTGACCACCGCCGATGACTATCGCGTCGTACCGGTTCGCCACCGGAACCACCTCCTGAACAGATGTTCAGGATTCAAGCACAAACTTGAACGGTCATTCAAGCGAGCCCTTGGCCGCCTACCGAGTGCTCGGCTCCTGGGGGGTCGCACCCGCTCGAGCCCTCGACCTCCGCAGCAGCGGTATGAGCACGAGCGTCGCAAGGCCCGCGGACGTCGCGCCGACCCCGTACGCTCCCTGGGGTCCCAGGGCCGGAACCACGAAACCCCCGGCGAGGAACGCCAACGCCATGAAGACGTTCACCGCGCCCTCGCTCGCGGCCAGGACGCGGCTGCGCACCGCATCAGGGGTTCTCCTCTGACGGATCGACTGGTCCGCGACGATGGTGACTCCGTCGAACACGCCGAACGCGAAGCTGGATGCCAGCACGAGCGCGAACCAGGGAGAGACGGCGATCCCTCCCGCCGCCAGTGCGACCGCGCCGTTCGCGAGCACCAGCGCCGCCATCTCGTTCCGCTCATCCAGCCACCGCCCCGCGAACGAACCGAGGACCGATCCCCCTCCCCACGTGGCCGCCATCATCCCGAACCCGAAAGAGCCAGCGTGGAAGGAGTTGGCGAGCGGTAGATCCGCGACCACTGCCATCCCGATACCGAGGACGAACACGATCCAAGCGAGCGAGATCGTTCGAAGTACCCTATCGCGCAGGAGGAAGGAAAGCCCCGCGAGGGCGCCACGATGTTCCTCCTCCTCGTGGGCCGAACGCTCACGAGAGAACCGAGCGTGGACACTGCGAACGAGCAACGCCGAAGCAGCGAACGAGACGGCGTTCGCCGCGAAGACCCACGAAGCTCCGATCGCGCCTACCAAGAGCCCACCCAGCGCCGGCCCGACGGTAACTCCGAGGTATCGGCCCATAGCGACGAGGCCGTTCGCCCAGCCGAGGTGTTCCTCGCCCGCGACGTTCGGGATCGCCGCACCCGACGCCGACCAGAAGGGAGACTCCAAGACCACCGCGATGAACGCTGCGACGAGCAGCGCGCCCGGGCGATGGATCAAGGCCATCGCTGCGAACGCGACGGCGCCACCGAGGTCCGACGCGATCATCACTCGGCGCCGGTCGAAGCGGTCCCCCAGCATCGCGGTGAACGGCGCGATGAAACCGCTCGCTCCCCAGGTCGCCAGCAAAGTGAACGACAACCACAGCGCCGAGCCGGTCGCTCGGTACTCGACCACCATCAGCGCGGTGAAGGCGGCGGCGCTGCCGGTAGTGGAGATGGCGCGCGCGGCTGCGAGCCGTCGGACGGCCGCCTTGGGACCGGTGGTCGAGACGCGGTCTCTCACGTCTCGACCACCAGCGTCGGAACCGCTTCCGCCTCGGGCACGACCACCATCTCAGCCTCGCCACGAGCCTTGCGCAGCACGGGGAAGAGGACTGCGGTGCCGACGGCAGCGGTTAGCCCGCCTACCGCGTAGACGGCTTGAGGTCCGACGGCGCGCAGCACGAGGCCCGACACCGCGAGCGAGATCGCATACGACACGGTAACGATCGCGTCGGCGGCCGACATGACGCGGCTCCGAACGGCGTCCGGTGTCCGACGTTGCTGGATGCCCTTCTCCGCCACGAGCGTAACCGCGTCGCCGCATCCGGACACGAACGACATCACCAGGATCGGCGCGAACCACGGCGAGACCGAGATCGCGGCGGTCGACAGTGCGATCAGCGCCATCCCTAGGAACAGAGCCTTCAGCTCCTTCTCTTCGTTCAGGAAACGACCTGCGAGCGAGCCGAGCACCGAGCCGGCGCCCCAGGACGTGATCATCAGACCGAAGCCGAGCGAGCCGGCGTGGAACAGCTCCGCGAGCGGCACGTCTGCGACCATGACGACGCCCATCCCGAGGACGAGCGCGACCCACGCCAGCACCATCGTTCGCAGGACCGGCTCGCGCGCGAGGAATACGAATCCCGCGCGGATCCCTTTGTGCTTCTCGTGCTCCTCGGTCCGATCCTCGGCGAACCGGCCGCGGACGGTCGAGACCATCGCGGCCGACACGGCGAAGGTCAGCGCGTTGGCTGCGAAGACCCACGAGGGGCCGATGACGCCGACGAGCAACCCGCCGAGTGCCGGGCCTACCATGATGCCGGCGTTCGCTCCGAGCTGGACCAGGCCGTTCGCCCAGGAGAGGTCCCGCTCTTCAACGAGGTTCGGGATCGCTGCACCGGAGGCCGACCAGAACGGGTTCTCGACAACGGCGGACACGAACGCGAAGACCAGCAGCAGCGCCGGGTCATGCGCGAACGCCATGGCCCCGAACGCAGCTACGCCGGCGAGGTCGGATACGATCATCACCTTCCGCCGGTCGAAGTGGTCGCCGATCCAGCCGCCGAGCGGCGAGACGAACCCGCTCACTCCGAAGGTCAGGAACAGGGTCGCCGAAAGCCAGGCCGGCGAGTGCGTCTGCCGGTAGATCGTGACCATCAGCGCGGCGTACGCGGCGGCGCCGCCCGTGATCGAGATCAGGCGCGCGATCGCCAAACGGCGCACGGCGGTTCTGGATGATGTGGTCTTCATGAAGCGACTCCTGGGTTCGAAGCTGGACGTGGAACGGTGACCTGGTTCGCCGGGGCGGCGAACGAGCGAGCTAGATGCTCGCCGGGTTCGTGGTCACCGAGAGTCGCTTCATCACGCGAGGCAGTGTAGCAGCGAGAACCCTGCGAGGGAAGACCCTCGGGCGATCTTCGATGTGATGTTCGTCACTCCGGGAGGACGATGAAGCGGATCGTCTCGACGCCGACGGCGCGGCCGATCTCGCCGACGACGTCAGGTGCGACCGAGCTGTCGAGGGTGAGACCCATGAGCGCGGTCCCGCCGCTGGAGGCGCGGCCGACGTCCATCGTGCCGATGTTGATCTCATGCTGGCCAAGGATCGTCCCGACCTGGCCGATCACGCCCGGCTTGTCCTCGTAGGTGAGGAACAACATGTAGTGGGCCGGGGCCATCTCGATGTCGAAGTCGTTCACGGTCATCACCCGTTCGGCGTTGCGCCGGCCGACCAGCGTGCCGGCGACCGAGACCGCGCCGTGCTCGGTCTGCGCCCGGACGGCGATGTGGTTCACGTAGTCGCTAGAGAGGGCCGAGCGCGTCTCGCTGATCGCGAGCCCCCGCTCGCGCGCGATGATGGGCGCGTTCACGAACGAAACGGGCTCGTGGACCACCCCGGCTAGGACCCCCTTCACGATCGCGAGCGTGAGCACGCGAGTGTCGGCCTCGCCGATCCGGCCGTGGTACTGGCACTCGATCGCGCTGACGGCGCCCTGCGCGAGGCCGGTCACGAGATGACCGAGCTTCTCCGACAGGGACAGGAACGGCCGCACGACCTCGGCGACCTCGCTCCCCGCCGAGACATTCACCGCGTATGGGACGAAATCGCCTTGCAGCGCAAGGCGAACCATCTCCGCTACCGACGTTCCCGCCTTGTCCTGCGCCTCGGTGGTCGATGCTCCTAGGTGCGGAGTGACGACTACCTGCTCGTAGCCGAACAGCGGCGACTCGGTGGTGGGCTCTTCGGCGAAGACGTCCAGCCCGGCACCTGCGACGCGACCGTCATCGATGGCTTTGGCCAGCGCAGCCTCGTCGACGATGCCCCCGCGCGAGGTGTTCACGATCCTCGCGCCATCCTTGACGAGCGACAGCTCCCGTTCGCCGATCAGGCCCTCGGTTTCGGGCGTCCTCGGAAGATGGATCGTGATGAAGTCCGCCTGTACGAGGAGCGCTTCGAGGGTGGGCATCAGCTCGACACCCATCTCCTTCGCGCGCTCGCGCGGGACGTAAGGGTCGAACGCGATCACGCGCATGCCGAACGCGGCCGCGCGATGCGCGACGAGGGCGCCGACGCGGCCGATCCCTATGACGCCGAGGGTCTTGCCCTGCAACTCGACGCCCTCGAACCGGGTCCGTTCCCAGTCGCCGTGCTTCAGCGCATCGTTCGCCTGCGGGATGTTCCTGGCCTGCGCCAGCAGGAGCGCGAAGGTGTGCTCGGCGGCGCTTACGATGTTCGACTGGGGAGCGTTGGCGACCATCACGCCTCGGCGGGTTGCGGCCTCCACGTCGACGTTGTCCAGGCCGATCCCGGCGCGGGCGACGACCTTCAGGTTCTCGGCGGCTTCGATGACCTCGGCGGTGACCTTCGTCTGCGAGCGGACGACGAGGGCGTCGTATGGCGCGATCTCTTTCGCGAGGTCGCCTTTCGCGAGGTCAGGACGGACGTCGACCTGGAAGTCCTTGCGGAGCAGTTCGAGGCCGCGTTCCGAAAGCGGCTCGGTAACGAGGACCCTCACCGTCTACCCCCGCTCGAAGACGTCCTGCGCCGCGGCTACCGCCGCGCCGCGCTTCACGGGATAGCCCATGGAATCGAGCGTCATCTCGAGCGCAGCGAGGCCGCGGATCATGTCGAGCCGGTCGTAGTAGCCGAGGTGCCCGATGCGGAAGACCTTCCCCTTGAGCGGGCCCTGCCCCGGCGCCAGGATGACGCCGTGGTCGGCGCGGACCTTCGCGACGAGCTCGTTGCCGTCGATGCCCTCGGGGGCGCGGATCGCCGTGACGGCCCACGCGCGCTCGGGATGTTCGCCGAACAGATCGAGGCCGAGCGCCTTCACGCCGTCCTTCACGGCGCGCGAGAGCAGCTCGTGGCGCTTGAGGGCGCCTTCGATGCCGTCCTGGAAGTAAAGGGTCAGCGCCGCCCGAAGACCTTGCATCAATGAGATGGCCGGCGTGAACGGATTCTCCGGGTTCTTCAGCTGGTAGCTCGCCTTGTACATCGCCCAATCGAAATAGAACCGCGGGTTCTGAGCCTTCTCCGAGGCCTCCCATGCGGCGGGCGAGATGGCGACGAACGCGAGACCGGGCGTGGCGGAGAGGGCCTTCTGCGAACCAGCGACGGCTACATCGATCCCCCACGCGTCGGTCTCGAACGGCACGGCGCCGAGCGAGGAGACGCAGTCGACGACCATCAGAGCACCGGCAGCCTTCGTCACTCGGGCGATAGCCTCGACATCGTGGATGACCGCGGTCGAGGTCTCGGACTGCTGAACCAGGACGGCTTTCGCGTTGGTCTCGGCCAGGGCTTTCGCGACGTCTGCGGGATCGACCGCGCGGCCCCACTCGTAGTCGATCGTGTGAACGTCGAGCTTGTACGCTCGCGCGATCTTCGCGAAGCGCTCGCCGAAGTAGCCGGCGACCGGCACGACCACCCGGTCGCCGGGCGAGAAGAGGTTCGCGACCGCCGACTCGAGCCCGCCGGTCCCTGACGACGCGAAGATGAGGACGTCGTTCGAGGTCTTGTAGAGGCGTTTCAGGTCCTCGGTGACCTCACGTAGGAGGTTCCCGTAACCGGGCCCGCGGTGATAGACGAGCGGACTCCCCTGGGCCAGGAACACCTCGGGCGGAACCGGAGTCGGGCCGGGGGCCAGGATGATCTCGGGTCGGTCCATCGGTCGCTCACTCCTCGCGAGGTCGGAAACGTCGCGCTTCGTCGCGGGTTGCCTCAGGGTATCAGGCGGGCCGAGGCCTAGATGCGGAAGGCGTGGCCTACGTCTTCTGATTCCGTATTGCGAAGGTCTTCCGCCGTGAGGTCGGACGGCTTCGGCTCGCGCCGGAGGAGCCGGTCGAGGAGCGGACGGCGGCCGTTCGCGCGAGCCACCGCTCTTGCGATCGAATCCTTCCGGGCTTCGGCGCGTTTCTTCTGCTGGTTGAGGTCACATGGCATGTGGGTGATCTGGGGGCCGATCAAACAGGCGCCTCCTTCGGCGGGGCGAGCTTGCGGAGGTCGGATCCCGGGTCGGCGAGCTGCGCGGGATCCGGGCGCACGCCGGCCTTGATCAACGGCATCGAGCGGCGGACGTCGAGCTTCCAGTCCATGCTGAAGGTCGAGAGCAACACGCCGTCCTTCAGCAGAAACGCCGCGAAGCTCCGGTCCTCGAGGTTGCCGCGCACGACCATCTGGTCCCACTCTACGGCGAAACCCGACATCTGGATCTGCGTGTCGTATTGATCGGACCAGAACCAGTGGGCGTCGTCGAAGACCTCGCCGCGACCGAGCATGTTTCGGGCGGCCGTCTGCCCCATCTTCAACGCGTTGTCGAAGTGCTCGACGCGGATAGGGCCGAACACCGGATGGTCGTGTCGCGCGACGTCGCCGGCCGCGAACACCCGGGGAACGGCGGTCGCGAGCGTGGCGTCGACCGGGATACCGCCACCGTCGGCCACGAACGCGGGATCGCCCGCCACCTCGGTCGCCGGTTCGACTCCGACGCCGACCACCGCGAAGTCGCCTTCGATCCTTCGGCCCTCCTTCGTCACGAGCGCCTCGAAGCGCCCGTCGCCCTCGAAGGCCTCGGCTGCGTCCTTGAACACCATCTCGACGCCGTGGTCGCGGTGCAGTCCCTCGAGCACCCGCCCGATCTCCGGCCCGAGCACCCGCTGTAGTGGAGTCTCGAAGAACTCGACGACCGTCACGTCCAGACCGAGGTGGCGCAGCGAGGCCGCGACCTCAGCCCCGATGAAGCCCATCCCGACGACGACCGCCTTCGAGGCGCCGGCCGCCGCCTGCCCGATCCGTTCGGCGTCGGCGAACGTCCGAAGGTCCAGCACCCCCGGAAGATCTGCGCCGGGGACGGCGAGACGCCTGTTCCGGCTCCCCGTCGCGATCAACGCAGCGTCGAACGCGAGCCGCGCGCCGCCGGGAAGGAACATCGAGCGGTCGGCGACGTCCACACGCTCGACCCGTTCGCCGAACCGCGTCTCGATCGAGCTCTCGTCCCAGAACTCCGGGGGACGGGCGAGGTGGGGCTCGGTCTCTTCCCCGCGGAGGTACTCCTTCGAGAGAGGCGGCCGCTCGTACGGTGCGAGCGGCTCGTCCCCGATCAACACGATGCGGCCGTCGAAGCCTTCCTCGCGCAGCGTGGCTGCTGCGGTTCCCCCGCAGAGGCCGGCGCCGACGATGATGAAGGTGGTCACGCCTCTTTCAACGCCACCTCGAGGGCGCCTTCTTCCTCGCGAGCCTCGAACACGTCGATCGGGTCGGTGGCCGGTCCGGTCACGACCTCCCCGCTCATCACGTCGAAACGGCTACCGTGGCACGGGCACTCGACGATAGTGCCGTCGATCTCCCCCTCCGATAGCGCGCACTGCTGATGCGGGCAGATGTCGTCGAACGCATGCAGGTCTCCGTCGATGTTCGCTACGGCCACCGTCCTGTTGCCCATCTGATAGGAGCTGATCTCACCTTCGGCAACGTCGCCGGCCTGCCCCACCTTCTGCCAGTCGACCATCCGCGTTTCTCCTTCCCCGAAGTTCGCTAGGCTGATCCCGACCGGCAGTAAAGCACGACGGGGGGCCTGCCGATGGCACGGAGCATGAGGGATCCGGTTCCACCCGCGGGCGCGGTCGTCCTCGTCGTCGTCCTGGCGCTCGCTGGGGCCGCGTGCAAGAAGGCCGAACCCGCAGCGCCGCCCTCCAAACCGGTGAACGGCGGATCCGTTCCGTCGAACGGTCCCTCGCTACCGCCTTCGTCGCCGGCGCTCGCCGGAAACGGGAGCACGCAGAGCCAGGGCGGGTCCCAAGTGAGCGAGGATGACGCCAAGGTGTTCGCCTACGCGATCACCGACGCGGGATCACTCGCCGCCGAGCTCGCCCGCGTCGCCTCCGCCATGGCCAAGCTCCAGTCCGACGCCTACGCCCACGACGTGAACGCCGCGGAAGCCGACGCGAAGATCTTGCTCGACGAGGCCGCCTCGCTCGGCACCGACGCCGGCAAGGCCGAAGGCCGCCAGAAACCGCTCGCCCCATCCGACGACACGCTGGTGAAGGCGCGTGGCGACGCGATCGACGCGTTCGGGCTGACGGCCGACTACGCGAACACGCTAACCGACTTCGCGAAGGCGGCGGAGTCGCTGTCGGCCGGCGACCTCGTCTCGGTCGCTCAGCAGGCGGCCTCGCTCGCTGGCTCCAGCGACGACCTCTCGAAGGCCTACGCGGATCTCGGCACCGAGCTCGAGGCCTGGGCCCAAGCCGATCCGGCCGCCGCAGCAGCCGCTCTAGCGAAGTACCCCTAGCCGGCCCGGCGTCGCTCCAGCATCTGCGGCGCGAGGTAGCCGAGGCCCACAACGACGTAGAGCCCCGCGAGGATCGCGAAGCCACCGCGGAATTCGATGGGCAGCATCGCCGGCAGGAGCGCCCCCGCGACCCAAGCGAGCTGGAACATCACCTCGTAGCGAACGAACACGCGGCCGAAGGCACCTCCCGGCGCGTGTCGCTGCATGAGGCTCTGGAACGCGAGTCGCCCGAACTCCGTCGACGCGCCGACGATCAGACCGAACACCGCGAGGACCGGGAGCGAGAACGCCTCGAACGCGACGACCGCGCCGAGTCCCGCGCCTGCGACGCACCCGATCACGACGACCTCCTCGCGGATCGACTCCGGAAGTCGGGGTGCGACGAGGTCGCCCAGCAATCCTCCGCCCGTCGCCGAGCCCGCCAGCACCGCGAACCACCACGTCGGCTGGCCGCTGCGCCGCAACGCGAACGCGAGCAGGAACAGCAGGAACCCGCTCGCCATGCGAAGGCCCGTCGCGCCGATCGCCGGTGCCGTCAGCGCCACCACGCGTCCACGCGGCCCGACCTCGCCTTTCGCTCGGGTGACCCGCGGATGCGGCAGGCGCAGGTTGAGCATGGACGTCAGCGCGTACACGCCGGCTGCGAGGAAGAGCACGCCGGTCGAACCGCCCACGAACTTGAGGAACAGCGCTCCGAACGGCGCCGCGAGCAGAGCACCACCCACAGCGAGCCGCCCGAGGCGAGCGTTCGCTCGGAGCAGTCCCTCGTTCGGGCCCGCGTAAGCCATCGTCAGACCGTTCTTCGTGATCTGATGGACCTTCGACATCGCGAGGAGCAGGAACGCCGCAGGGAACAACATGTTGGTCGAGACGCGCGAGGCCGCGTACGTCGCGACGATCGCGCGAACGACCGCCGCCGCGAGCGATATCGCGCGGCGCGGGCCGGCGCGGTCCAGCAACGGCACCAGCAACGGGGCCGCGATCGCCAGCGGCGCCATCGTGAGCGCTAGGTACAGCGCGACCTTCACCTTCGCCTGGTCGACCGGCAGCGCGAAGAACACCGAATCGGCAAGCGCGATCCCGACGAGCGCGTCCCCGGCGACGCTCGCCATGTGCACGAGCGCGAAGGAATCCAAGGGATCTTCCGAGGACCACATGCGCCCGATCGGCCGGAAGATCGTCTCGAGCAGTCCGACGAGTCCAAGGAGGATGAGCTGCCACCATGGGTATCGCTTCGGCTGGTGGTCC
>JBGPKY010000051.1:0-13334 GCA_041486205.1 Actinomycetota bacterium
GCTCGTGATGCTCATGGCGGGGCGGGAGACGATCCGCGACGTCACCGCGTTCCCGAAGGCGCAGTCGGGGCAGGACCCCCTGACCGGGGCGCCGGCGAGCGTTAGCGACGAGCAGCTACGCGAGCTCGGCATCCGCGTCATCACGCCGCCTGCGAAGCCGGACGACGCCTGATGGCCCAGCTCAACGACTTCGACCTGGAGCTCCTTGGTGGCGAGAACTTCGCGCACATCGTGACGCTGCGTCGGGACGGCTCACCGCAAGCCACCGTCGTGTGGATCGATGCCGACGCCGAGCGAGGCCACGTTCTCGTGAACACGGCGGCCGGGCGCGTGAAGGACCGGAACCTCCGTCGGGACCCCCGCGTGAGCATCTCCGTGCACGACCAGCGGGATCCAGGACGCTTCGTCGCGATCGGCGGCACCGTCGTCGAGTTCGTCACCGGTGAAGAGGCCGAACGGCACATCGACTTCCTCAGCCGGAAGTACGACGGCGAACCGTGGACGCCGGTGCCGAACCAAGAGCGAGTCCTCTACCGCATCCGGCCCGACCGGTTACTGCGGTACACGAACTGAGGGAGGCGGATGGCCGAAGCGCCGCTCGCCGCCCGGATGCGCCCCCGCTCCTTCGATGAGTTCGTCGGACAGGCTCACCTCATCGGACCCGGGAAGGCGCTGACGAAGCTCGTCGAAAGTGGGCACCTGCCGTCCGTCCTGATGTGGGGTCCGGCCGGCACCGGCAAGACCACCCTCGCCTACCTGCTCGCCGACGCGGTCGACGCGCAACTCACTCAACTTTCCGCCGTCTCCTCCGGCGTCGCCGACGCTCGCAAGGTGATGGAAGGGGCGCGAGGGGGGTTGTTCCGGACGGTGCTTTTCGTCGACGAGGTGCACCGCTGGTCGAAGGCCCAGCAGGACGTGTTGCTGCCGGCCGTCGAGGACGGGACGATCACGCTGATCGGCGCGACCACCGAGAACCCGTACTTCTCGCTCGTCACGCCGCTCCTGTCACGATGCCTGCTGGTTCGGCTCGAACCGCTGTCTGCTGAGGACCTCCGCGAGCTCCTGCTGAAGGCCCTGGCCGACGAGGAACGCGGCCTGGGCAAGCTCGGCGTGACGGCGAGCGAGGATGCTCTCGCGCACCTGATCGAGATCGCCGGAGGAGACGCACGTATCGCGCTGACCGGCCTCGACGCGGCGGCGCTCGCGGCGGCGGCGGCGGGAGAGGTCGAGATCTCGCGCGACCTGGCCGCCGATGCGGTCCAGAAGAAGGCCATCGTCTACGACCGTCAGGGCGACGCGCACTACGACGTGATCTCGGCGTTCATCAAGAGCATCCGGGGATCGGACCCGGACGCAGCGCTGTTCTGGCTGGCTCGGATGCTCGAGGCGGGCGAGGACCCCCGCTACATCGCGCGCCGCATGGTGGTGCACGCCTCCGAGGACATCGGGCTCGCCGATCCGCGGGCGCTGCTGATGGCCACGGCCGCTGCGCACGCCGTCGAGTATGTAGGCCTTCCCGAGGCGCGACTGAACCTAGCCGAGGCGGCCGTGTACCTCGCGAAAGCTCCGAAGTCGAACAGCGTCTACCTCGCGCTGGGACGAGCGATGGAGGACGCGGCCTCCGCCGACCCTGTCCCGCTCCACCTCAGGGACACGAGCACGCCTACGGGCCGGCAGTCGGGCCATGGGAAGGGCTACCGGTACCCACACGACTTCCCGGGCCACTTCGTCGAGCAGGAATACCGGCCGGCACGGTTCTCCGGGAAGCGCTACTTCGAGCCTTCGGGGGAGGGCGAGGACGTCTGAGGCGGCGCCCCCCGCGCCGTGGGTATGATGCGGCCACCGAGTCCCGCAACCAACGAGGAGAGAACCGATGGCCGTCGTAGCGACCGCGGGCGATACCGCCCTCATCGTTCTTGCAGCGTTCTGGGGCCTGCTCGTCTTGGGCCTGTGCGTCGTCCTGTTGAACACGTTCCGCGTGCTCGAGAGCACGAAGCTCCTGATCGACGGCATCCGCGAGGAGACCGTGCCGCTGCTCGGCGAGGTGAAGGGCTCGGTCGAGCGGGCGAACCGCGAGTTGGACCGCGTCGACGGTGTGCTGGAATCCGCGGGGAACATCGTCAAGCGTGTCGAGAAGATCTCGGGTCTCGTGGAGCAGGCGGTGTCGAGCCCGCTGATGAAGGTCATCGCGTTCGGCGCAGGGATGTCGAAGGCGACGTCGCGGTTCCGCGGGGGCAAGGGCAAGAAGTGAGACGCGCCTTCTGGCTCGCGCTCGGCCTGGGCGCCGGGGCGGCCGGGGCGGTTATGACGGCCCGGTTCGCCCGCAAGCAGGCACAGAAGGTGGCCCCGGCGGCGCTCGCCCGCGAGGCGAAGGGTGGCATCATGGAGCTGTCGAAGCTCGTCTCCGAGTCGATCGCAGAGGGCAAGCGCGCGATGAAGGACAAGCAAGAGGAGCTCCGCTCCGGGCGGTAGACTCGCGGCCCATGGAAGGCCGGGAGATCCGCGAGACGTTCCTTCGCTTCTTCGAGGAGCGCGATCATCGCCGAGTGCCGTCGTCCTCGCTGATCCCTGCGCCCGGGTCGGGGCTGCTGCTCGCGAACGCGGGGATGAACCAGTTCATCCCCTACTTCCTGGGACAGACGCCGGCGCCATTCCGGCGTGCAACGACCGTGCAGAAGTGTTTCCGCGCGGTCGACATCGAGAACGTCGGTCACACCGCACGACACCTCACGATGTTCGAGATGCTCGGGAACTTCTCCTTCGGCGACTACTTCAAGCGTGAGTCTTGCGCATGGGGTTTCGAGCTGATGACCCAGGTCTTCGGCGTCGCGCCCGAGCGCATCTGGGTCACCGTCTACGAGACCGACGACGAATCGATAAGGATCTGGCAGGACGTCGGCGTCCCGCGCGAGCGGATCGTGCGACGTGGGAAGGCCGACAACTACTGGTCCACCCACACTGCCGGACCCGGCGGGCCCTGCTCCGAGATATACGTCGATCGCGGCTCGGAGTACGGGCCCGAAGGAGGTCCCGCCGTCGACGAGGAACGCTACATGGAGGTGTGGAATCACGTCTTCATGCAGGATCTGGTCGATGAAGACGAGAACGTGCTCGGCGAGCTCCCGGCCAAGAACATCGACACGGGTGCGAGCGTCGAGCGCCTAGCCACTGTGCTGAACGGGCTCGATTCCTTCTACGAAACGGACGTCATGCGTCCGCTGGTCGGCGTTGCCGAGTCGCTGTCCGGCAAACGGTACGGGCAAGACGAGCCCTCGGACGTGTCGCTCCGCATCGTCGCGGAACACGGCCGGGCGACGACGTTCCTGATAGCCGACGGCGTGTTGCCGTCGAACGAGGGCAGAGGGTACATCCTGCGCCGCATGCTCCGCCGGGTCGTGAGCCACGCTCGGCGCCTCGGGATCGAGGGCGACGTGATGCCCAGGCTCGTCTCGACGACGGTGGGGATCCTCGGCGACGCCTATCCGGAGCTGGTGCAGAACCGCGCCTACGTTGAACAGGTCGCAACCTCGGAGGAGGAACGGTTCGCCGGGACGCTGCGACAGGGTATGACGGTGTTCGAGACGGAAGCCGCGAAACCCAGCGAAGGCGGCGTGCTGCCCGGCGACGTGGTGTTCAAGCTCCACGACACGTTCGGGTTCCCGAAGGAACTCACCCGCGAGCTCGTGGAGGACTACGGACTCTCGATCGACGAGGCCCGTTTCGAGACGCTGATGGCCGAGCAGAAGGAGCGCGCCAAGAAGGCCGCGAAGAAGGGGACAGCGGGAGAGGACGTCGCGGCGGTCGCGGGAGAGTCCGGGCGGACGGAGTTCACGGGCTACCAAGGGCTCGCCGCGGACGGGCGGGTCGTAGCGTTGCTCACGGACGCCGGCCGCGCGAAGATCGCCCAGGAGGGTGACGAGGTCCGGATGATCCTCGACCGATCACCCTTCTATGCGGAGTCGGGCGGCCAGGTCGGCGATCGCGGAACCGTCCGCACAGCGGCCGGATCGGTTCGGGTGTCCGACGCGCAGTGGGGACCCGGCGAAGTCATCGTTCACACCGGGATCGTCGAGTCCGGCGAGGTTCGCGAAGGGGAGGAAGCGCATGCGGAGGTGGACGCCGCTCGCCGAGAGGCTACTGCCCGCGCGCACACGGCGACCCACGTCGTCCACTGGACCCTGAAACACGTTTTGGGAGATCACGCGCGCCAAGCCGGCTCGCTCGTCGCACCGGGACGTCTGCGGTTCGATTTCCCTCATCATTCGTCCGTCCCGCGTGAGGTACTCGAGGAAGCCGAGGAGATCGCGAATAGCCGTCTGGCAGAAGACGATACCGTCAGCATCTACGAGACGACGTTCGACGAGGCGAGGAACCAGGGAGCCGTCGCGCTGTTCGGCGAGAAGTACGGGGAGTTCGTTCGCGTCGTGGAGGTCGGGGACTATTCCATAGAGCTCTGCGGCGGAACTCACGTCGCTCGCACCGGGAATATCGCGGTCGTGAGGATCCTCGGCGAGGCTTCGATCGGTGCCGGGATGCGCCGGGTTGAAGCACTCGTCGGCCCAGACGCCCTCAAAGAGGTGAACGTCGAGCGCCGCCTGCTGGACGATGTCGTAGCCGCGCTCGGTGGCGGCGATCCACGTCTCGCGCCCGAGCGCGCGCACGAGCTGGCCGAGCGCGTCAAGCGTCTAGAGAGCGAGCTGGGCAAGATCCGGAAGAGCGACGTCGCGGTGCGTGCGGAGGCGGTCGCTGCCGGGGCGACGGTCGCCGGCGGCGTCAAGCTGTACGCAGCGATGGAGGGTGGGAGTCCGGACGAGCTTCGCGAGCTCGCACAGACCGCCGTTGGCCGCCTCGAGAACGCGAACGGCGCTGTGGTCGTTCTCGGCAGCGACGACGGCGGCAAGGCGTTACTCGTGGCGGCCTGCAGCAAGAACCTCGTGGCGCGCGGCGTGACCGCGCCGCTCCTCCTGGAAGACGCCGCGACGGCGATCGGCGGAGGCGCCGGGGGCAAGCCGAGCCTCGGGTTCGCAGGAGGCGCGAAGGGCAAGGCGGTGCGGGACGCGATCGGGGCGATCCCGGCTCGCCTGGAAGATCTACTGAAGCTCGGTGCGTGAAACCGGCCGCATCCTCGGCCTGGATCTCGGCGAAGTTCGTATCGGCGTCGCCATCTCGGATCCGGACCAACGCCTCGCCGTCCCGCTCGGGACCGTGCACACCGGCGCGCCGGCGGACCTGAAGGCCATCGCCGCACTGGTGAGCGAGAACGACGTGACCGCGGTCGTGGTGGGTTATCCGCTGCTGCTCTCGGGGGAGGCAGGGGCACGAGCGCACCTCGCCGAGGGATTCGCGGAAGCGTTGCGAGCCGTCCTCGGCATCCCCGTCGTCCTTCAGGACGAGCGGCTGTCGACGGTGGAGGCCGATCGAGCGCTCACGGCCGCCGGCGCGGACGGCCGCGAGCGACGTCGCATGATCGATCGCTCCGCTGCGACGGTCATCCTCCAGGCCTTCCTGGACACGACGCGCGACGCACCACAAGGCTGACCGCCCGCGGGTATCCTGCGGTACCGGATGTCGAACCCCGAGTCCTCGATCCAAGACGTCGCCGCGCCCGGGCGCCATCGCCGGCGTCGGGCGAACTGGGGCCTCCGCATCGGCATCGCGTTCGTGCTCGTGACGGGACTCACGGTCGCGGCTGGCACCCGGTACTACTCGTGGTGTCAAGGCTCGGGCGGCGCGCAGACGGCCGTGAGTTTCACCGTCCCGCAAGGGGCGGCCGGCGATGACGTCATGACGGCGCTGCACGAGCAGGGAGTGATCCGCTGCAGCGGCATCGTCGGGCGAGCTCTCCTGCACCGTAGCGGGAAGGCTTCGGAGATCCGTGCCGGCACCTACGACCTGACGACGAACATGACACTCGATGCGGTGCTCGCGGTGTTGACCAAGGCACCGCCTCCCGTCCCGACCGTTCGCCTTACGATCCCGGAGGGCTACCGTCTCACGCAGATCGCCGATCGAGTGCAGCAGGTCCTCGGCATCCCCGCGAAGAAGTTCCTCGCGACCGCGAACTCCGGCGCGTATTCGCTCCCTCCGTATCTGCCGCAAGGGACCGCTACGCCGGAGGGATTCCTGTTCCCGCAGACGTACCAGTTCGCGAAGAAACAGACCTCCGCCGACGATGTGATCTCGCGGCTGGTCCAGGAATTCGGTACGGAGGTCGCGAGCGAACCCTGGCAGAACGCCGAGAAGCTGGGCGTCACGCCGTACGACGTGATCGTGATCGCCTCGATGATCGAGCGGGAGGCGAAGGTCGACGGCGACCGTCCGCTGATCGCCGCCGTCATATACAACCGCCTCAAGTTGAACATGACGCTCGGTATCGACGCGACGCTCCTCTACGACGATCCGACACCCGGTGACGGCGAGCTGTCCGCCTCCGACCTGCTGTCGAACAGCCCGTACAACACGCGCGTGCACACGGGACTGCCGCCTACCCCTATCGCGAGCCCCGGCCTGAAGTCCATCGACGCAGCGCTCAACCCCGCGAACGTGGACTACCTCTACTACGTCCTATGCGGCGCGGACGGCTCGCACAAGTTCAGCTCGGACTACGGAACCTTCCTTCAGGACAAGGCTCGGTGCCTGGGGTGAGCGGTGGCTGAGCGACGCCCGATCGTGAGCGGTACGACCAGTATCGCCGGTGTGATCGGCTGGCCTGTCGCGGGAAGCCTCTCGCCCGCGATCCACAACGCGGCTTTCGCCGCGGTAGGGCTCGATTGGATCTACGTTCCGCTCCGCGTCTCGCCGGCCGGCCTCCGGGACGCTCTCGCCGGCCTCGAGGCGCTCGGCTTCTCCGGCGCGAACGTCACGATGCCGCACAAGACGGAGACTGCGGGCCTGATAGGGGACCTTTCGGAGGACGCCGAACGCCTCCGGGCGGTGAACACCATCCTCATCGGCTCGGACGGGCTGAAGGGCGACAACACCGACGCGGCCGGCTTCGACCGATTCCTCCGTCAGGACGCGGTCTACGACCCCGCCGGCAAGACGGCTCTCGTGTACGGTGCCGGCGGAGCGGCGCGCGCGTGCGCGCTGGCATTGGCTCGCGCCGGGATAGGGGAGGTCGCGGTAGCGGTGCGCGAGCCGGCCCGAGCCGATCGGATGCGTGGCGCGCTCGAGGGCTTCAGCGCATCGCTGCGAGTCCTACGGCTCGAAGACGCCGTGGAAGAACGCCCCTCGCTGGTCGTGAACGCGACTCCCCTCGGAGAGGGTGGGCAGAGCCTGCCCCTTCCCCGGATATCCTCCGACGTACTAGTGGTCGATCTCCTCTACCGTCCGGCGGTCACTCCGCTCCTATCTGCGGCGAGTGCGGCCGGGGCGCGAGCGTTCGGAGGCCTCGGGCTGCTACTTCACCAGGCCGCCCTCTCGTTCGAGCTCTGGACGGGGCAGGAGGCTCCCCTCGAAGCGATGGCGGCTGCGGTCGGCGCCGCCGAGAGGCCGTTGCTCGGCGGCTAACCGTGGCCGCCGACGCATCCTGCCGGCCACCACTCAAGGTGCGTGCTCGCCTCCCCGATGGTGGAGGTGGGAGTTGCACATGGAAGATTTCTCTGGCCTGGCGGCGCGTGTCGGGGCCACGGTCGGTGAGCTTCGCGGTTGCTTGATCCTCTCCCGAGACGGCCTGGTGCTGGGGGCCTTCCCGGACGGGGACGACCGCCTCGTGAAGCCGGCGTGGCTGCGCTTCGCCGCGCTCGGAGAACCGGACAAAGGCTTCGTCGAGTTCGGCGACGAGATATGGGTGTACGTCCGACGCGGTCCCTACGCGGCGTTCGCCGTGGTTGGACCAGGGGTCCGGCCGGGCCTCGTGATGGATCAACTCGAACAGGCGCTCATGACCGCCGAGGAGTTGCGGTCGAAGCGGGAGACGATGAAGCTTCCGGAGGTCCCTGCCGCACCGACCGGCAAGCCTCGAACCTCGCTCCACCCCGAGATGAAACCCGCCGCGCCTGAGCCTCAGCCAGTCGTCGTTCACACCGAACCGGCTGCGGCGCAACCCTCGACAGCGGCCCCGTCGCCGACGGCCTCACCCTCCCCGGCGGCAACCGGCGCGGCGCCTTCGTGGGCCAGGCCCAGCGGGGAGACCCCGAAGGCCAGTGGCGACCCTGGCTCGCCCGAGTCTCCCGACTCACCCCGTGCGAAGCCGGAGAAGGTTCCCGCGACCTCCGCGACGGCTCCGGCGACGGCCAATGCAGCTCCCACGCCGTCGTCGGGGTCCGTGGCGGAGACCAAAGAAGGGGGCGAGGAAGGGGAAGCGGAAGTCGACCGAGTCATGCTCGCGCAAGAGTTCTCACGGCTGCTTCAGGACGGCGACTTCAGTGACGAAGAATGAAACGACCTAGGACCAAAGGACCCGTTACCACATGGTGCAGGTGAAGCGAAAGCCGAAACAGCTCGGCCAGATCCTGATGGAGCAGGGCCTCCTCAGCCAGGATCAGCTCGACAGCGCCCTCGAAGAGCATCGCAATACGCCGAAATCACTCGGTCGCGTGCTGATCGACATGGGCCTCATCCGCGAGGCGCATCTGGTTCGCGCCCTGGCGGAGCAGGTGGGTCTGGAATTCGCCGACCTCACCGAGTATCAGATCGACCCGCAGGCGACGACCCTTCTGCCCGAATCCCTCGCGCGGCGGTACCGCGCGATCCCGATCGGGGAGCGCGAAGGCAAGCTGTTGGTCGCGATGTCCGACCCCGCGAACGTCTACGCGCTCGACGACATCCGCGCGGTGACGGGTCGGGAAGTTCAGCCGGTCGTCGCGACCGCGAGCGACGTCGAGCAGGCGATCTCGAAGTACAACCAGATGGGCGAACAAGTGGAAGCCCTCGCGAGCGAGGCCTCGAGCGCGCTCGACGCGGAGGAGGACGTCGGCGACGTCGAGGCTGCGCTCGAAGAGGCTCCGATCGTGAAGCTGGTCACGGCCATCATGACCCAGGCCGTGCAGGATCGCGCTTCCGACGTTCACATCGAGCCGACCGAGAAGGACGTTCGAGTGCGGTTCCGTGTTGACGGCGTCCTGCACGAGGTCATGCACTCGCCGAAGAACATCCAGAACGGGCTGATCTCGCGGTTGAAGGTGATGGCGGATATGAACATCGCCGAGCGCCGTGTGCCGCAGGACGGCCGCATGAGCATGCGCGTGGGGACGAAAGCACTGGACCTTCGTGTCGCGGCGCTTCCGACCGTCTATGGCGAGAAGGTCGTCATCCGGATCCTGGACAAGAGCCAGGCGTTGATCCAGCTCCAGGACCTCGGGTTCCAGGAGGGAGCCTTCAAGCGATTCGAAGTCTCCTTCAAGAGGCCCTACGGGGCGATCCTGGTCACGGGCCCGACCGGATCGGGCAAGTCCACCACGCTGTATGCGACCCTCAACATCCTGAACCAGATCGACCGCAACATCATCACCGTAGAGGATCCTGTCGAGTACCGGCTCCACGGTGCCAACCAGATGCAGGTGAACCAGAAGGCCGGCTTGACCTTCGCGTCCGCGTTGCGATCGATCCTGCGCGCGGACCCCGACATCATCTTGATCGGTGAGATCCGAGACCGAGAGACCGCGATGATCGCCGTCGAGTCCGCGCTTACCGGACACCTCGTGCTGTCGTCGTTGCACACGAACGACGCGCCGTCCGCGATCACGCGGCTGACCGAGATGGAGGTCGAGACCTTCCTGGTTGCTTCGGCGATCGACGTCGTGGTCGCCCAGCGGCTGGCGCGCAAGCTATGCGAGCGTTGCAAGGAGGCGTACGTGCCGGACGCGGCCGAGCTGGGGGAGGCCGGCTACGCGGAATGGCAGATCGGCGAGGTGAAGGAGCTGTTCCGCCCGGCCGGCTGCTCCGCGTGCGCGAACACCGGTTACCGGGGGAGGTTCGGTCTGTACGAAGTGATGCCCATGAGCGAAGAGCTCGAACGGCTGACCGTCGACCGAGCCTCGTCCGACCAGATGCGGACCGTCGCGATCGAGCAGGGCATGTCGACCCTGCGCGAAGACGGTCTCGAGAAGGCCCGGATGGGCCTTACGTCCATCGAGGAGATCGCAAGGGTGGTGAAGTAGGGATGAGCATGGCGCCAGACGATTCAGAACTGCAGGTTCCGGTTCCCGAACTGCTCGAGATAGTTCTCGACAAAGGGGCCTCGGACCTTCACCTGACGGCGGGTGCGCCGCCGACGCTACGTCTCCACGGCGACCTCGTTCGCCTGGAGCAGTACCCGATGCTCACGCCCCGAGGCCTCCAGGGGATGATCTACGCCATCCTGCCTCAGAAGATGCGTGAGCGGCTCGAGCAAGAACTCGAGCTGGACATGTCGTACGCGCTGCCTGGGAAGGCCCGCTTCCGAGTGAACGTCTACTTCCAGCGTGACTCCCTAGGCGCGGCGTTCCGGCTCATCCCTTACGAGATCAAGACGCTCGAGGAGCTGTCTCTCCCCAGCGTGGTCTCAGACCTCGCGCGCTATCCACGCGGGTTCGTGGTCGTGACCGGGCCGACCGGCTCGGGAAAGTCGACGACTCTGGCCGGCATGGTGGACGTCGTGAACCGCGAACGATCGGCCCACATCATGACCGTCGAGGATCCGATCGAGTTCCTGCACAAGCACAACAAGTGCATCGTGAACCAGCGCGAGGTCGGCGCCGACACCCACGGGTTCGCGCCCGCGCTCAAGCACGTCTTGCGGCAGGACCCGGACGTCATCCTCGTTGGCGAGATGCGTGACCTCGAGACGATCTCGACCGCCATCACGGCGGCCGAGACCGGGCACCTGGTGTTCGCGACCCTGCACACGCAGGACGCGCCTCAGACCATCGACCGCATCATCGACGTCTTCCCGCCGCACCAGCAGCAGCAGGTCCGGGTGCAGCTCGCGACCACGCTTCAAGGTGTAGTGACCCAGCAGTTGCTCCAGACCGCGGACGGACAGGGACGGGCGGTCGCTGTTGAGATCCTCATCGCGACGCCCGCAGTACGGAACCTGATCCGTGAAGGCAAAGTGCACCAGATCTACTCGATCATGCAGGCGGGCGGCCGGTTCGGTATGCAGACGATGGACCTCTCGCTCGCGAACCTGGTGAAGCAGGGCAAGATCACGCAGCAGCTCGCGTACGAACGCTGCCACGACGCGGAGGAGCTGAACCGCTTGATCGGAGGCGGTGGCGCGAGCTTCGACGCAGGCTTCGGCGCGGCGGCTGCAGCTGGCGTGTCACTCGGAGGATCGATGGGTGGAGGCAGCTTTGCCTGAGACATTCGCCTACAAGGTCCGGGACCGTTCGGGCAACGTCGTCACCGGCACCCTGCTCGGGGACAGCGAGCTGCTCGTCCTGCAGAAGCTCCGCGAGATGGGCTACACGCCGCTCGAGGTCGGCAAGCACAAGGCCGGCCTCAAGATGGAGATAAACCTGCGACCGGGCCGGGTCAAGCTGAAGGAGCTCTCGCTCTTCTCGCGCCAGTTCGCCACGATGGTGAACTCGGGACTGCCGATCCTGCGTGCCCTCTCGATCCTGGCCGATCAGACCGAGAGCAAAGAGCTGCAGAAGACCCTGGTGGCCGTGCGAACCGACATCGAGCAGGGTTCATCCTTGTCGGGCGCGATGGCCAAGCACCCGAAGGCGTTCAACGACCTGTACGTCGCGATGATCAAGTCGGGTGAGACCGGCGGCGTCCTCGACAACGTCCTGCTGCGTCTGGCGGATCAGATCGAGAAGGATGTTCACCTCCGCCAGAAGGTCAAGTCAGCGATGACCTACCCGGTGGTCGTGGTGATCCTGGTCATGGGCATCCTCGCGGCGATGCTCCTGTTCATCGTGCCGCAGTTCAAGAATATCTACGACCAGCTCGGAGGTAAGCTACCGCTGCCGACGAGGATCCTACTCGCCGTCTCGAACGGGCTTCGAACCTTCTGGTGGGCGTTCGGGTTGATGACCATCGGGGCCATCTTCGGGTTCAAGCGATACAAGAAGACCGAAACCGGTCGGACGATGATCGACGCCTTCAAGCTGAAGGTTCCGGTGTTCGGGAACCTGTTCCACAAGACCGCCCTGGCCCGGTTCTCGAGCACCCTGGGCATGCTGCTGCGCTCGGGTGTTCCGATCCTCCAGGCGCTCGACATCGTCGCAGACACGGTGAACAACCGCACGATCAGCAAAGCGGTCACCGACGTGCAGGGGAGCGTTCGGGAGGGCGAGTCGATCGCCAAGCCGCTCTCCAAGCACGCCGTGTTCCCCCCGATGGTCGTCCAGATGCTCGCGGTGGGCGAGGAGACGGGCGCCGTGGACACGATGCTCGACAAGGTCTCGGACTTCTACAACAACGAGGTCGAAGCGACGGTGGACGCCCTCACGTCGCTCATCGAACCCCTCCTGATCGCGCTGATCGGTGGCGCGGTAGGCGCGGCGGTCGTGGCCCTCTACATGCCGATGTTCAACATCATCAACCTCATCAAGTAGCGGCATACGTCGGATGGCGTAGTCATCCAGCGTCATTCTGGGGAAAAGTGGCGACCGGGGCTTCAGCGGCGGAGCCGGATTACCGAAAAGGTTCGAAGAGCGCGTCAACGGGACGCGCGAGCTTCGGAAGGAGGAGGTGACTCCATGCTCAAGCGCTTTTGGGAGCGCAAGAGGGACGAGGAGGGCTTCACCCTCATCGAGTTGATGGTGGTCGTTCTGATCATCGGCATCCTGATCGCCATCGCTCTGCCCACGTTCCTCGGCGCTCGGACCCGGGCTCAGAACCGGGCGGCGCAGTCGGATCTTCGCAACGCCCTGGTGGGCGCGAAGACGCTCTACACCGACAACAGCACGTACGTTCCGGCCGACGCGGCCGGTATGGCTGTGGTCGCGCCCGAGCTCACGTTCAACGCTGGAGCCTCGACCACGGGGAACCAGTGGGTGAGCGTCATGACTACGCCCACCGCGGTCTTGTGGGGCGCGGCGCGGATGTCGGCATCGGGCACTTGCTACGGCATGCGCGAAACCTCGGCCAACGGCACGTACTTCATCTCGGCCCTAGGGACGTGCACGGGCGACGCGGCAAGCACGGACGCCACCACGGTCCGCAGCTTCACGTAACCCCTCGCCTAGGCGAACAGAAGGGGCGGCCTCCGGGTCGCCCCTTCTGGCTGACACGGAGGCTCGGCCGAGCCCAGGAGGTGGCGAGGCCGCGGTTCAAGTTGACGACCGGGGCTTCAGTGGCGGGGCCGGATTGCCGAAAAGGTTCGAAGAGCGCGTCAACGGGACGCGCGAGCTTCGGAAGGAGGAGGTGACTCCATGCTCAAGCGCTTTTGGGAGCGCAAGAGC
>JBGPKY010000052.1:0-13325 GCA_041486205.1 Actinomycetota bacterium
AGCGGATCGAGCGCGAGCGGGTGAAGCCGATCGAAGCGTCGAAGTTCCATTTCAAACTCGGATACGGCTCGCTCGCCGACGTTCAGTTCGCCGTCGAGGTCTCGCTGATGCGCTTCGGTGGCCAGCATCCCGAGATCCGAGCGCGGCGAACGCTGGATGCGATCGAACGCCTGGCGGAGCGACGGCTCATCGAGGACAGCGTGGCGCTCGCGCTGGGCGAGGCATTCGTGTTCCTGTCCGACGTGAAGAACGCGCTGGAAGTCGACAGGCGGATCCACGCGGAGGCGCTCCCGGCTTCGCCTGAGGAGCAGACAGCGCTCGCGAGGCGCTTGGGATACGAGGAGTATCCGCGTCAGGCGTTCATCGACGACTACCGCAGGATCACGCGGCGTGCCCGCCGGGCGATGGAACGCGTCTTCTACGAGGAGGGGGAGTGATGGAGCGACAGCTGATCGCGTCCGGTTCGCCCTATGAACCCGTGATCGGGTTCTCGCGGGCGGTGGCGACCGGCCACCACGTAGCCGTATCGGGGACGGCGCCCGTTATGGCGGACGGAGGCGATCCACCGAACGACGCCTACGGTCAGACCAAGCGGGTTCTCGAGATCGTCGTGTCCGCGCTCCGCGAGGCCGGTGCCGGACCCGAACACGTGGTGCGCACTCGAACCTACCTCGCGCCGGGAGCCGACTGGCGCGAGGTAGGGCGCGCCCACGGCGAGGTGTTCGCCGACGTGCGTCCGGCGAGCACCATGGTCGTGGTCACCGGCTTCCTCGACCCGCGGTGGTTGGTCGAGATGGAGGCAGACGCGATACTGCCGGAGGGCTAGCGGCCGGCTTCCTTTAGGACGGCGAGGACCCGCTCGAGCGCCCAGTCGAGGTCTTCTTCGTTGATCACGAGCGGCGGCGCGAGGCGGATGGTCGTTTCGTGCGTGTCCTTCGCGAGGACGCCCCGCTCCAAGAGGCGTTCGCAGTGCTTCCGGGCGGGCACGGCCTCGGCGACGATCTCGATCCCGGCCCACAGGCCGCGTCCGCGGACCTCTGTGACGGCCGACAGGTCCGCTTCGCGGAGCATCTTCAGCATGCGCTCGCCGAGGGTCTTCGACCGCTCCTGCACCTCGCCGGTCCTCAGGAGCTCGATGACCCTCAGGCCGATCGCGCAAGCGACCGGGTTCCCGCCGAACGTCGAACCGTGCGTTCCGGGCGTGAACACTCCGAGCACGTCGCGATCCGCGACGACGGCCGAGAGCGGCATGATGCCGCCGCCGAGAGCCTTTCCGAGGATGTACACGTCCGGCACTACGCCCTCGTGCTCGCTCGCGAACGTGTACCCGGTGCGGCCGAGTCCCGACTGGATCTCGTCGGCGACCAGCAGCGCGCCGTGTTCGGTACATAGCTCGCGCGCGCGCGTCAGGTAGCCGTCCGGAGGAACGACGACACCGGCCTCGCCCTGGATCGGCTCGACGAGGAAGGCAACGACGTCCTCGTCGAGCAATGCGGCTGCAAGCGCCTCCGAGTCGCCGTAGGGAACGGTTACGAACCCCGGCGTGAACGGTCCGAAACCTTGTCGCGCAACGGGATCGGTAGAGAACCCGACGATCGTTGTCGTGCGTCCGTGGAAGTTCCGGGAGCAGGTGATGATCTTCGCGCGATCCGGGGCGACGCCTTTGACGTCGTAGCCCCACTTGCGTGCGGTCTTGATGGCCGTTTCGACACCCTCGGCGCCGGTGTTCATCGCGAGGATCATGTCCTTGCCGCACAGCTCGGCGAGCGCTTCCGCGAACGGTCCGAAGACGTCGTTGTGGAACGCGCGAGAAGTGAGGGTCAGCTTGTCCATCTGTTCGTGCGCGGCGGCCACGAGCGCGGGATGGCGGTGCCCGAAGTTCAGCGCCGAGTAGGCGGCCAGCATGTCGAGGTATCTCTTCCCCTCTACGTCCGTCACCCAGACCCCTTCCGCGTGGGAGACCACGACGGGGAGCGGGTGGTAGTTGTGCGCTGAGTACCGCTCGACCAGCTCGATCGACTGCTGTGTCCGGTCAACCATCGTCCCCTCCCGTTCGGGCGAAGCCGCGTGTGCCGATAGGCCGGTACCGATGATACGAACCCGGGAGCATGCCGCGCAGGCGCTCGGGCGGCGAGAGTGGCAAGCTTCGATCGTGCCCGATCGCTCGATCGTCGTCGGCGGCGGCCTGGTAGGCCTGTCCTGCGCGTGGTTCCTGCGGGCCGCCGGCGCCGAGGTGGTGGTTCTCGAACGCGGCGCCACCGTCGGCGGAGGAGCCTCGCGCGGCAACGCCGGCGAGATCTGCCCCTCGATGGTCGAACCGCTCCCTGCGCCGGGGATGGTCGCGCACGCGTTCGGGAACCTGTTCCGTCACGACGCGGCTCTGTTCGTCCACCCGACCTATGCGCCGAAGATGGCGGGCTTCCTAACCCGGTTCGCTCGAGCGTCGACCCGCGGGGCCTACCGGCGGGGGCTCTCGGCGATGGCGCAGCTCGGCCGGGGCGCTTTCGACGCCTACGACGAGCTCGCGGAGGCCGGAGTTGGAAGGCACGCCAGCCGGGGTGGGTACCTGATGTGCTACGGGTCGGTCGCTACGGCTAGGAAGGAGCACGAAGCGTTCGTGCGCGCGGCAAGGATGGGGCTCTCCTCGTCGCCGGGTCCGATCCTCGACTGGGCGGCGGCGGCCCAACTGGAGCCGCTGGTGTCGCCGGCGGTCCGCGCCGCGTTCCTGGTTCCCGACGAACGCTGGATCGACCCCTCTAGGTTGATCGACGACCTCTCGCGCGCGAACGATGAGGCTGGCGTCGAGATCGTATCGGACGTTCGTGTGACCGAGATCGACGAGGGAACGAGATCGGTTCGCGTGTCGACCTCCCGGGGTGTGTTCGAGGGAGCGACGGTGGTGATCGCCGCGGGTGTCGGGTCGCGCGAGCTGTGCGCGATGCTCGGTGTTCGCCTCCCGATGCAGCCCGGCAAGGGCTACAGCTTCTCGCTCCACCCCGCGTCCTTGCCGAGTCGCGTCGTGAATTTCGCCGACGCGCACGTGGTAGCCACACCGATGGGCGACCGGCTTCGGATCGGCGGGACGATGGAGTTCGACGGCACGCTCGACCGGTTCAACCCAAGGCGGATCGAAGCGATCGTGCAAGCCCTCCGGCCCTACGTTCGTGGCATCGATCTGTCCGCGCGGACCGACGAGTGGGTCGGCCCGCGACCGATGACTCCCGACGGGCTCCCGTTCATCGGACGTCTGCCGGGTTGCTCCCGCGTGGTCGTCGCGACCGGCCACAACATGCTCGGCCTCACGCTCGCGCCCGTGACCGGCCGCGTCGTCGCCGACCTCGTCACCACCGGCCGCGCTGGGAGAGACCTATCGCCGTTCGCGGTCGGACGGTGATGGATGTCACAGATCGTAGTAAAGGGCGAACTCGTACGGGTGGGGCCTCAGCCGCACGGCGTCGAGCTCGTGTTTGCGCTTGTACTCGATCCAGGTGTCGATGACGTCCTGGGTGAAGACGCCGCCCTCCAGCAGCCATTGGTGGTCGGCCTCGAGCGCATCGAGGACCTCCTCCAAAGAACCCGGCACCTGCTTGACCATCGCCTTCTCCTCAGGCGGAAGGTCGTACAGGTCCTTGTCCATCGGCTCCGGCGGTTCGGTCTTGTTCTTCACGCCGTCGAGGCCGGCTTGCAGCTGCGCCGCGAAGGATAGGTAGGGGTTGCAGGTCGGGTCCGGTGTCCGGAACTCCAGTCGCTTGGCCGCCGGGGATTTGAAGAACATCGGGATGCGGATGCACGCCGAGCGGTTCCGCTGCGAATACACGAGGTTGATGGGCGCCTCGTAGCCGGGCACGAGCCGGCGGTAGGAGTTGGTCGTCGGGTTCGTGAAGGCCAACAGGGAAGGCGCGTGCTCGATCAGGCCGCCTATGTACCAGCGCGCCATGTCACTGATGCCCGCGTAGCCGACCTCGTCCCAGAAGAGGTTCTCGTCGTTCTTCCAGAGGCTCTGGTGCGTGTGCATACCCGAGCCGTTGTCCTGGAAGATCGGTTTCGGCATGAACGTAACGGTCTTGCCGGCCTGGTAAGCCGTGTTCTTGACCACGTACTTGTACTTCATGACGTTGTCCGCGGTCTTGAGCAGGGTGTCGTAACGCATGTCGATCTCAGCCTGGCCGGCGGTGCCGACCTCATGATGGTGTACCTCGATCGATAGGCCGACCTTCTCCAGGTTCATCACCATCTCGCTGCGGAGGTCCTGGTACTTGTCCATCGGGGGGAGCGGGAAGTAGCCCTCCTTGTAGCGAGGCTTGTACCCGAGGTTCTTGCCGCCCTCCTCGGCGCCCGAGTTCCACGCGCCTTCGATCGCGTCGATGTGGTAGTAGCCCTCGTGCTGGTTCTGGTCGAAGCGGATCGAGTCGAAGATGTAGAACTCCGCCTCGGGGCCCCAGTACGAGATGTCGGCGATGCCGGTTTGCTTCAGGTACAGCTCGGCCTTCTTCGCGATGTAGCGGGGGTCGCGCGAGTACATCTCGCCGGTGATCGGGTCCTTCACGAAACAGTTGATGTTGATCGTCGGGTGCTTCGTGAACGGGTCGAGGTAGGCGGTGTCGGCGTCGGGAACGAGCAGCATGTCGGATTCCTGGATCTCCTGGAACCCGCGGATCGACGATCCGTCGAATCCGAACCCGTCCTCGAACGCGATCTCGTCGAGTTGGCTGACCGGGACCGAGAAGTGCTGCATGAGCCCCGGCAGGTCGCAGAAGCGCAGATCGACGATCTCGACTCCTGCGTCCCTCGCCAGGGCGATGACGTCCTTGGGCGTGGCCACCGCTTCCCCCTTTGCCTCGAGCGACCTCATCAGGGTAGGGATGGCCGGGCCCGGCGACGTTTCCTACTCGTTAATTGTTCGTTACGAAGGTCGGCGTCGTCGCTAAGGTCGGCCGGCGCGAGTGGCGGCCGTCGCGAAGTCGACATGGAGGGGGATCGTGCCGTCGGGGAGCAGCAGGTCGAGGCCGTCGGGCGTGTTGAGGTAGTGCGCGGCGGTGCCGGGGAGGTTCGACTGGCCGTACTGCCAGACGATCTTGTTCTTCTTCGGGTCGATGAAGACCACACGGTGGTTGTAGTCGTCGGTCACGGCGACGAGGCCGTTGGGCAGGGGCGCGGCGAGGCTCGGGTGGTCGAGCATCCCGGGTCCGCTCGTCGGCCGGTACGTCCACAGCACCTTGCCGGCGCTGGTGAACTGCACCACCGCGCCCGGTGAGGCGTAGTCCGCCGCCATGTAGGTGCCATCGGAGAGGCGCTGCGGGTCCGAGGGCACGCCGAGGTTCGGGATGTGGACGGTCCAGACCGGATGGCCGGTAGGCGTGATCTCGCTGATGGAGCCCCCGTTCAGCTCTGTTATCAGGAGGTGGCCGTTGGGGAGCGGCGTATCGCCGTTCGGATAGCCGACGGTGTTCGGCAGGCCCGGCGTGCAGTTCCCGGCTTGGCCGATCTGGTGCGTGGGCCGGCCCCGTGGGTCGAAGAACAAGATCCGGCAGTTCTTCGCGTCAGCGACGACCATCCCGCCGCCCGGGTAGGGATAGAGGTCGTCGGGCTGGTGCGTGTATCCGGGGCTCGAACCCCCGACACGGGGATGGCCGTACGTCCACAGCGTCTTGCCGCTCGGGTAGGCGATCTCGGCGAGGACGTCGTTCTCCTCCTCGTTGACGAGGATGGCGGTGCCGCCGTGCACCCAGAAGGCGTCGTCCGGGTAGTAGAAGGGGATGGTTGGCGCCGGGAGCGAGGGGTCGGGGTAGCGCCAGATCACTCTTCCGCTCGGATCGAGCACCAGGAGGCGGTCGTTACCGCGGTCGGCGATCAGTAGGTTGCCGGCGAACGGACGAGCGGTGGCCGGGTCGACGAGCGGTGAGGCGGATCCGCTCGGGCCGGCCGAAGGAGAGCTCTGCGCCGGTGAGCCCGTCGCCGCCGGAGCGACGGTTGCGAGGCTCGCCCTCACGACCTCGTCGAGGGCATGCCCTCGCAAGCCGCCGATCAGCCACGCATCGGTGGCGGTCGTCGCGACTGCGGCGTCCGAGACGGGGCTGGGGAGCGAGGCCGCGCTCGAGACCTTCCCGGTCGCGGGATCGACGGCGGTCACGCCGTCGACGGCCCCGCCGCCCGAGTCGGCCCCGCCGGCCACGTAAACGACCCCGCCCAGCGCGAACGCGGCGGCGTGCCCGACCGGTGCCGGCAGATCCGCGAGGCTCGTCGTCTTCCCCGTCGTCGTGTCGAACCGGTAGACGCCGGCCACCGGGTTATCCTTCGCGTCGTCACCGCCGGCGATCACGAGGTCTTGCCCGACGACGGCGACGGCCGGGTAGCGGAGGGCGGCCGGAAGCTGACCAGCGACGGTGAACTTCCTCCCGTCGGTCGTGGCATAGATCGTCGCGTTGGCGGTCGAGCCGTCCCAACCACCGACGAGGTAGACGGTGTCGCCCACGGTCGCTGCGGCCAGATCCGAGAGCGCGACCGGGAGGTGCCCGGCGACGCTTCCTCGTTTCGTAGTCAGGTCGAACGACTGCACGACGTCGCTGCTCTGCGACGTTCCACCGCCGAAGACGAACAATGTCCCGCCGATCAAGGCGCCGGCTCCGTCGTGGAAGGCGTGCGGGACCGATCCGAGGCTCGCGAGTCTGCCCGTCGACGGATCGAGTGCGAAGACGCCGGATGCGGAGTTGTCGTTGGAGTCGAGCCCGCCGGCGAGGTAGATGGTCGAGCCGTCGCTCACCGCGACCTCTCGCTGGACGGGAGCATCCAGCCGGAACCCGGCCGGGGACAAGCGCAATGTCGTCGCCGAAGACGTAGTCGGCGAGGGGGAAGACCCGGTCCCCGACGACCGCGGCGCAGGTGGATCCTGGGTCCCGCTCGCACTGGTGCAGGCCGCTCCCAACAGCACGAGAAGGGCGGCAGCTAAAGAACGGCGCGTGAAGGAGGTCATCGGGCCGAGCGAGTCTACGCGTGGCCCTGCGTTTTCGCGACCGTGGTCGGGTCAGAGATCCGCGGCGCGGTAGCCGACGCCGCGGACGGTTTCGATGAGGAACTCGTGCTCGGGACCCAGCTTCGATCGCAGGCGGCGGATGTGCACGTCGACGGTCCGAGTGCCGCCGTAGAAGTCGTACCCCCACACCTCGCGTAGGAGCGAGGGCCGCGTGTGCACGCGCCCCGGGCGGGAGGCGAGGAACCGCAGAAGCTCGAACTCCTTGTACGTGAGATCGAGCGAGCGGCCCGGGAGCGTGACCTGATACGTGTCGACGTCGAGCGTCATCGGGCCGAGTCGGATCGTGGTGGAGTCGCCGGTACCAGCGCGCCGGCGGAGCATGGCCAGGCGAAGCCGGATCTCAGCTTCGGGTGCGCCGGGGTAGAGGAGCTCATCGGCCACTTCTTCCCACGGGAGGCGTTCGAGGTCATTTCGCTCGACGACCACGACGAGGGGGGTTCGCACCTCCAGCGCGCGAAGCGCCTTCAGGACGGCGTGAGCCTGGCCCGGGTTCTCGGCACCGTCCACGATCACGGCCTCGGGTGAAAGCTCGAGGACGTGGGGGAGAGAGGCCACCGATAGGTGATCAGTCTTCAGGTCGAGCGCGAGCGGCCCGAACGCGGGAAGCACGTCGTCGGGCGGGCGGTCCGAGAGCAACACGATCAAGGCCACAGCTCCTCCTGGAACCTGCCGATGGTAACGGTTCGGCAAATGCGACGGTACCCTTGACCTGCGATGACGACCGTCTCCGTTCGCCTGTTCGCTGCTTTGCGAGATCTCGCGGGCTCCTCTCGCGTGCCGGCAGAAGGTGAAACCGTCGGGGAGGTGGTCGCGGGGCTGTCCGAGCGCTACGGCGAACGGTTCGCCGCGATCGCGCGCGCCGGGTCGGCGATCGTCGACGGCGAGCGTGCCGCCGCCGACCGCCCCCTGACGCAAGGCCAGGAGATCGCGCTGCTCCCTCCGGTTTCGGGCGGGTCCCGGGCCCATCTGGCCCGCTGCTGAGATACTCGGGTCGCCGATGCCTCGTTTCGAACGCGTCCTCCTGATCGTGAACCCGGTCGCGCGGACCGTTTCCCGGCCGATGCTCGCGGTGATCGAAAAGGCCCTCTCCGCCGACTTCGACCTCGAGGTTCTGGAGACGCTCGAGCGTGGCCACGCGACGAAGGTCGCGTACGAGGCCGCGACCGACGGCATCCACCTCGTGGTCGTGTTCTCCGGAGACGGGACGATCAACGAGGTGGTCAACGGGCTCGCCGGAACCGAGACCGCCCTGGGCGTCCTGCCCGGTGGTGCTACGAACATACTCGTCCGCGCGCTCGGGATGCCCGTCGACCCCGTTGAGGCGACCGGCATGCTGATATCCGCCGCGCTCGACGGCGTCGCGAAACGGCTCAACCTCGGAGTCGCCGACGGCCGCTACTTCGCGGTGAACTGCGGCGCCGGCGTAGACGCGGCCGCGATGGCACGCTTGGACGCGAAGTTCCCCAGGACGAAATCGAAGTTCGAGCGGGCGGCGTTCCGCTCGGTGGCCTTCGAGCTGATCGCGAGCTACGCGGGCCGGAAGGCAGACCTCACTATGCGGATCGACGACGGTGAGTGGAAGCCCTCGGTGTCGGTGATGGTCGGTCGGACCGACCCGTACACGTACTACAAGGGCCGGGGCGTCCGCGTGACCCCGCAGGCGTCGCTGGAAGAGGGCCTCGACGTGCTCTCCGCGCGCAAACTGGCGCGCCGCAGCGTAGCGCGCATCGCCTGGCAGATGTTCGGCTCGGCCCGGCACGTGAAGGGCCGGGACATCGACTACGTTCACGATGCCTCGCGCGTGGAGGTCGAGTCCTCGCAGCCATTCCCCGTGCAGGTCGACGGCGACGTGATGGAAGAGCGCACGCGCCTGCAGATCGAGCTCGCGCGCGATGCTCTCTGGGTGGTCGTGTAACAGCTAGGGGTCGAGCCGGACGACGTCCTGCTCCGCGGTTTCCCGCTTGTGGATGCCGCATTCCCACTTCGCGAGGCCGGCCCAGCGGCCGGCTCGCTCGGGTTCATCGGAGAAACGCATCCGTGTGCACGGCGCGCAGCCGATCGATGCGTAGCCGAGGTCGTAGAGCGGGTTGTGCGGCAGATGGTTCGCCTCGAGGTACTCCCAGGAGGTGGCGTGTGTCCAGTTCACGACCGGGTTGATCTTCACGATGAACCGACCCTGCTCCAGCTCGTATTGGTCCAGGATGGGCGCGTTCGCCCGGGTAGGAGACGAGTCGCGGCGGAATGCGGTCATCCACGCGTCGAGGCCGCGCAGCGCCTCGAACATCGGCTGCACCTTGTTGATCTCACAGCAGAGCCCGGGGTCGCGCTCGTAAAGCCGGGGGCCGAAGTTCGCCTCCTGCTGTTCGATGGTGTGCTCGCCGACCAGATCGACCACGTTCAGACCCAGCAGCTCGGTCAGGTGCTCTTTGAACGCGAGGGTCTCGGCGAACTGGAATCCCGTCTCCAGGAAGAGGATCGGGACGTCCGGCCTGATTGCCGTAGCCATATGCATGACGGCGGTCCCCTCGGCTTGGAAGGCGGAAGCGATGGCGAGCCGTTCCAGTCCGGAATCCTCGAGGGCCCACCGCACGATCTCCTGCGGCTCAGCGCTCTCGAAACGCTCGTTCAGTTCGCGGATCTCGGTTTCGGGCAGCAGGGTATGCAATCGAGCCCCTTCGTGGTTGCCCGCGCAGTATACGCCGAGGGTTTGGGAGCCGGGTTCGGTTCTAAGACCGCCCGTTATGCTAAGCCGCGGTTCCGTATCCGCTCGCTTTCCGGAAAGGCACACGGAGATGACCCTGACCGACCCCATCGCGCCCCACGGGGGCACGCTCGTTGACCTGCTCGTCTCGGGCGCCGAAGCCGACAAGCTCGCGCAGGAAGCCGAGCACCTGCCGAAGATAGCCGTCAATCACCGCGAGCTGTCCGACCTCGAGATGCTGGCCGTCGGCGCCCTCTCGCCGCTGACCGGCTTCGTGGGAGAAGAGGACTACCGCTCGATCCTAGAGACGATGCACCTGTCGACCGGGCTCCCGTGGACCATCCCGGTCACCCTCTCGCTCGGTGACCAGGAGGTCAAGCGGATCGGCGGCGCCACGGCGGTTGCCCTGGTTCCGCACGAGGGTGGCGAGCCACTGGCTGTCATCGAGGTCGAAGGGGTCTTCAAGCGCGATCGCCAGGCCGAAGCGCTCGGTGTGTTCTTGACCGAGGATCTCGAGCATCCCGGCGTGAAGGCGCTTCACGAAGCCGGCGACTTCTGCCTGGCCGGTACGGTCCGTATGCTGCGCCTGCCGGAACACCACGACTTCAACAAGTACCGCCGCACGCCAGCCCAAACGCGAGCCGCGTTCCGCGAGCGCGGGTGGCGGACGGTCGTCGGTTTTCAAACCCGCAACCCCATCCATCGCGCGCACGAGTACATCCAGAAGTGCGCGCTCGAGATCGTCGACGGTCTGCTGGTGCATCCGTTGATGGGCGCGACGAAGGGCGACGACGTCCCAGGCGAGGTTCGGATGCAGTGCTACGAAGTGCTGTTCGACGGCTACTACCCGAAGGACCGCGCGATGGTTTCCGTGTTCCCCGCGGCTATGCGCTACGCGGGCCCGAAGGAAGCCATCTGGCACGCGATCGCGCGGAAGAACTACGGCTGCACTCACTTCATCGTCGGCCGCGACCACGCCGGCGTCGGTACCTACTACGGCACCTACGACGCGCAGAAGATCTTCGAGGAGTTCGAGCCGGGGGAGCTCGGCATCACGCCGCTCATGTTCGAGCACTCCTTCTGGTGCAGCCGCTGCGAGGGTATGGCCTCTCCGAAGACCTGCCCCCATGGCGAGGAGGACCGCGTCTCACTGTCGGGGACCAAGGTCCGCGAGATGCTGCGGAACGGCGAGCGACCGCCGCAGGAGTTCTCGCGCCCTGAGGTCGCCGACATCCTCATCGCCGCTATGCAGGAGAAGAGCGAGTAGCCGCTACTCCGCCTCGGTCAGCTCCTCGGCCAGCAAGCCCATGACTGCGACATCGCGGTAGCGGCCTCCGATGAACTGCGCGCGTCGCAGCGTGCCCTCGCGCTTGAAGCCCACCTTCTCGTAGACGCGCAGCGCACGGGGGTTCGTTTCGGCGTAAACCGTCAGCTCGATCCGCTGGAGGTTCAGATACCGGGATCCGAACCGGCAGCATGTGCGGGTTGCGTCGGTCCCGTATCCCCGGTTCCAGTAGGGCTTCCCGACCCAGATACCGAACTGCGCCTGGCGAGCGCGCGCGTCGATGTTCTCCAACGAGCAGACGCCGATCGTGTCGCGGCCTTGGAGCGTCTCGATGACGAAGGTCGCGTTCGTCTGATCGGCACGGGTGCGTTCGGCACACTCGCGGATCCCGGCCATCGACTGTGGGAAGGTCATCTTGAGCCCTTCGAGAACGTCGGGGTCATCGAACATCTCGTTCAGCTTGGCTAGATCGGTCTGCTCGCGGGCCCGCAGGCGCACCAACCGGCCTTCCTGCTCTTGGGTTGGCGTATCCATGCGCGCGAGGATAGCCGGACCTGGAGGACCGAACGGCCGAAGTTGCCCGGGTTTCGAGAGCTCTGGTAGCCTCGCCGGGCATGCCTGAAGCGGCGCCGCCCTAGCGCAAGGAGGCCCCGACGACCGCTCCCAGGAGGACCGCCCGAACCTTCCTCACCCTAACGTTGCTCCTCGGCGCCCTCGGGGTGATGCCGGCTTCCGCGGATACGAAGGGCCAGCTCGACGCCGCGAAACAGCAGCTCGCCGCCGCACAGGCGAAGTTCGACGCGGCCACGGCCGCCTGGCAGCAAGCCGAGGCCGACCTCGCCCAAACCAAGGACCAGATCGCTTCAACGAAGGCAGACATCCAACGCCTGCAGACGACCGTCGACAGGCTGAACGCTCGCCTCCAGAAGCGCGCGGTGATCGCGTTCGAGAACGGACCCGGGAGCGCTATCGACTCGCTACTCGCCTCTTCTTCGATCACCGACTTCGCCGATCGGATGGAGTTCCTTGGAAGCCTCGCCCAGGACTCCGCGAGTCTCGTAGTCGAGGCCCGGGTCGCAGAAGCCGAGCTCCACCGCAAGACGGACGACCTCGCCGGGCTGGCGGCCAAGCAGGCCACGATCGCGGCGAACCGCCAGGCGCTGGAGCAGTCCGCGATGAGCGCCGCCTCGAACCTCCAGCATCTGGTCGCCACCCTTACCGAGAAATACCGGAAGGAGCTCCAGGCGCAGAAGCAGCTCTCGCTCCTCGGCCAGCACACCAACCCCGGCGGCGCGATCGCCGTCTGCCCGGTCGCCGGTCCGAACTCCTTCGTCGACTCCTTCGGCTGGCCGCGGCCCGGCGGCCGCGTCCACGAGGGCATCGACCTCATCTCGCCCTACGGCACCCCGATCGTTGCCGTCCAGCCGGGGAGCGCTGTCCGCACGCCGAACCCGCTCGGCGGCAACGCAGTCATCGTCTACGGACCCGGCAGCGACTTCACCTACTACGCGCACATGTCGAGCTACGGCGCCGAGGGCCAGGTGAGTGTGAACACCGTGATCGGCTACGTCGGCTCCACCGGCGACACCAACGTGAACCACCTGCACTTCGAGTATCACCCCGGCGGCGGCGCAGCGATCGACCCATACCAGGCCCTGCTCGCTGTCTGCTGATGCCTCGGGTTCGGTTGTGGACCGGCTCGGGCCGCGCCGGGGTACGATTCCCCTGACACCCGAGGGCAAGGAGCCGCGGTGAAAGACGAGGGTGGGAACCGTCGGATCGACCGGATCCGTCGCGAGGACTTCGCCGAGGGACTGGCGGGTCTGGACCTCGACGAGGTCCGCCGTCGCCGCGACGAGTGCCTCGCCGAGCGCGAGTACCTCTCGTTGCTGCGTCGCCTAGTGCAGGGACGCGCCGAGATCCTGAAGGCTGAGATCGAGCGCCGGGGACGTGGCGCGCAGGGATCGCTCGTCGAACGGCTGTCGACGATCCTCGCACCCGAGGCCCCACGCAGCCCCTCCCGCGGCGAGGCTTTGCGGGTCGAGCTTCCCGAAGAGGAGCTGATGCTCGCTCGCCGACGGGTGGAGCGGCTCGTCGCCGACGCCAGCATCTCCGATCCGGGCGCGCTGGACGACGACCGCTTGTCCAGGGCCGTCGAGCTCCTGGCGGAGGAAGAGCAGGGGGTCTCCGAGTCCCGTTCGGTCGTCATCATCGTGCTCGATCGCCTCCAGGACGAGCTGAAGCGTCGCTACAAGGAGGATGTCTCCCAGGTCCTGGGGTAACGCGGTTCTGTAGCCTCGATGGGGGAG
>JBGPKY010000053.1:0-13136 GCA_041486205.1 Actinomycetota bacterium
GAGCTGGATCGAAGCGGCGAAAGCCGCGACGCCGACGAGCGCGGCGAACACCACGCCGGCGAGCGCGCCGAGCAGCGCTGCTTCGCCCGACGTCACCGGCGAGCCCCGCGAGACCGCTCGACGCCCGCCGATGAACACCGAAGCGAGCGGCACCAACAGGAACAGGAAGTAGACCGGGGGCACCGTCCCGAACCGCGACTGCGGCGTGGGGACCGGGACGTTGGACGAGATCGACCCGGACGAACCGAGCGACACCGACTCGGGGAATCTCCAGTAGCAGAGGAGGTTCGTCGATACGGCTCCCCCGTACGCGCCGTCGCAACCCCCCATCGCGGGGACGAGCACCCACATCGACTGGTTGGGTAGCAGAAGCACGTGGTGGCCGATGAGCACCGCGGTCTCGTCCGCGGCCGGCTGCGAAACGGCTTCGAAGTAGGCCTTCGTCGCGTCGGGCTCCAGGACGGCGAGCACCAGCAGCCCGATGAAGGACAATGCGATCCCGGCGAGCAGCATGCGCCAGCCGCCGGCGAGCACGCCGAGCGCCCGGCGGCCCCAGGGCTCACGCCCGACGAGCTGCTCGCGGGCCGACATGAGACCGCCGGCCGCCCCAGCGCCTGCGGCGATCAGCAGCGGGAACACCAACGCCTCGACGGGCGAGGACCGGATCGTCAGCTCGCCCGAGACGAGCGATCCGAGCGGGACGCGCAGCCGGATGCTCACAGCGAGTGAGACGATGAGCGACGGAACGGCGTAGACCGGAGCGACCTTAAGGCCCCCCAGGATCCGAGCGAAAGGATCGCTGCCGCTCGCCTCGGCCGCGGCGCGCCCCGCACGATATAGCAGCCACACGGCAAGGCCGGTGGCGAGCAACAGCGCGACCCCCGCGCTGAACGTGAACGACGCGCTTTGGGCGGCGGTGCCTCCTGGAAGCCCCGGTGTGAGAGGGGCCGTCGACGGCGCGGCCACCAGCGCAGCGAGGTCGACGTTCGGCACCGACGCCGTGACCGACACGCGATGGAACCATCCGAAGTAGAACCATCCGATGCGCGCGAACGTCGATGCGGACACCCCTCGAGGCTTACCCGCGACGTATACGGCGAAGGCCATCGCCTGTCCGAGGGCAGCCATGGCGACGAAAGCCAAGCCACCGTTGACCAGAGCCGCCGCCCAGCCTCGCTCGAGCCCGAGGTCTCGGCGATCGCGAAGCGGGGGTGGCGACGGGAATGGAGGCGGCGTGCCTAGAGGGGGCCCACCCACCGGAGGTTCGTTCACACCAGGGCTTCTTCGACGAGAGCGGCGACCTCGGCCGGGGTGCGGCCGACCTTCACGCCGGAAGCCTCGAGGGCGTCCGCCTTCGCCTGCGCGGTTCCTGACGAACCGGTGACGATCGCGCCGGCGTGGCCCATCCGCTTTCCGACCGGCGCGGTGAAGCCGGCGATGTAGCCGACGACCGGCTTGGCCATATGGTCCGCGATGAACTTCGCCGCGCGCTCCTCGTCGTCGCCGCCGATCTCACCGATCATCACGACGAGGTCGGTGTCCGGGTCATCGTCGAACTTCGCGAGCGAGTCGATGAACCCGATGCCGTGGACGGGGTCGCCTCCCATCCCGACGCAGGTCGACTGGCCGATCCCCTTCTGCGTGAGCTCGTGGACGATCTGGTATGTGAGCGTGCCGCTTCGGCTGACGAGCCCGACTCGGCCCGGTGCGCAGATCTCGCCCGGGATTATGCCGACGTTTGACTTGCCCGGTGAGATGAGCCCGGGGCAGTTCGGGCCGACCAGCGAGGAAGCCTTGCCACGCAAGTAGCTCCCGACCTTCGCCATGTCGCGAACCGGGATGCCCTCGGTGATGCAGACGATCAGCCGAAGGTCGGAGTCGACCGCTTCGAGGATCGCTTCGGCGGCGAACCTCGGCGGTACGAAGATCAGCGAGGTGTTCGCGCCGGTCTCGTCGACGGCGTCCGCCACCGTGTCGAACACGGGGATGCCTTCGACGTCCTGTCCGGCTTTGCCCGGCGCGGCGCCGGCGACGACGCGGGTTCCATACGCCTTGTTGCGCGGTCCGTGGAACCGCCCCTCGCGTCCTGTGAGGTTCTGCACGACGACCTTCGTCGTCTCGTCGACGAGGATGGCCACGGTTACGCCGCCTTCCCGTGCGCGAGATCCGAAGCCTTCTTAGCCGCTTCGAGCATGGTGGCCGCGGGAACGATCCGCGGGTGCGAGGCCTTCTCGAGGATGGCGCGACCCTCCGCGGCGTTCGTTCCGTCGAGGCGGACGACGATCTGGACGGTCGGCGTCACGCGTTCCAGCGCCTCGATGATGCCTTCGGCCACGAGGTCGCATCGTGTGATGCCGCCGAAGATGTTCACGAGGACGGAGCGGACGGAGGGGTCCGAAAGGATGACTTCGAGCGACGTGGCCATCGACTCTGCGCTCGCTCCCCCGCCGATGTCCAGGAAGTTCGCGGCGCGCGCGCCCGCCTGTTGCACGACGTCGAGCGTCGACATGACGAGTCCCGCGCCGTTGCCGATGATGCCGACCTCGCCATCGAGCTTCACGTACTGCAATCCGGCCTCGCGCGCGCGGAACTCGACGGGGTCGATCGGGAAGACCGACTTCAACATCTCGATCTCGGGTTGGCGCCACAGCGCGTTGTCGTCGACGGTGACCTTCGCGTCGAGCGCGAGCACGCGCCCGTCGGTCAGCAAGACGAGCGGGTTCACCTCGACGAGCGTGGCGTCCTCCTTCGTCAGGACGTCGTAGAGCCCGGCGAGGACGTTCCCGACGAGGTCGCGCGCTTCCGGCGGCAACGCTCCGGTCAAGCCGCGCAGGTGATACGGGCGGAGGCCGATCTCGGGGTCGACGTGGAGCTTCCTGATGGCCTCGGGCCGCGTGTGCGCGAGCTCCTCTATGTCCACGCCACCTTCGGCGGTGACCATGGCGAGGTCGGTTCCGGTCGAGCGGTCGAGCAAGATGGCCGCGTAGAACTCTTGGGCGATCGGGAGGCGCTCCTCGACGAGAACACGTGTGACCTTCATGCCCTTGAAGCCCTCGGCGAGCATCCGAGTTGCGGCGGCTTCGGCCTCGTCGGGCGTGCCGGCGAGGACAACGCCGCCGCCCTTGCCGCGCCCGCCGATCTGGACCTGGACCTTCACGACCGACGTGCCGCCGAGGATCTCGGTGGCTGCGCGGGCAGCCTCAGCGGTATCACACACGATCCCGCGCGGAACGGGGATGCCGTGCGAGGCGAACAGGTCCTTGCCTTGGTGCTCGTAGAGATCCATCTAGGCGGACGTCGCCTTCGAGGCGAGCCGCTCCCGCAGCCACTCGACGATCTCGCCCGTGGTCGCGCCCGGCGTGAAGATCGCCTCGACTCCTTCGGCCGCGAGCTTCGGGATGTCGTCGCGCGGGATCACGCCTCCGCCGAAGACGAGGACGTCACCGGCGCCCTTCTCTCGCAGCAGCTTCACGACCTTGGGGAACAGCGTCATGTGGGCGCCGGAGTGACAGGAAAGCCCGACGGCGTCGGCGTCCTCCTGGATCGCGGTCTCGGCGATCTGCTCGGGGGTCTGGCGCAACCCCGTGTAGATGACCTCGAACCCCGCGTCCCGCAGAGCCCGTGCGACCACCTTGGCCCCACGGTCGTGACCGTCGAGACCCGGCTTCGCGACGACGATCCGGAACTTCTCAGGCATGCGCCGCCCAGTCTAGCGAACGTCTCGGCGACTCCCGCTTGCGGTGCGGAAGCCGGGCGGCGGAGGATACGCGGATGGAAGTACCGAAGACCCTCTACGCGCGGAGCGCAAACGCGGAACGGAGGTCGACAACGCGGGTGACGGGTTCCCCGGCGCTCGCGTGGCTGCTAAGGCCGCGCCCTCCGAGGTTCTCGTGTCGCAAACCGTGAAGGATCTCGTGGCGGGCTCCGGACTGGTCTTCGAGGATGTCGGGGAGCACGAGCTTAAGGGCGTTCCCGACCGATGGCGCCTGTACCGGGTGGCGTCGTGAACAGCGTGCCCGAGGTCCACTACGCGCGGAGCGGGGAAGTCAGCATCGCGTACCAGATCATCGGCGAGGGTCCTGTCGATATCGTGTTCGCCCGGGGCTTCACCGGTGACCTCCTCTCGACATGGGAACAGCCTCTGCTCGCCCGCCACGTGCTCGGCCTCGCGGAGCACGGCCGGCTGCTGATGCTCGACAAGCGCGGAACAGGGCTCTCCGACCGCGTCGCAGGGGTGCCGACGCTCGAGACGAGGATGGACGACCTCCGCGCGGTCATGGATGCCGTCGGTTCCGAGCAGGCCATGCTCTGGAGCGGTCAGGAAGGCACCAGGATGGCCACGCTCTTCGCCGCGACCTATCCCGAACGCACGACCGGGCTCGTCGTTCTCGACCCTTCCGCGAAGGGCCTGCCCACCGCGGACTACCCCTGGGCCCCCACCGAGGGAGCCTGGAAGGAGACGCTCCGCGAGGTCAGGGAGGGGTGGGGCACGCGGACGTTCTTGGAGAAGTTGCTCCGGACGATGGCTCCGACCATGGCGGATGACGAAGGTTTCCAGGACTGGTTCGTGACCCACATGCGCCGGAGCCTCAGCCCCGGCGCCGCGACGGCCTTCTACCGAATGATGATGGACGCGGACGTCGCCGAGGTCCTCCCGGCGGTTCGTGTGCCGACCCTGATCCTGTTCTCGCCCGCCCACCGTGGGCCCGCCGAGTACTTCGATCGGCGCATCCCGAACACACAGCTCGTGGAGCTCGCCACGATGCAGGGCGACTTCACGTGGCTGGACGACCTGACCCACGAGGCGACGATGCGAGCGGTCGGGAGCTTCGTCGAGCACCTCACCCGTCGAGAGCAGCCCGACACCATCTTGTCCACCGTCCTGTTCACGGACATCGTCGGCTCGACCGAGAAGCAGGCCGCGCTCGGCGATCGCGGCTGGAAGGAGCTGGTGCAACGCCATCACGCGATCGTCCGCGACAAGCTGTCGCGCTTCCGCGGATCCGAGAACGACACCGCCGGCGATGGCTTCTACGCGACGTTCGACGGTCCGGCGCGCGCGATCCGATGCGCCCTGGAGGTCGCGCAGCGCGTCCGGGACCTCGGTATCGAGATCCGTGCGGGGATACACACGGGCGAGTGCGAGGTGATCGAGGGCAAGTGCGGGGGACTCACTGTCTCCATCGGCGCCCGCGTAGCCGCGAGCGCCGGCCCATCCGAGGTCCGGGTCTCGCAGACGGTGAAGGACCTAGTCGCCGGCTCCGGCCTCGCCTTCGAAGACGCCGGCGAGCATGAGCTGAAGGGGGTCCCCGATCGATGGCGCCTCTACCGCGTGACCGGCTGAGATACTCGGGACGATGTTCGGGAAGAAGCGCGTCCGGTTCCGACCCCCCGGCTTGAAGCCCACCACGAAGGTCGGGACCCTCGGCCCCTACCGCGGCCGGCTCGGGCTCGCGTGGGTCATCGCTCCGATCGTGGCGGGCCTTATCATCCTCGTCGCCGGGTACTTCGCGCTCTTCCGCTGAGATGACAGCGATCCTTCCGTGGGATACGGAGCCACGGACGCACAAAGGCATCGGTCCGCACGAGCACGACCCGAGGACGTTCGACGTGGCAGCTCGAGTCGCCACGCTCGTGCACGCGGTCGGGCCCGATCTCTCCGTCGAGCACATCGGGAGCACATCCGTCCTCGGGCTCGCCGGGAAGAACATCGTCGACCTGATGATCGTGGCGCAACCCGAAGACATCCCGGCGATCGTCGAGGCGCTCTTCTCGATCGGGTTCAACCCGCAGTCCGGCCGCGACCCGTTCCCTCCGACCCGCCCGATGCTCGAGGGGATCATCCGGCACGACGGCGCCGTATTCGGCATCCATTGCCACGTCGTCCCGTTGGACGATCCAGGGCCCGCGCGGGACCGCGCGTTCCGTGACCGGCTCTGCGAGAACGCAGCGCTGCGCGAGGCCTACGCCGCTGAGAAACGCCGCATCGTCGAAGATGGGGTAACCGACTCCCTGGACTACTCGTGCATCAAGGGGGAGTTCGTCGTGGCAACGCTGCGCGAGATGGGACTTCAGGACTGATCGCGCCATAGGCGTACAGCCCCATGGCCGCCGCAGCTAACACGTGCCAGACCGCGTGAAACTGGAAGGCGCTCGTGGGGCTGCACAGCCACCCGCCGGTCCGCCCGACGAGGAACGCCGTGGCCCCGAGCGCCAGCGCAGCGAGCGCGCCGAGTCTCGCCAGCCGCCGCGCGCTCAAGCCCTCGGAACGGATCATCGGCAGCTCGTGACGGTACTCCGCGAACTCCCACACGCCGACGGCGACACCCAGCACGACGGAGAGCGCGTCGGTTGCGGCTGGCACCAGCCCCAGCAGCAGTCCGAGAGCGGCGAGGGACACGACGAAGACCTTCACGGTCCACGAAACGGTGTGGTCTCCGAACCGTGCGACATCGAACACCACGATGAACACGAGGACCGAGAGGATGCAGACGTCGTGCACCCAGAGCGAACCGGGCCACTGAAGGCCGTGGAATAGCAGCCCGCCGACGGTGTTGCTCGCAACGGCCGTTCCGAAGACGGCCAGCTCGACGCGATGGCCTAGGGTACGCCGCGAGTGAAGCACGATCCACCCCCCGACCAGCAGGAACACGAAACTGGACACCGTGTTCACCGGCTGCGCGAACAGGCCGGATCCTGCTCGCTCGCAGTCGGTCCTGGCGAGCGCGAGCACGACCGTCACGAAGTTCGTTCGGTCAACCCACCTTCTTGAGCGGCGCGTAGGCGAGGAGCAATCGCTTCTCCCCCGCGTCCTCGAACATCACGGTCGCCTCGGCGTCGGAGCCGGACCCGCTAACGGCCAAGATCACGCCCTCACCCCACTTGTCGTGCAGGATGGTGTCTCCGGCGCTCACGGCCACCGCCTCGCGGCGTCCCGTCGTGACGGCATCTCGGATCGAAGACGAGCCACTGCCGCCGATCACCGAGCCGCCTTCCTCGTCCTCCTCGATGGAGAGCAACAGGTCGTTCGGGATCTCGGACAGGAACCGAGACGGCGGGTTGTACGACGTCGTGCCGAACAGCGTGCGGCTCCACGCGTGGCATAGGTACAGCCGCTCGCGCGCCCGCGTGATGCCCACGTACGCGAGCCGGCGTTCCTCTTCGAGCTGCGCGGCGTCACCCATCGAGCGGTAGTGCGGGAACACACCGTCCTCCATCCCGATGACGAAAACCACTGGGAACTCGAGCCCTTTCGCGACGTGGAGCGTCATCAGCGTGACGGTTCCCGCGTCCTCCTCGTACTCGTCCTGCTCGCCGACGAGCGACACGCCTTCTAGGAAGCCGGCGAGCCCCGCGTCAGGGTCGCGCGCCTCGGCCTCCGCGGCGACGCCTTGGAGCTCGCGGATGTTCTCGATGCGCCCTTCGGCTTCGACCGTTCGCTCGGTCTCCAGTTCGAGGAGGTAGCCCGACTCGGTCGCCGCCGCTTCGACCATCCGCGCCGATCCCGCGCCGGAGTCGAGCGCCTCTCGAAGCCGATCCATCACGTTCATGAATCCGAACACCGCGCCTTTCGCCCGCGCGCCGAGCACGCCGATCTCGTCGACCCGACGGCACGCCTCGAGGAACGGGATCCCTTGGCTCGACGCGAACGACTCCAGCGCCGCTACCGTCGCGTCGCCTACGCCGCGCTTGGGCGAGTTCACGACGCGCCGAGCACTGATCACGTCCTGCGGGTTCAACAGGAGGCGCAGGTATGCGAGGACGTCCTTCACCTCCTTGCGCTGGTAGAAACGCACGCCGCCGACGACACGGTACGGCAGCCCGCCGCGCATGAAGATGTCCTCCACCACGCGGCTCTGCGCGTTCGTGCGGTAGAAGATCGCGACGTCGGAGTAGCGGTAGGTCCCCTCGTCGACCAACCGGTGGACCTCTTCGGCGACGAACAGCGCCTCTTCGTGCTCGTTGTCCGCGCGGAAGCGGACGGCCAACTCGCCGCTCTCGGTCTCGGTCCAAAGCGATTTCGGCTTGCGTTGCACGTTGTGCTCTATGAGCGCGTTCGCAACGGCGAGGATGTTCCGCGTCGAGCGGTAGTTCTGCTCCATCAGGAACACCGCCGCATCGGAGTAATCGCGCTCGAAGTCGAGGAGGTTCTGGATGGTCGCGCCGCGCCAGGAGTACACGCCCTGGTCGGCGTCACCGACGACGCAGATGTTGCGGTACTTAGCGGCAAGGAGGTTCGCGAGCTCGTACTGGGCGCGGTTCGTGTCCTGATACTCGTCGATCAAGATGTATCGGAAACGCTCCTGGTAGTGCCCGAGCACTTCCGGGTGTTCGCGGAACAGCCGCACCGTCTCGGCGATCAGGTCATCGAAGTCGAGGGCCCCCGCCGCGCGCTTGCGCTGCTCGTACAGCGTGTAGACCTCGGACACGGTCTTCTCGTAGAAGTTGGCGACCGCGTTCGCGTATCCGGCCGGTCCGATCACCTGGTCCTTGGCCTTCCCGATCGCCGAGCCCATAGCCCGCGGCGGGTACCGCTTCGCGTCGAGGTTGAGGTCCTTGAGGCAGCTCGCGATTAGCCGTTCGCTGTCGTTCTCGTCGTAGATCGTGAAGGACGACGGGAGCCCGAGGTGCGTGTGTTCGCGGCGGAGGATCCGCGCGCACGCGGAGTGGAACGTGAGGATCCACATACCCTTCGCGACCCGCCCTCCGAGCAGGCCCTCCACGCGGTCGGCCATCTCACGGGCGGCCTTGTTCGTGAAGGTGATCGCCAGGATCGCGTAAGGCGACACGCCCTTCTCGCGGATGAGGTGCGCGATGCGATGCGTCAGGGCGCGGGTCTTGCCCGAGCCGGCTCCGGCCACGATCAGCACGGGACCGTCCGTGTGCAGCACGGCCTCGGTCTGCACCGGGTTGAGGGAGTCGACGAGGGGGGAGCCGGGGGTCACGACCGAGATTCTAGGGGCCGCCCGCGACGCTCAAGCGAGGGACCCTGACCTGCGACACTTGAACGATGAGGAACTGGTCTCCCGACGCCGCGCAGGAGCTTCGCGAAGCCGTCCCAAAACGCCGCAGCGCGCGGCTTCGGCGAAGCCTGCTTCTGCGCGTCGCCGGCGCCGTGTTGCTGGCCCTCGCGTTCGGGATCGGCGGCTACGTGGGGTGGCTCCTGTGGGGAACCGGCCTCACCACCCAGCACTGGCAGTCCGAGCTCCGCCCGAGCCTCGAGAAGCGGATCGACACACAGAACCCGTCTGCCCCCAGCGCGTCGAAGGTCCGCATCCCAGGCAGCGCCGTTGCGATCATCGACATCCCGAAGATCGACCTCAACATGGTGGTCGTCGAGGGCATCGACCCCGAGTCACTCCAGAAGGGCCCCGGCCACTACCCGAGCACCGCCTACCCCTGGCAGGATCACGGCCGGGTCGGGATCGCCGGCCACCGCACCACCTACCTTCACCCGTTCTTCAACCTCGACGAGGTCCGGCCGGGCGACAGGATCACGCTCGCGACCGAGTACGGCACTTTCGCATACCGCGTGACGAGGGTGTTCGTCGTCTCGCCCTTGGACTCGTCGGTTCTGGATCAGACGAGGGAACCGACGCTCGTACTCACAACCTGCAACCCGAAGTACTCGGCCTCGCAGCGGTTGATCGTCACCGCCGACCGCGTGGATCAAACCGGTTAGCGAAGGACGGGGCGCAAAGCTCAGACGGCATCGAGGCGGCTGCGCTGATCGAGCGCGAACAGCAACGCGAGCGACGGTCCGACGACTAGAACGGCGATCGCGAACACGACCAGCACAGCACGAAGGGTCGGCGCGACCGCCGCGCCGCCGGCGACCGTCAAGGTCTCCGGGAGCAGGTACGGGAACTGAGCGAAACCCCAAGCCCAAACCATCGTGGCCACGGCGCCGACCGCCAGCAACCTGGTGCCGGTGCGCGCTCCTTTCGCCAAGAGGAACAGTGCCCCGGCTCCGCAAGCGAGCGAGATCGCGACCAGCGGCAACGCCTTGCCTGTGAGCCCTCGATACAGGCGAGGCGCGTCCTCCCGCAACACGAAGAGCCCCGCGATCGCCACCGCTCCGGCGAGCAAAGCCGCCACCGAAGCCCGTCGCAGGAAGTACCGCTCGAGATCCGGCTGATGCAGCCTTCGCGCGTCGATCGTCAGGAAGACGGCGGCCAGGTACGAGCAGATCGCGACGGCGAGCACGCCGACGAAGACCGACGTCGGATTCATCCAACTCGTGACGAGGTTCCCCGGCCTGCCCGCGGGCACGCGCCCGGAGGCGATCCCGCCGAGGGCCGAACCGAGGAAGAACGGCGTCACGATCGAGGAGACCGCGAAGACCGCACCGAACGCTCGCCGCGCGACCGTCTCCCTCGTGGCTTTCCGGAACGCGAACCCCGCGCCGCGCAGGACGATACCTAGGACCGCGATGCTGAGCGGCACGTACAGCGTCGACATCACGGCGGCGAAGGCGCGCGGGAACCCGGTCCACAGCGCAACGAGACAGAAGATCAGCCACACGTGGTTCGCTTCCCACACAGGTCCGATGGCGTGATCGATCAGCTCCCGCGGTCTCTCCCCTCTCTCGGTGCCCCCGGCGAGCAGGTCCCACAACCCGGTCCCGAAGTCGGCTCCACCGAAGACGACGTAAAGCGTTACGCCGAGCCAAACGACGACGGCGACTCCGTCCGCGAGCGTCATCTCGAGGGCTCGGCTCCATCGGCGTGCTCGCCGAAGCCGTCGTCGGATCGCGGCCCGTAGGGAACCCTGGAGTCGCCGCTCTCGCCATCGCGCCACCCGGCCGCCATCCGCCGAAGCACTACCACGGCGGCGACCGCGAGCCCCAAGTACACGCTCATGATCACGGCGAAAGATCCCCAGATGCCGGGGGACGCAGTCACGGCGTCACCGACCGGCATCACCCGATACACGATCCAAGGCTGCCGTCCCACCTCCGTCACGACCCAACCGGCTTCCAGGGCAACGATGGACGCCAGGCCGGCGATCGAGGCCGCCCGCAGGAACCAGCGCGAGCGTGGCAGGTCTCGTCGCCGCCACCAGGCGAGCGCCAACCAGGCCACCAGGCCGAGCAGCAGGAAGCCCATAGTGACCATGACGTCGAAGGACAGGTGGACGACGTTCGCGGGGGGACGCTCGGCCGGAGGAACGGTGTCGAGCCCAGTGATCTTCGTCTCGGGGCTGAGACCTGCCAGGAGCGACGCGAAGCTCGGGATCCGCAGGCCGTAGCGAACCTCGCCGCCGACCAGCAGGCCGCCGAGCGTCTCGGGGACGTGCGTGGACGTTCGCGTCACCAGCTCCTGCGCGGCGAACTTGATCGGCTGATCCCGGTAGATGGCCCGGGCGGCGATGTCGCCGACGACGATCTGCAACGGCGTGGCGAGCGCCGCGACGACGAACGGGATCAGGAAGCCGAGCCGGTGATATCGGTCTCGCCGGCCGCGCAGCATCCCGACCGCGTAGACCGACGCCACCATGAACCCGGCGATCATGTAAGCGGCAAGCAGCATGTGCGCGAACTCGTACCCGAACGCCGGGGTGAAGAACGCCTCCATCGGATGAACGTCCACGACGCTGCCGTCCGAAGCCAGGCCGAACCCCCGCGGGGTGTTCATCCATGCGTTGGCCGCGATCACCGCTGCGCTGCCGCCGACCCCCGCGAGGACGATCGGGACGCCGCTCCATAGATGCAACCTCGGCGAGAGGCGTTTCCAGCCGTAGATGTAGATCGCGATGAAGATGGCCTCCGTGAAGAAGAAGATCCCCTCCACCGCGAACGGGAGTCCGAAGACGTCCCCGAAGCGACCCATGAGACCCGGCCACAGCAGTCCCATCTCGAACGAAAGCACGGTTCCCGTCACGGCGCCCACGGCAAACAGGACCGCCATCGCCTTCGACCACCGCTGCGCGAGCGTCAGGGCTTCTTCATCACCGCTTCGGAGCGCCCGGCGGTTCGCCAGCAACGCGATGGCCGGAAACGCGACACCGAAGGGCACGAGGATGATGTGGATGCCCAGCGTGAACGCCATCTGGATGCGCGCCGGAAGCAGTTGCGGTGCTTCGGCGAGTCCCGCCAGGTGCCACATCCCGGACCAGCATACGAGCCGCAGGAAGTTGAGCCGGTGCGGCGGGTCGCCCCCGCTCTACTCCCACTCGATGGTGCCGGGGGGCTTGCTGGTCACGTCGTAGGCGACGCGGTTAACGCCGGGGACCTCTCGGACGATACGGCTCGAGATACGGTCGAGTACCTCGTGAGGTAGTCGCGACCAGTCGGCGGTCATCGCGTCCTCGCTCGTTACCGCGCGGATCACGACAGGGTGCTGGTACGTGCGCCCGTCGCCCATCACTCCGACGCTGCGGACGTCGGCGAGCAGCACCGCGAACGCCTGCCAGGTCTCCCGTTCCAGGCCCGCACGGCGTATCTCTTGACGGACGATGTGATCCGCTCCCCGCACGGTCGCGAGGTTCTCGGCGTTCACCTCGCCCACGATCCTGACCGCAAGTCCCGGCCCCGGGAAAGGCTGGCGCTGCACGATCTCCTCGGGCAGGCCGAGCTCGGCGCCGACGACGCGCACTTCGTCCTTGAACAGGTCTCGCAGGGGTTCGACCAGCTCGAAGTCGATCTCCTCGGGCAATCCACCGACGTTGTGGTGGCTCTTGATGTTCGCAGCGGTTCGCGAGCCGGACTCGATCACGTCCGGATACAACGTCCCCTGCACGAGGAACCTCGCGCCCGTGTGCTCGCGCGCGACCTCCTCGAACACACGGATGAACTCCTCGCCGATGCGCTTCCGCTTCTCCTCGGGGTCGGTCACGCCTGCCAGCTTCGCTAAGAACCGGTCCGCGGCCTTCACGTGCACCAGCGGCACTTGGAAGTGCCGCCCGAACGTCTCCTCCACCTGGTCGGGCTCGCCCTCGCGGTTGAGCCCGTGATCCACGAAGACGCAGGTGAGTTGCTCCCCCACCGCCTTGTAAACGAGGAACGCAGCGACCGCCGAATCGACCCCGCCCGAAAGGCCGCACAGCACTTCCGCGGCGCCGACCTGCTCGCGGATCCGCGCGATCGAGTCCTCGATGATGTTGGAGGGGGTCCAGTCCGGCAGCAGTCCGCAAAC
>JBGPKY010000054.1:0-13079 GCA_041486205.1 Actinomycetota bacterium
AGCAGCCGGAAACCGGCTCCGACGAGGCGCAGACCGAGGGCAAGGCGCCACCTGCCGCCGGAGCGAGCCGACCACGCGCGCGATCGGCGCGAGGTCCGCAAGCGCCGAGCGCGCTCGGCGGCGAGCCGCAACTCCTCGGCCCGCATCTTCACCATCTCCTGCCCCATGAACGGACCCATCGCCGCACCTCGCTTCCCACGCTGTAACTGGTGTACACTTTATATCGGTTAGAATAACCTGTCAAACGGATACGGTGGTGTACCATGGACGCGATGGTCGAGAGCACTACCCACGACGACACCTCGCCGGCTCCCGGCGACCTCGAACTCCTCCAGCGTTTCGTCAACCTGCATCAGCACGCTTCCGGCAACCCTCGATCCCTTCCTCCTTCGCTCAAGGCGCTCCGCAACTTCTTCGTTCAGCGCGGACTCCTCGATGCGAAAGAACGATTCACCCCGGCCGATCGTGAGAAGGCGGTCGCGCTCGCCGAGGCGCTGAGAGCAGAAGTTGCGACGAGCGAGGGCGAGAAGGTCTCGGATGCCGTCACACTGATCGAGCGGACCGCCGTCGATGCCGGCCTCCGTCCGCGTTTCTCCGCCGAAGGTCCGCCGAGGCTCGAGCCTTCCGCGCAGGGGTTGGACGCGATCCTCGGCCGGCTCGTCGCCATCGCGTTCCTCGCCCAGCTCAACGGTAGCTGGGATCACCTGAAGCGTTGTCGCGACGAGGACTGTCGGGCTGTGTTCTACGACCACTCGAAGAACCACTCCGGCAAGTGGTGCTCGATGCAGTCCTGCGGCAATCGGAACAAGGTCCGCGCCTGGCGCGCTAGGCAGGCGGCCGAGTGAGCGACACGCTCGAGTTCCGGCTCGCCGGCGCGGGAGGCGAGCCGGTCGATCTGTGGCGAACATTGAACTCGCACGGTTTCGTCGACCTCCCGCCCATGCGCTCCGACGAGGCTTCCCGTTCGCTCGAGGTCACGCTCCCGCTCGGGCGCGGCCGCCCGCGGACGGTCCGCATCTCGGAGGGCAGGCGCGGCTACGGCCGCGTCGATGTCACCGGCCCGAAGCTCTCCCCCGCCTCGAACGAGCGCCTGCTCGCCAGCGTTCGTCACGTGCTCCGCTTGGACGCTGACCTTTCGGGCTTCTACGCGATCGCGGCGGAGGACCCCGACCTGGCGTGGGCGACGGCCGGCGCCGGTCGGATGGTGCAGGGCCCGACCGTCTTCGAGGACGTCGTGAAGACGATCTGCACGACGAACTGCACGTGGTCGGCGACCGAGAGGATGGTCGGCGCCATCGTCGAGCATCTCGGCGACGCTGCTCCGGGCGCGCCGGCCCACGGACCGTGGGGCCGGGCGTTCCCGTCTCCGCGGACCATGGCTGACGCCGGCGAGCACTTCTACCGAGACGTCGCGCGAGCCGGCTACCGCGGCGCATACCTCGGATCGCTCGCGCGTTCCGTTGCCGACGGAGAGACCGATCTCGAATGGCTCCAGCGAGCGACGCCCGAGGCGCTTCCCGACGATGAGCTCGCCGAGCGCCTGCTCGCCCTCCCGGGAGTAGGGCCCTACGCCGCTTCGCACATCATGATGACGATCGGCCGCCACTCTCGGCTCATCTTCGACTCATGGACCCGGCCGAAGTACGCGCGCTTGGTCGGTCGCAAACAGGTGAAGGACACGGCGATCGAACGGCGTTTCAAGCGATACGGCCACTACGCGGGTCTGGCCTTCTGGCTGTTCCTGACCCGCGACTGGGTCGAGTAGCTCCGGAGGGTTGTCCACCTCGCGCGCTCGGGGCCATACTGCCTGGGGTCCCCGGACCCACGGTCCCTGTCCGATCCCGAGAAGGAAGCGATGAGCGTTCCGTTATGGCGTTCCCACGTCGTGCCCGGCGCCTGTGGGCCTACTGGCGGGCTGAGAAGCGCACGCTCCGCCAGGGCTTCGTCGCGCTCTTCCTCAGTTCGGGAGGAGACCTCCTCGCCGGGCTAGCGCTCGGTTTCATGTCGGGCTCGCTGCAACGCCTCCCCAGCCTCTTCATCCTGATCCCCGCCGCGATCGGCATGCGCGGCAACATCTTCGGGGCCTTGGGCTCGCGACTGGGAACGGGCGCCCACACGGGTTTGCTGGAGCCCTCCCGCAAGCGCGAGAGTTTCCTCGGACAGAACGTCATCGGTTCGACGTTCCTCACGCTGGCCACATGTCTGTTCCTCGGAGGCGCCGCGCGCGTCGTCGCGGCTGCTTTCGGTTTCCGGTCGATCTCCATCTGGGACTTCGTCGTGATCTCGATCCTCGGCGGCGTTCTCGGTTCACTCGTCGTGGCGACCGCGTCGGTCTACATCGCGGTCCTTTCTCAGCGCCGTCGGTGGGACCTCGACTCCGTCTCCGCGCCACTAGTTACCGCGATCGGCGACATCGCGACGCTTCCGGCGCTGTGGGCGGCCTCGTTCCTCGTGCAGATCCGATACGTCACGGTCGTGATCGGGATCGTGGCCGCCGGGTTGGCGCTCGCCGTCACCATCCGAGGGTTGTTCACGGACCTTCCTCTCGCGCGGCGGATCGTCCGGGAGTCGATGCCGGTCCTCTTCCTCGCGGGTATCGTCGACTGCCTGGCCGGCACGGTCGTGGAGGCGAGGATCGAGCGCTTCGTCGCGTTCCCCGCGCTGCTCGTCCTCATCCCCCCGTTCCTGGAGGACACGAACGCGCTCTCTGGGATCCTCTCCTCGCGCTTCGCATCCAAGCTCCACCTCGGCCTCATCGAGCCGAAGCCGATCCCGCAGCCGCTCGCTTGGCTCGACATCTCGATCAACTTCGTCTTCGCGGCGTCGGTGTTCTTCATGGTTGGGCTCTCGGCACAGATCGTGAGCGACCTCGTCCTCCCCGCCGGCTCGAGCCCAGGCCTCGGAACGATGCTCGGCATCAGTCTCACGGCCGGGTTCGCGGCGACCATCATCTCCTCGGCGCTCGCCTACTACACGGCGATCGCGACATACCGGTTCGGCTTCGATCCCGACAACCACGGCATCCCCATCGGGTCGAGCGTGATGGACCTCGCGGGTACGCTCTGCTTGGTCGCGGTTATCCTCCTGTACAACGTGAACGCGCATGCCTGACGACGAACCCCGCAACGTCAAGGAACTGCTCGTCGAGGCGAAGGACGCCTCCGAACTCCTCATCGACCTCGCTTACGCGGCCGTTTTCTTCAACGAGGAGGACCTGGCCGAGGAGGTCGAGAAGCTCGAAGAGCGGATGGCCGGCCACCTGCGGCGTCTACGCACGCTCGCGATCCTCGCGGCTCGCAGTCCCGAGGACGCCGAGGCCATCGAGAGCGTGCTCTGGATAGCGAACGCGATCGACAAGATCGGCGACGCCGCCTCAGACATCGCTCGGGTCGTCGAAGCGCACCTGGGCATCCCCGACGCGCTCCGCGCCGACCTGCGTCACGCCGACGAGATAGCAGGCCGTGTCAAGGTTCGAGAAGGCTCCCAGGTGGTCGGCGCGTCGCTCCGTGACCTCTCGCTCCCGACCGAGACCGGGATGTGGCTGCTCGCCATACGTCGCGGCCGGGACTGGGAGTTCGACCCGTCCGGTGACAGCGTCGTGTCCGAGGGAGACGTCCTCGTCTTCCAGGGCCCCGAGGAAGGCGCGAACCTCATCCGCGAGGTCGCCGGCGCACCGCCGCTGCCGGCTCCGCCCGAAACGGACACTCCGGCACTCTCCGAGCTGGACCGCGCCGTCGACATCCTGATCGAGATGAAGAACTCCTCGGAAGCGGCCGTGGGCCTCGCGTATTCGTCGCTGCTCTTCAACGACCGGGCGCTCGCAGCGGAGGTGGGCACGCTCGAGGCTCGCTCGGACATCCTCCACGACGAGTTGGAGTCGTGGGTTCTGCGTGCGGCCCCGGAAGCGCGCAACCCCGACGAGCTCCGCGGGTTGCTCCGGATCGCCTCCGCGACGGAGGCGATCTGCGACGCCGCGCGAGACATGACGTGGTACGTCGAGCGTGGCGAAGACCTTCACCCCGTGATCCGGATGGCGTTGGAGGAGACCGAAGAAACAGGCTTCGAGGCCCTCGTCGAAGCCGGATCGCAGGTCGACGGAAGCTCGCCCAAGGAGCTCCGACTCGAGACCGAGACCGGGATGTTCGTCCTCGCCGTCCAGCGAGGGCGGCGGTGGGTCTACCGCCCGCGGCCGCGATTCGTCTTCCAGGCCGGCGACAGGGTGATCGCGATCGGGCCCGAGGAAGGCGGCGAGGAGTTGGACTCGCTGTGTCGCGCGGGACGACCGGCCGCCGAGCCGGGCTGAACCAGCCGCCGAGTTCTCTTGTACGCCGGGCCTGCCGGGCCTAGCCTGCCCTCGTGGACGCCTTCGTCTACCTGCGCATCAAGCCCGGCTCAGTCGAAAGCGTCGTCGCCGGGCTCCGCGGCCGCCCCGGCATCCGCCAGGCGACTGCCGTCGTCGGCGAGTGGGACGTGATGGTTGCCGTCGAGGGAGCGAGCCTGCGCGAGGTGGCCGGCACGGTCCTTCGCCAGATCCACGAGCTCGACGGGGTCATCCGCACCTACACCGCGCCGGTCGTGCCGCTCGGCGCCTTCGGGATCCTCGGCGGCGGATTGGCCATGCCGGCGATCCCCATGCACCGCCCCGGCAACGCCTGCTACGTCCACATCATCGCCGCATCCGGAGCGGTCGTCGGCATCGTGGAGCGCCTCGCCGAGCTCGACGACGTTTCGGGCGTCGCCGTCGTCTCCGGCGAGTACGACGTCCTTGCCGAAATCCCGCTCCCCTGGGAACAGGCAGGCCGCGTCATCCTCGAAGAGATCCACGGCATACCCGGAGTCGTCTCCACGACCACGGCCGTCGCCGTGCCTGCCGACCTCGACGAGGACGAGCCCGACGCCGAGGACCGAGACCAGTTCTCGGCCTGGAGCTGAAGCCCTCCCCTGACCGCCGCTGGGCTCAAGTTCGCCTCGGGATGTTTCGAAATCTGGAGGAAGGACCCATCGGAGATAGAGGGGGGTTAGGCACGCTTTCCCCGAACCTGTGGCGCCGTTACCTGGCGGCGAACGCCGCACTGGTGGTGGCGTTCTTCTTCCTGCACGACCACCCGGCAGCACAGGCTTGGATCTTCCTCGCGGTGAGCGTCGGCGAGCTGGTCGCGGTCCTGGTCGGGATCCGATCCAACGGGCTTCGGCGGCATCGGGTCTGGCTCCTCATCGGGGCGAGCCTCGTCCTCTACGTCCCCGCGAACATGGTCTGGTACGGGGCGCCCGTGTTGTTGAACCGGCCCCTTCCCTTCCCGTCGCTCGCCGATTACCTCTACCTCCCCGGCTACGTCCTGCTCCTAACGGGCCTGGTGACCCTGATCCGGAAAGCTCGCAGCCGCGATCGCAGCGACCTGCTCGACGCCGGCATGGTCGCGATCGCGGGAGGGATGGCGTTCTGGATGCTCGCCATAGAGCCGGCCATCACCGAGTCCGGCCTCACGCTTCTCGGGCGGGCGTTCACCGTCTCCTACCCCCTCGTCGATCTCGCACTCGTCGCAATCGTTGCCCGGATGATCGTGGGCGGAGTTCGCCGCCCGGTGGCCTTCTGGCTGGTTTGCGTGTCGATCCTGATCGAGCTCGCATCGGACCTCGGATACTCGACCACGGCCCTCAAGGGAACCTTCCACTACGGAGGCTGGGTGGTGGTCGGATTCCTCCTCCAGTACGCCTTCATGGGGGCGGCGGCGCTGCATCCCTCGGCGTTTCGCGTCACGGAGAGCCGGAACGGGAACGAGCGGCGGCACACGAGCCGGGTGCTCACCGGGTTCTCGGCGGCCCTGGGGCCGGTCCTGCTCCTCGTCCCAGGTGTACGCACCGACCCAGATCTGTTCTTCATGGTCGTCGTCGGATGGACGGCGATGATGGCGCTCGGCGTGCTCCGGCTCAGGCTGCTGATGGTCGACGTCGAGACCTACCGCGGCTCGCAGAACAGCCTCCGGGTGGCGGAGCTCAGGTACCGAACCCTCGTCGAGCACGTACCGGGCGTCGTGTACATGGCCGAGTACGGCGAAGCCGGCAACTGGTCCTACGTGAGCCCGAAGATCGAGGAGCTCCTCGGGTACACGCTCGAGGAGTGGCTCGCTCATCCAGCCCCGTGGTCCACGCACGTACATCCCGACGACCTGCAAAGGGCCTTCGAGGATGAAGAACGAGCCCGCCGGCTGGGCGAGCCGCTCTCATCGGAGTATCGGATGTTCTCCCGCGACGGCCGGCTCCTCTGGATCCGCGACGAGGCCGCTCTCGTCCCCGATGAGCACGGCGAGCCGCGCTACTGGCAGGGCGTGATGACCGACATATCGCAAGTGAAGGAGACCGAGCAACGGCTGCGCTCGGCCGCCGAGGAGCGAAGGAGCCTGCTGGTGCGACTGGTCACCGCGCAGGAAGAAGAGCGGAGCCGCGTCGCCAACGACATCCACGACGACCCGATCCAGAAGATGACCGCGGTGGGGATGCGGATCGCGGCATTGAAGGCGCGCGTTCCCGCGGAGTTGCGAGGCTCCGTAGAGAAGCTCGACCAGACGGTCTCGCTCGCGATCGGGCGCCTCCGACGCCTGATGTTCGAGCTGCGACCACTCGCTCTGGACCGGGAAGGTCTCGAGGCAGCGCTGCGCCAATACATGACCGAGATGGCAGAGGAATGCGGGTGCTCCTTCGAGATCGACAACCGGCTGGCCTTCGAGGCATCGGCCGCCTCGCGCGCTGCGGCTTACCGCATCGCCCAGGAGGCGTTGGTCAACGTGCGCAAGCATTCCGGGGCGAAGAAGGTTCGCGTGACACTAGATCCGCGCGGCGACGGCCTTCTGGTCCGCATAGATGACGACGGTGTCGGATTCACACCAGACCCGGTCGCGGTGAGCCCGAATGGCCACATGGGGCTAACAACGATGCGCGAGCGCGCCGAGCTCGCCGGCGGCTGGTGCCGGGTCGACTCCTCTCGCGGGCACGGGACGGTGGTCGAATTCTGGCTGCCGGCGGACTGGATCGTGCCTCCGAAGCCAACGCCCGTCGGGGCTGAGGCGTCTATCAGAGGCGAACGTTGGAGAAGCGGAGGCTCTCCTCCGCGAGGGTGACCTCCTCGACCTCAACGGCTCCTTGTGCCGCGAGCCAGGAAAGCATCCGCTCGATGAGCCACTCTGGGGCCGATGCTCCCGAGGTCAGCCCGATGACGTCGGCGCCTGCCAGCCAGGCTGGGTCGACCTCGGTCTCGTCGTCCACCAGGTACGCGGGCGTTCCCAGCTCGAGCGAGACCTCCGCGAGGCGGTTGGAGTTCGAGGAGTTGTCGGAACCGATCACCAGGACGACGTCGGCGCGGCGGGCGATCGCCTTGACGGCGTCCTGGCGGTTCTGGGTCGCGTAGCAGATGTCGTCGCGCGGTGGTCCCTGGATGGCCGGGAAGCGCCGGCGGAGGATCTCGACGATCGCGCTCGTCTCGTCCACCGAGAGCGTGGTCTGGGTGAGGTAGGAAAGGTGGTCTGGGTCGGGCACCTGCACCAACCGAGCCTCCTCGGGCGTCTGGACCAAGATCGTCCGCCCCGGAGCTTGCCCGGTGGTCCCGACGACCTCCTCGTGACCGGCGTGCCCGATGAGGATGATCGTCTGCCCTTCGCCGGCGAACCTGCGCGCCTCGAGATGGACCTTCGTCACCAGCGGGCAGGTCGCGTCGAGAACCGTGAGATCGCGAGCGGCGGAGTTCTCGTAGACCTCGGGCGCGACGCCGTGAGCCGAGAGCACCAGTACGACACCCTCGGGAGCCTCCGTCTCCTCGTCGATGAAGACGGCTCCCTTCGCCTCTAGATCGCGGACGACGTGCAGGTTGTGGACGATCTGTTTGCGGACGTAGACGGGGGCGCCGTGCTTGGCGAGTGCGGCCTCGACGGCCTCCACGGCGCGCTCGACTCCGGCGCAGTAGCCCCGGGGAGCCGCGAGGAGAACCTTGGTCGGCACCCCCCCATGGTAGCGGCGGGCCTTCGGGAACGCGGCGCCGGCGGATATGACCAGGGGTCATGTTCGCGTGGTCTCGTGTCAGAGGGTCCTGGTAGGGTCCTTCCGCTCACATCCGGACGTTCCGTCCGATCCTCCCCCTACCCGCAGTGCGGACTCCCTCACGCCCGAGAGGCCGACGCATGTGCGCGAGGGGAAGCTGGGGCGGAACCGACGGGGTGAGCACAGGTCGGATACGAGGCAGACGACACCGAAGGAGGTGATGAAACACCCACGACCTACCGCGGGTCGGCCGACGGAACTCGTCGGTCGCGCGGACCGAGCCGCCAGCTTCGGGCCTCCGCGGGGGTGAACCACATATGGAACGACTCACCGTACTGCGCCGCCTCGTCATGGCGGCGCTCACGATCAGCACGCTGATGACTCTGGTGCCGGCGACCCCTGCCCAGGCGCATCCCAGATCCAGGATCTCGTCGAACGTCTGTCCCATCGACTGGAGCGACGGACAGCAAGGGGTCCGGAAGCTCATCCGATGTGTCGCCGGCAGGTGGCACGTCGACGGTGGCGCCTCCAAGGCCCTCTCGGTCGCCCGTTGCGAATCCGGTCTCAACCCGAAGGCTTCGAACGGCCGCTACGCTGGCGTCTTCCAGCAGTCGCTCACCTACTGGCCTAGCCGTGCGAAGACCTTCGGCTTCGCGGATTGGTCCGCCTACAACGGGCGAGCGAACATCATCGTCTCGCTCCGCATGGCGCACCGATGGGGCTGGTCTGCCTGGTCGTGCGCCTGAGCTAGCCGCGGATCGGACCGCCCGGGCGGGGCAGCCCTTTGAGGGCCCCTCGGACCTCCTCGAGGGAGGTCGCGACCGCGGTCGCCCCGGGCAGGTCCCGGTCGACAACGATCCGCATGAACGGGTGATGCTCTCGCGCCCGCCGGACGAACCTCTCGAAGCCCCCGAATACCACCAGGATGTGCGGCCGCTCCGCGTCCAGCTGAGCGAGGGCTTCAACTTCGGTAGTCGCGCCGGGCGCCAGCTCCCAGTCCGCCGAGACAGCCGCGCGCTTCAGCGCGGCCAGAGCCTCCGGATCGGGGGCGACGCAGAGCACCTTCAACGCGCGGCACACGGCTACAGCCAGTCCCGCGTCTTGAACATCCGGTAAAGGAAGAAAGCCGAAGCCGCCATCAGCCCGAGCGCCATCGGGTAGCCGACCTTCCACGACAGCTCCGGCATGTCGCGGAAGTTCATCCCGTAGATGCCGGCGATGAGCGTCGGCAAAAGGATGATCGCCGCCCACGACGTGACCTGCTTCATGACAACGTTCAAGCGGTTCGAGACCTGCGCGAGCTGCGACTCGAGCGCGGAGGTCAGCAGGTCGCGGATGTTGTCGATGAACTCGATCGCGCGGATCACGTGGTCCTGCACGTCGCGGTAGTAGGGCACGAGCTCCGCCGTCACCATGCCGGGAGCGTCCTGGAGGAGGTCGACGACCTCCCGCATGGGGGCGACGAACCTGCGGAACTGCACCACGGTCCGTTTCAGCCGGAATATGTCCTCCTGCACCTCGCCCTCGGAGTCCTCGGCGAAGACCCGGTCCTCGACGTCGTCCGACAGATCCTCCAGGCGCTCGACGGTGTTGAGGTAGCCGTCCACGATCTCGTCGAGGAGCAGGTACATCAGGAAGCCGATCCCCTCACCGGCGAGCTGCGGCGCGCCTGCGAGCCGGTGCGGCACGCCGTCGAACACGTGGACGGTGTCGCGGCGGAGCGTGACCAGGTACGAGCCCCGCCCGGCGAACACGTGGACCTCCGCGTCGACGAGGCGATCGCGGTCGTCCAGCCGAAGGACGTGGGTGACGACGAAGACGTAGTCCGAGAAGAACTCCACTTTCGAGCGCTGTCCCCAACGGCTGCTGTCCTCGATCGAGAGCTCGTGGAGGCCGAACACCTCCTGGAGCCGGCGGAGCTCGTCCTGCGTCGGGGCGACCCCGTCGAGCCAGACCCGCGCCCCGGCCGCCTGCGCCGCGATGACGGCGGCGGGGTCGAACGGGCGCTCTTCCTCGAGCGTTCCTTCGCGGAACACGCGGCAGGTGATCATCCTCGGAGCCTAGCGCACGCCGCTAGACTCCTCGGCGGTGGCCGGCCTCGAGTCCCTCCTTCGCTTCTGGCGCGCGATCGACGCCACTTTCGAGCGCGTGACAGAGGCGTGGTGGGGCGCAGTGGTCACCGACTCTCGCTTCCCGCAGGTCTGGGACCTGAACTACGCCCGGGTCGAGACCACGCAGACGGATCTCACAGCCGCCGATATCGAAGCCGATCTCCTCCCCGCCATCGCCGAGAGCGGCGCGCGGCGCGTTCACATCGTCGTGTTCCATCCGGAGGAGCTGACCGACCTCGTCGCGGAGCTCTCCACTCGCGGCGACAGGATCACCTGGGACATGGCGATGGAGTGCGCGCGCCGGATCGGCCCCGCCGCCGGCGATCCGCGGGTGGAGGAGGTCACCGACTTCGACGACGCCTACTGGGCTCGGCACCGGCGGTCGCTGCGCGAGTTCGACGTGACCGAGCCGCAGGTTGCCGATCAGCTGGTCAGACTGGAACGCGACCATCTGCTCCCGAACGGCAAGCGGTGGTTCACGCTCCGCAACGGCGGCGAGATGGTGGCGTTCGCGTCGCTGCACGTTCTCGACGGCGTCGGGTACCTCGACCACGTGGTCACGTTCCCCGAGGCCCGCGGGCGCGGGTACGCGAGCGCGCTCGTCCGCCGAGCCGCCGCCGAGTCGCGAGCGGCCGGCGCGACGGAACTCCTCCTGCTGGCCGAACGGGACGGCGGCGCCCGAACGCTCTACGAGCGGCTCGGATTCGTCACCGTCGGCCACCTCGCCGCCTCGCTCCGTGTCCGGTCCTGAGCCACCGATGTGCCACGCGCTCCGCCATGTGTTACCAATGCCGAGCCGACCCAAGAGGGGGCGATCGTGAAGCTCAAGATCTCCAAGCGTCCTGAGGAATTCTTCGACCTGTTCTCGGAGTCCGGGAAGAACCTCCGCGCCGCGACGGAGCTCCTGAAAGACCTCATCGAGAACTACGAAGACGTCGAGCTGAAGGCCCGGCGGATCCAAGACCGCGAGCATGAAGGCGACGAAGTGACGCACGCCATCATCCGGCGGCTCAACACCTCGTTCATCACTCCGATCGACCGCGAGGACATCTATCAGCTCGCCACCGCCCTGGACGACGTGCTGGACGCGGTCGAGGCGGTGAGCGACCTGTTCCTGCTGCACGCGATCGAGGCTCCGCTACCCGAGATGAAGGCACAGGTCGACGTGCTGCTCCGCGCGGCCGAGCAGACCGAGGCCGCGCTGCACGCCCTTCCCAAGATGGAGCGGGACACCCTCGAGCCCTATTGGATCGAGATCAACACGCTGGAGAACGAGGGCGACCAGATCTACCGTCATGCCGTCGCGAGCCTGTTCTCCGGCGACCACAAGGCCATGGAAGTGCTTCGCTGGAAGGAAGTCATCGAGAACCTCGAGGAAGCGCTTGACGGTCTCGAGAACGTCGCGAACATCATCGAATCGATCGTTCTCAAGCACGCCTAGTCGTTCGGGCGATCCTCGCGGCGGCTCTGATCGGGCTTGGCTCTCCGGTTGGCGTCTTTGATACCTGACAACTCCTCCAAGGCCAGAAGGATGGCCCAGAAGATGGCAAGGCCGGCCATCGCCAGGTTGACCAAGCGGAACTCGCTGGGAGTGGGAAAGACCAGCGCCAAGCAGATCGCCGCGAGGATGAAGAAGAACAGAGGGCGGCGGCCGATCCTCATGCGAACGTCTTGATCGGGAGATAGGCGAGCCAGGCGATCGCGAATGACGCCGGGATCGTGAAGAGCCAAGCCCACACGACGCGGCCGGCGACGCCCCAGCGGACCGCCGAAAGGCGTTGAGTCGTGCCGGTCCCGACGATCGCCCCGGTGATGGTATGGGTAGTGGACACGGGGATGCCAGCATGCGCCGTGAAGAACAGGGTCGCGGCCGCCGCGGTTTCCGCCGCCATGCCGCTCGCCGGTTGGAGCTTCGTGATCTTCGAGCCCATCGTGTGGACGATCCGCCAGCCGCCGAAGAGGGTCCCGAGACCGATCGCGGTGTGGGCCGACAGCACGACCCAAAGCGGCACGCTCGCGGTCGCCGCCACCTGGTGGTTCGCGATCAAGAGAGCGAGGATCACGCCCATCGTCTTCTGCGCGTCGTTCGCCCCGTGACCCAGGCTGAAAGCGGCCGCCGAGACCAGCTGCCCCCGGCGGAACCCGTGGTTCAGCTTCTCCACCTTCCCCTGGCGATGGAACGCCCAGTAGATCGCGACCATGAAGGTGAACCCGAGCAGCAGCCCGATGATCGGCGAGAGCACGATGAACACGGCGATCTTCTGGAGGCCGGAGGCGATGAGAGCCCTCCATCCCGCGTGGCCCACCGCGGCGCCGGCCATGCCGCCGACGAGCGCGTGCGAGGAGCTGGTCGGGAGCCCGATGTACCAGGTGATCACGTCCCACAGGATCGCGCCGACCAGTCCAGCGAAGATCACCCCGTTCGAGAGGACGTCCTGTACGACGACGTCCTTCGCGATCGTGCTGGCGACCGCCGTGCCGAAAATCAGGAACGCCGCGAAGTTGAAGAAAGCCGCCCAGGCGACCGCGAAGCGCGGAGACAGCACGCGAGTCGACACGACGGTCGCGATCGAGTTCGCGGCATCGTGGAACCCGTTGAAGAAGTCGAACGCCAGCGCGACCGCGATGATCAGTACGACTTCGGTGTTCATCCGCCCTCAGGCATGCTTCAGGACCACCGATTCGATGGTGTTCGCGATGTCCTCGCAGCGGTCGATGGCCGCCTCCATCTGCGCGAGGATGTCCTTCCACTTCAGGACGTCCATCGCACGGTAGTCGCCCGAATACAGATCGGCTACGGACCGTCGGTACACGCGGTCACCTTCCCGCTCGAGGCGGGTGATGTCGGCCCACACGTGGTCTGCCGTGCTCGGAGAACGGAGCGCCCGCATCGCGCGACTCACCGCCTGTGTCGCCTGGAGCAGCACGTCGGCCTGCTGA
>JBGPKY010000055.1:0-13067 GCA_041486205.1 Actinomycetota bacterium
GAGCACGAGCTGTGGACGACGACGCCGGAGAAGTCCCGCCGGTTCTGGCAGGACGTCTACACGATCTTCTTCCGCGAGCTCGGCATCCCGGATGGGAACGGTCTCATCGACGTCGTCTATCGCGAGTTCACGGACATGGCGAACTACTCGTTGTTCGACGATGTGGTGCCGGTGCTGGAGGAGCTCCACTCAGCCGGGCTGAGGCTCGGCGTCGTCTCGAACTTCGAGGGATGGCTCGAGCGACTTCTCGACGTGCTCGGCGTGACGCGCTTCTTCGACGTACGAGTGATCTCCGGGGTCGAGGGGATCGAGAAGCCGGATCCGCGGATCTTCAGGCTCGCGCTGGGTCGCGCCGGTGTGAGCGCTGAGGAGTCCGTCTACGTCGGCGACAACCCGGTCTTCGATGTGGATCCGGCTGCCGCGGTCGGGATGTTCCCCGTGCTGATCGACCGTCGCGACCGACTGCGCGACGCGCCCGGCGTTCGCATCACCTCGATGGCGGAGCTGCCGGCGGTCCTGGGGCTATAGATGAGGGACGAGATCGTGTACACGGTCGAGGAGGCGAACGCCGAGCTGCCCGATCTCCGCGCGCGGCTCGCGCGCGTGAAGGAGTCTCGCCAGCAGATCCTGCGCGCGAGCGAGCGCATCCGCGGCGCGGTCGAGGCCGATGGCGGCGGACAATCCGGCGGCGATTACTGGGAGGCGCTCGCGGCGCTGAGGACCGAGATCGAGCACTTCGCGCAGCGGAACATACTCCTGCGCGATGCAGAAACGGGCCTGCTCGACTTCCCCGGGGAACGCGACGGCGAGCCGGTTTACCTGTGCTGGCGGTTGGGTGAGGAGTGGGTAGCTTGGTGGCACCCGCTCGACACAGGCTTCGCCAGCCGCAGGCCGCTGTGACCGCCCGCCCCCGTGTGTTGGTTCTGGGAGCCAGCGAGGCTGAGCCTCCGCCGAGGATCGAAGACGTACATGCGCTCGCGGACGTTACCTACGCCCCCGACGCCGAGGCACTCGTAGCCGCGATCGCCGATCCCGAGGTTCTCTTCTTCTGGCGGCCGGAGGCCGGCCTGCTCGAACCGGCCTGGCCGAACGCTCGTGAGCTTCGCTGGATACAGTCGGCTTCTGCCGGTGTGAACTCGGTCCTGTTCCCCGCTCTGATCGAGAGCGAAGTGGTCGTGACGAACGCGCGCGGGGTGTTCGAGGAGCCGATTGCGGAGTATGTGATGGGTCTCGTGATCGCGTTCGCGAAGGGGTTCCCCGCGACGTTCGACGATCAGCGGCGGCGCGAGTGGGGGTATCGCTGGACCGAGGCGGTCTCCGGCAAGCATCTCCTCGTCGTCGGCCCCGGCCCGATCGGGCGGGCGATCGGGCGGGCGGCTCGGGCACTCGGGATGCGGGTGAGCGCGGTCGGTCGTACGCCACGCGACGGCGACGATCTGTTCGGGGCCGTTCGCGGGAGCGAACGCCTCCACGAGGCGCTCGCCGAGGCCGACTACGTCGTCGATACGATGCCGCTCACGGATGGGACGCGGCACATGTTCGACTCGGCCGCGTTCGCCGCGATGAGGCCGAGCGCGCGGTTCGTGAACGTCGGCCGCGGTGCGACCGTGGACCAAACCGCGCTGCTGGAGGCGCTCCGAGAAGGCCAGCTCGCCGGCGCCGCCCTGGATGTGTTCGAGGAGGAGCCGCTCCCCGAGGACAGCCCCCTGTGGGAGATGTCGAACGTCATCGTTTCTCCTCACATGTCGGGTGACGTCGAAGGCTGGGAGGACGAGGTCGTTCTGCTATTCGCCGATAACCTCCGACGGTGGATCGCCGGCGAGCCGCTGCGCAACGTGGTCGACAAGCGGCTTGGGCATCCACCATCCGAGTGAGCGGTTGTCGGACGCGATGTCTGACCGTAGCCTCGGCGCGATGAGTGACGTCGCGATCGAGGTCCGAGGCCTCAGCAAGTCCTACGGCGAGGTCGAGGCGGTCAAGGGGATCGACCTCTATGTCGAACTCGGTGAGGTGTTCGCGCTACTCGGTCCGAACGGCGCCGGCAAGACCACGACGACCGAGATCCTCGAGGGCTACAGGAGGCGAAGCTCCGGGGACGTGCGTGTTCTCGGCGTGGATCCGGCGAAGGGGGGCTCCGCCCTCCGTTCTCAGATCGGGATCGTGCTCCAATCGACGGGCGTCGACCCTTACCTCACCGTGCGGGAGACCGTTCGGCTGTACGCCGGCTACTACCCGTCGCCGCGAAACGTCGATGAGGTGATCGAGCTCGTCGGTCTGCTGGAGAAGCGGGACACGAGGGTCTCGAAGCTCTCCGGTGGGCAGCAGCGGCGGCTCGACGTCGCGATCGCTCTTGCCGGCGACCCGAGGCTGCTGTTCCTGGACGAACCGACGACGGGCTTCGACCCGAACGCTCGGCGCAACGCGTGGGACATCGTCAAGAACCTCGCCGCGATCGGCAAGACCGTCTTCCTCACCACGCACTTCATGGACGAAGCGCAGTCCCTCGCGAAGCGCGTGGCGGTGATCGCGAGGGGCGAGATCGTTGCCGAGGGTCCGCCCTCCACCCTCGCCGGCCGCGACACAGCGCGCACGGTGCTCCGTTTCCGCGTGCCGGACGATGTCGGGGTCCCTGCGGAGCTCGGTGCCGTTCGCGGGGCCGACGGCACGTTCGAGCTCGGGACCGAGGACCCGACCCGGGCGCTGCACCAGCTGACCGGGTGGGCGATCGACCACGGCTCCGAGCTCTCGGCTATCGAGGTCGCACGGCCGACCCTCGAGGACGTCTACATCCAGCTGACCGGCGGCGAAGAGGGAACACCGTGAGCGGCGCCCGGTTCGCCCTTCGCCAGGTCTACTACACGAACAAGGCCTTCTGGCGGAACCCGGCCTCGGCGTTCTTCACGTTCGCGTTCCCGCTGATGTTCCTGGTCATCTTCACGTCGCTCCTCGGCAGCGGAACCGTCCCGATCGGCGGCATCTTGATCAAGCAGTCGAACTACTACGTCGCGGCGATGGCGGCGTTCTCGGTCATCTCTGCGTGCTTCACCAACATCGCGATGAGCGTCACCTTCCAACGGGACGCGGGGATCCTGAAGCGAACCCGCGGAACGCCGTTGCCGAGCTGGGCGTACCTGATGGGCCGGGTCATACACGCGATGCTCGTCGCGGTTCTGCTGGTGATCATCACGGCCATCTTCGGCGCCGTCTTCTACAACGCCGACACGCCTACCGGGACTCGCCTGGCGGAGTTCGCCACGGTGATGGTGGTGGGGGCGGCTTCGTTCTCGGCGCTTGCGCTGGCGGTCACCTCCATCGTTCCGAACGCCGATGCCTCGCCGCCTATCGTGAACGCCATCATCCTGCCGCTCCTGTTCCTGTCCGGGATCTTCATCCCGCTCGGTGACAACGCGCCCGCGTGGGTCAGGGACGTCGGGCGCATCTTCCCGGTGAAGCACTTCTTCGACGCGATGCTCGCGGGCTTCTACGGGGCGCCGTTCAAGTTCGATTGGACGGATGTCATGATCCTCGCCGGTTGGGGTCTAGCGGGGCTGGTCCTCGCAACCAAGTTCTTCTCCTGGGAGCCACGGAAGTAGGTCCCGTCTGGCTCCCTTCGGGCCTGTGCTAGGCTCGCGATTCGGACGCGGGAACGCGCTCCCGGGCAACGACCACGAGGGGGTTTCGAGATGCGGAAGTTCTTGGCCGCGGCCGCCGTCTTCGCACTAGTGCTTACCGCTTGTGCGCAGAAGGAGAATCCCGTCGTGTCGCCCGGTGGGTCGACATCCTGCGACAAAGCATCGCTTCACCTGTTCCAGTCCGGCCAGCTCACGATCGCTACCGACAACCCCGCCTACAACCCTTGGTTCCGCCACAACGACCCCTCGAACGGCCAGGGGTATGAGAGCGCCGTAGCGTACGCGGTCGCTCAGGGCCTCGGCTTCTCCACCTCAGAGGTTAAGTGGGTCGTGCAGCCCTTCGGAAGGACGTACGCGCCGGGCGCGAAGTCCTACGACTTCGCGATCGAACAGATCTCGATAACCCCGGATCGGGCGAAGGTCGTCACGTTCAGCGATGGCTACTACGACGACCAGCAGGCGCTCATCGCGATCAAGGGGACGCCGATCGCGAGTGCGACGACGGTGGCCGAGCTCAAGCAGTACAAGTTCGGAGCGCAGATAGGAACGACCAGCCTCGCGTTCATCAGCCAAGTGATCCAGTCGACGCAGCAGCCGGCCGTGTACGACACGACCAACGAAGCCAAGTCGGCCTTGGAGAACGGTCAGATAGACGGGATGATCCTGGACCTACCGACCGCCTCATACACCCAGTACGCGATCAAAGACGCGACCCTCGTCGGAAAGTTCGCTCCCGCCGGAGAGCAGTTCGGGTTGGCCTTCGACCTCGGCAACCCGCTCGTAACCTGCGTCGACCAAGCGTTGGCCAAGCTGAAGACCGACGGCACGCTCGCCCAACTCCAGAAGAAATGGCTGGCGAGCTACAACGAAGTTCCGCTCATCCAGTAGCCGTGGCAGAAACGGCATGACGGGGCCGCGGGCCTTCGTCGAGGAACCGCTCGGCTCCCCGCCCCCGAAGGAGCGGGGCTCGAAGCTGCTCGGGAACCGGGCGTTCCTCGTTTCGACCGGGAGCACGATCGCGTTCTTCGCGGCGCTCACGCTAGCGGTCGTGCTCGCTCCCGGATTCAAGGCGGTCCGAGGGAGCTTCTTCAGCTTCCGAGCGATGAAGGAATCCTTCTTCGGTGTTCAGGAAGCAGGTCTGCCTCCGATCTGGCGAGCTTTCCTCCTGAACGTCAAGGTGTTCATGATCGCCGAGATTCTCATCCTGATCCTCGGGCTCACCATCGCCGTGGTCAGACAGATCCCCGGGGCCGTGTTCTTCCCCTTCAGGTTGGTCGCGGTCTTGTATACCGACCTCTTCCGAGGAACCCCCCTCCTGTTGGTCATCTTCATGTTCGGGTTCGGGATCCCTTCGCTAGGGATCCAAGGGTTGCCGAACTCGATCGTGGTGTGGGGTGCCGCTGCACTGGTGCTCTCGTACTCGGCCTACGTTTCAGAGGTGTTCCGGGCAGGCATCGAGTCCGTGCACCCAAGCCAGATGATGGCGGCCCGCTCGCTCGGACTCACGCGCTGGCAATCCCTCCGGTACGTGGTGTTGCCTCAGGCCGTTCGCCGAGTCATCCCCCCACTCCTCAACGATTTCGTGAGCCTGCAGAAGGACACGGCCTTGCTGGCGCCGCTCGGTGCGATCGAGGCGGTTCGCGCGGCGCAGATCTACACCTCGATCCGTTACAACTACTCGCCCTTCGTGATAACCGCGTTCATGTTCATCCTGCTCACGATCCCGCTCGCGCGGTTCACCGATCACCTGATAGAGCGCGATCGCAGTCGTCGCGCAGGTGGGGGAGCGAGATGAACGGGAACGGGGAAGCCCTGCGGCTGGAGAAGGTCCACAAGTCGTTCGACGATACCTACGTGCTGCGAGGGATCGACCTGTCTGTAGCCGAACACGAGGTCGTGTGCCTGATCGGCGCCTCGGGCTCGGGAAAGTCCACCTTGCTGCGGTGCGTCAACCTCCTGGAGGACATCGACGCCGGCCGGATCCTCGTCCAGGGGGAAGAGATCTCGGCCGAGGGCGTCGACGTGGACCGCATCCGCCGTCACATCGGCATCGTCTTCCAGTCGTTCAACCTCTTCCCGCACATGACGGTCATGAGGAACATCACCCTCGGGCCGATCAAGGCGTTGAAGATGGCCACCGCGTCGGCCGAAGCCGAGGCGGCCGAGCTTCTGGAGCGGTTCGGCCTGGCGGACAAGCGAGATGAATTCCCGGACCGGCTATCGGGCGGGCAGCAGCAGCGACTCGCGATCGTGCGAGCGCTAGCCATGAAGCCCGACATCATGCTCTTCGACGAAGTCACGAGTGCGCTGGACCCCGAGCTTGTGGCCGAGGTCCTGAACGTGATCCGCGAGCTCGCGGCCGGAGGTATGACCATGGTCATCGCGACTCACGAGATGGGTTTCGCGAAGGACATCGCGAACCGAGTGTGCTTCCTCGATGAAGGCGTGATCCTGGAGCAGGGACCGCCCGAGGAGATCTTCACCTCGCCTCGCGAGGCCCGGACCCAGCGGTTCCTCCAGAGCATCATCGAAGCCGGCCGGATGTAGCTGCTACCTAGAGGGTGGATAGAGCTCGTAGACGACTTCGGGGAAGTGGCCGACGAATCGGACGAGGCCACCGAGCACGATCGGGATCTGCGAAGCAGGGAGCAGCGCCGTGAAACACATCGCCCACGAGCCGGCGACCTGGAAACTCCGCATCCGGTCGGGCGGTTCGGTCTTCACGATCCACTCGATCATCGGTTCGCTTACGAGATCGCTCGCGAACCGCTCGTCCTCGCACAGGATCTGCCACTCGCGATTGAAGGATCCGTACTCGGTCTCGATGACGTGGTGTCCGACGTGCTCGGCCAGCCAGTGCCGGTGCGAAAGGTGACTGATCGTGATCATCGGGCAGTCCGCCGAGATCGCTGCAACGGCGCACGAGGACCGGAAGCCATTCCCGAGGTGCAGGTCGAAGCCCATGACCGCCGTGCCCTGCCAGTCACCGCAGACGACGTTCCACGGCACCTCGAGGATCGACGAGTGCAGGAACGGCAGCGGTAGTGTCAGGAGCTGCTCCGCCTCATCGTCCACCGTGAACGCGAGGCCGTGTGCCGCCGCCCACGCCCTGACCTCCTCGACCCGCTGGTTCTCACCATCCACTTCGCGGGCATCCTCCTTCTAGGCTCGGTCACCGTAGCCGATGGAAGGGCTGTCGGCGATGGGCCCTAGAATCCCTGCATGCCGCCGTTCCGGATAGCCGCCGACTTCCAGCCCTCGGGAGACCAACCCTCGGCGATCGACCAGCTGGCCGAAGGGGTCCTGGCGGGGGAGGACCGTCTCACGCTGCTGGGGGCCACCGGGACGGGCAAGACCTACACCATCGCCCACGTGATCGAGCGGGTGCAGCGGCCGACGCTCGTGATCGCGCCGAACAAGTCGCTCGCCGCACAGCTCGCTAACGAGTTCCGCGAGTTCTTCCCCGACAACGCGGTCGAATACTTCGTGTCCTACTACGACTACTACCAGCCGGAGGCGTACGTTCCGCAGACGGATACCTACATCGAGAAGGACTCGTCGGTGAACGACGAGATCGAACGGCTGCGTCACTCGGCCACCGCGGCGCTGCTGACTCGCCGCGACGTCTTGATCGTCGCGAGCGTCTCGTGCATCTACGGTCTTGGCTCGCCGGAGGAGTACATGGGCCAGATCCTGCGCGTGCACAAGGGCGTGGCCACCGACCGTGACTTCGCGATCCAGCGCCTGGTCGACATCCAGTACGAGCGGAACCAAGTGAGCTTCGTTCGCGGGAAGTTCCGGGTTCAGGGCGACACGCTGGAGGTCTTCCCCGCCTATGAGGAGACGGCCGTCCGGATCGAGTGGTGGGGTGACGAGATCGAGCGCATCACGCGCTTCCACACGATGACCGGCGAGGTCCTGGGCGAGCTGACCGAGATCACCGTCTATCCGGCCACACACTACGTAGCTTCCGAAGAGCGGATGAAGCGCGCGATCGTCGCCATCGAAGACGAACTGCAAGAGCGGCTCGCGCTGCTGGATTCGCAGGGCAAGCTGCTGGAGGCCGAGCGTCTTCGGATGCGGACCCAGTACGACCTCGAGATGCTCCGCGAGGTCGGGTTCTGCTCGGGCATCGAGAACTACTCGCGCCACGTGGATGGGCGCCAACCGGGCGAGGCGCCGTACACGCTGCTCGACTACTTCCCCGAGGACTGGCTGTGCGTTATCGACGAGTCGCACGTGACGGTTCCCCAGATCCACGGCATGTACGAAGGCGACAAGACGCGCAAGAGCACGCTTGTCGAGTTCGGGTTCCGGCTGCCGAGCGCTCTGGACAACCGCCCTCTGCGCTTCGACGAGTTCGTGCCGAAGGTGAAGCAGCTCGTCTTCATGTCGGCGACGCCGGCGGCCTACGAACTGCGGGTCTCCAAACGCGTTGCGGAGCAGATCGTCCGACCGACTGGTCTGATCGACCCCGAGGTGGAGGTTCGCCCGACGCGCGGTCAGGTCGACGACCTGATCGAGGAGATCCGCAAGCGCGCCGAGAACAAGCAGAGGGTCCTGGTCACCACGCTCACGAAGAAGATGGCCGAGGACCTCACCGACTACCTGATGGAGATGGGGGTACGGGTCCGCTACCTGCACTCCGAGGTCGACACGCTCCAGCGGATCGAGATCCTTCGCGACCTGCGCCTGGGGGAGTTCGACGTGCTGGTCGGCATCAACCTGCTGCGCGAAGGGCTCGACCTGCCCGAGGTGTCGCTCGTCGCGATCCTCGACGCCGACAAGGAGGGGTTCCTGCGTTCGGAGACCTCGCTGATCCAGACGATCGGCCGCGCGGCTCGACACGTCGAGGGGAAAGTCCTGATGTACGCCGACCAGGTCACGGATTCGATGAAGTCCGCCATCTCCGAGACGCAGCGACGTCGCAAGATCCAGGAGGCGTATAACCGCGCGAACGGTATCGACCCGCAGTCGATCCGCAAGAAGGTCTCCGACATCCTCCTCGGCATGGCCGTTGAAGGCCGCGCTCCCACGCCGGACAGGAAGCGGCACCGCCGGGAACGCCCCGAGATGCCGACCGAGGAGCTGGAACGCTTGATCCAGTCTCTCGAGGAGGAGATGCACCAGGCGGCGCGGGACCTGAGGTTCGAGTACGCGGCGAGGCTCCGCGACGAAGTCGTCGATCTCCGCAAGGAGCTGAAGGCGATGCGTCAGTCAGGGGTCCGCGGCTGAGCGACACGTTCGTGGTTCGGGCTCCGTTCGCCTGGCTGGGTCCGAACGGGCTCGTGCGGGACGCGGCGGTCGCGGTGGAAGGAGGCGTCGTCACCTATGCAGGTCCGGCGACGCGATCGCCCTCGGTGGAAGACATCGTCGAAGTTGACGGGTTCCTGATGCCGGCGGTGGCCGACCGCCACGTCCACATCAGACTCTCGGACCCCGCGGCGGTATTGATGGGGGGCGTAACGGCCGTACGCGACCTCGCGTGGCCTGCCGACGACATCTTCGCCCTCGCAAACGCATCGGAGATGCCGTCGTTCAACGGGCCGGTGATCCGCGCGGCGGGGCCGATGCTCACAGCACCGGGGGGATACCCCACTGAGGAAGGGTGGGCTCCCGCCGGCACCGGGCTCGAGGTGCACGGCGCCGAGGACGCAGCGCGAGCGGTTGCCGCGTTGGCCGACCGCGGTGCCGCCGCGATCAAGGTCTCGCTGAACGCCGAATCCGGCCCGACGCCTTCAGACGCCGAGCTGTCGGCGATCTGCGAGGCGGCACACGGACGTTCGCTGCCCGTGACGGCGCACGCGCAGGGTAAGGGCCAAGTGGATCGCGCGCTCGGCGCTGGTGTCGATGAGCTTGCGCATACCCCATGGACCGAGCAACTGTCCGAGGACCTCCTGACGGCGCTCGCTAGGACGACCCGGATCGTCTCGACCCTCGACATCCTCTCGTACGGAGAGGTGACGCCCGAGCTGCGCACCGCCTCGGACAACCTCACGCGGTTCCGCGCCGCCGGGGGCACGGTGGTCTACGGCACCGATCTCGGCAACGGTCCCATCCCACCCGGCATCGATGTGCGGGAAGCCCTCTTGCTGAACGAGGCCGTCGGTATGACACCGGAGGAAGTGCTCGCCGCCATGGTTGCCGGGCGCCTGGCTCCCGGGGCCCCGGCCGATCTGATCGCTTTGGGCCGTAACCCGCTCGAGGAGCTGGATGCCTTCGGCGAACTGAGGCTCGTCATGCGCGCCGGCCGCCCGGTCGTCGGCGGCTGAGCCTCAGAGGAGCGAACGTAGCTCCGCGAAACAGCGGTCGATGTCCTGTTCGGTGTTGAAGAAGTGCGGCGAGATGCGAAGCCCGTCGCCGCGGAAGTCCGTGCAGACGTCGCGGGCGAGGAGCGCGTGGCAGATCTTCTCCGCGTTGGGCCCGACGCCGACGTTCACCACTCCGCCACGCGCATCACGATCGCGAGGGGTTCGTACCGGCAGGCCCTCTTCATCGGCCCGCGCGATGACGTGGTCGGTCAGTTCCCCCTGGCGCGCGCGGATCCGTGCGGGCGTGACCTCGTTGATGATGTCGAGTCCGCCCTGCGCGATGAACATCACCGGCGCCGGCGGCGTTCCGTGCTCCAAGCGCCGCGCGCCCGGATGGTATTCGAGATGCTGGTTGTCGAACGAGAACGGCTCGCGCGTCGCGAACCACCCAGTCACCATCGGTTCCAGGGACGGCAGCAACTCGCGGCGCGCGTAGAGGAACGCGAGTCCCGGCCCTCCGCAGAGCCACTTCAGCACGCCCGCCGTGTAGAAGTCGCAACCGAGGTCGTGAAGGTCGAGCGGAACGATGCCCGCCCCGTGGTAGTCGTCGACGAACGAGTACGCGCCGCGTTCTCGCGCCAGCCGACAGATCTCCTTGGCGTCCACCAGCGCACTGGAACGGTAGAGCACGCGATTCACCATCACGACCGCGGTCTCCTCGTCGATGGCGCGCTCGTACTCCTGGAGCGGGATCGTGAGTCCATCGGGCGACTTCAGCCAGACGATCTCGACGCCGCGCCGCCGATTGGCGAGCCAAACGTGACCGTCGGTGGGGAAATCCAGCTCAGACATGATCACCTTCCGGCGCTTCCCGTCGAGCTCCAACGCGGAGGCGATCGTGGCGATAGCGATCGAGATGTTCGTCGTGATCGCGAGCTCGCCCGCGTCGCACCCGGCGAGCTGGGCGAACGAGCCCTTCACCGCGGCCATCCGGGGAAAGATCGCCTCCATCCACACGACGTCGGGCGCGCCCTCCATGGCCCACACGTCTAGGTATTCGCGGAGGTATCGCTTCGCGCGCGTCGACACCGGCCCGAGCGATGCGCTGATCAGGTAGGCCTTCCGCGCGAGGACCGGGAATTCGTCCCGATACGACTCGAGGCTGCGCTCGGGGGTCGTCTACGCCTCCCCGTGCTCTTCCAGGTAGTCGAGATAGAAGGGCCGCAAGGCCTCCGCCAGCTGCCCTTCGTCGGCGTCGAACAGGTCGTTGAGCAACGCCAGGGGTCGCAGGATGTCAGTCTCGCTACGCGCCTCGTCGCCCGCGGCGGCCCTGGCCTCCGGGATCGTCTTCAGCAGGTCCCATAGGAAGGCCACGTCCAGCCGGTGCTTCGCCAGGGCCGTGGCCCGGTCGTGCAGCTCCTTCGAGGACAGCGCCTCTAGCTCTTCGCGTTTGGTCATGAGCGAAAGCCTAGCGGAGCGGGGAGGCGAGGGCCCGCTCGCCGGGGGGCGATGTCGGAGGCGCCACTAGAATGGCCGCGTGGGGACCGACGAGCTGATCATCCACGGGGCCCGAGAGCACAACCTCAAGAACATCACGCTTGCGCTCCCTCGCGGCCGGCTGATCGTGTTCACTGGCCTGTCCGGGTCCGGGAAGAGCTCGCTCGCCTTCGACACGATCTACGCCGAAGGCCAGCGCCGCTACGTGGAGTCGCTGTCGGCCTACGCCCGGCAGTTCCTGGGCCAGATGGAGAAGCCCGAGGTCGACTTCATCGAAGGGCTCTCGCCGGCGATCTCCATCGACCAGAAGTCCACCTCGAAGAACCCGCGCTCAACCGTCGGGACCATCACCGAGATCTACGACTACCTCCGCGTCCTGTTCGCTCGGATCGGTCACCCGCACTGCCCGAGATGCGGTCGCCCGATCGGCCGCCAAACGCCCGAGCAGATCGTCGATCAGGTCATGCAGCTCCCTGAGGGGACGAAGTTCCAGGTGCTCGCGCCCATCGTCCGGGGCCGCAAGGGCGAGTACGAGAAGCTCCTCGGCGATCTCGGCAGGCGCGGGTTCCCCCGGGCGCGCGTGGATGGCGAGGTCGTAGACCTCGCTCAGCCGATCCGGCTCGAACGCCACTACAAGCACTCGATCGAGGTGGTGGTCGACCGTTTGGTCGCCAAGCCCGACATCCGCCGTCGTGTGGCCGATTCGGTGGAGCAGGCGCTTCAGCTCGCCGAGGGGATCGCCGCGATAGCCGTCGCTACGCACGACGGCGGCGAGGAGATTCAAACGTTCTCGCAGGCGCTCGCGTGCACCTACGACGGCATCTCGTTCGAGGAGCTCGCCCCGCGCAACTTCTCGTTCAACTCCCCGTACGGCGCTTGCCAGACCTGCGACGGGCTCGGCACACGCCTGGAGGTCGACCCCGAGCTGGTCGTTCCCGATCCCGAGCTCTCCATCGACGAAGGCGCGATCGCGCCGTGGGCAGGCTCGCGGCTGGAGTACTGGTTCCGCGTGCTGGAAGCGGTGGCCGAGGTGCACGGGTTCTCGACGAAGACCCCCTGGAAGAAGCTCCCGAAGAAGGCCCGCGACGCCGTGCTGTACGGCTCCGACGAAGAGATCTACGTCAAGTACAAGAACCGCTACGGACGCACGCGCTCGTACTACACGACCTACGAGGGCGTCCTGCCCGTTGTCGAACGCCGTCACACGGAGACCGACTCTGAGTCCCAGCGCGACAAACTCGAGCAGTTCATGCGCGAGATCCCGTGCCGCGCCTGCGGCGGCGCTCGCCTGAAGCCGGAGACTCTCGCCGTCACGGTTGGCGGCGTCAACATCGCCGAGCTCACGCAGAAGTCGATCAGCGACTCACTCGCGTTCGTCCGGCGGATCGATCTGTCTGAACGCGAGCACATGATCGCCGAGCGGCTCCTGAAGGAGATCCGCGAGCGGCTGCAGTTCCTGGTCGACGTCGGGCTGGACTACCTCACGCTGGGTCGGACCTCGGCGACGCTGGCGGGCGGAGAGGCGCAGCGGATCCGTTTGGCGACGCAGATCGGAAGCGGCCTGGTCGGCGTTCTCTACATCCTCGATGAGCCATCCATAGGTCTTCACCAGCGCGACAATCGGCGTTTGATCGACACGCTGATCCGCCTCCGGGATCTCGGCAACACTCTGATCGTCGTCGAGCAC
>JBGPKY010000056.1:0-13067 GCA_041486205.1 Actinomycetota bacterium
CTCGAACGCCGGTACATTTCGCCTCGCTCCAAGCAGCCGGAGTGGCTGAGTCAGGGAACCGAAGCGGGGACCCCTGGGAAAGCCGTAAGGCGAACTGGGCGCACTTTGCGGGACGGTTGGGAAGGCCAACTAGCTGTTCCGTAGGGGAGGCTCGGAACGCCCCAAAGCCCAACGAAAGGGTACTACCGCCAGGAAACCGAGACAGCTGCAGGGGTTGCTTGGAGCACCTGAGCCCGAGGGGCTGAGGGTGGCTGGAGGCTTCGGCTTCCGGCGAGCCCGAGGTCCCTCGGGTTCTTTTTCTGGTCCTGTCCGGTCGGGCGAGCGTCCGCCGTGATGGAATCCTCCTGATGAACGGGTCGATCCTGCGCGGGGCGGTGCTGCGGATCACCGGCAACCGGTGGTTCCGGCGCCTCGGGAGCCAGTCCCGGCTCGGCTGGGCGGTTGCATCGCGGTTCGTCGCCGGCGAGTCCCTCGAGGAGTCGATCGACGTCGCCCGTGCGCTCGACCGCGCGAAGATCGCGACGATCATCTCCCACCTGGGCGAGAACGTGACGGCGCCGGAGCACGTTACCGAGGCCGTGCGCGCGTACGTGCGCGCACTCGAGCGCATCGCTCAGGAGCCTTCACTCGACCTCGGCATCTCGGTGAAGCTCACCCAACTCGGCCTCGATTTCTCGAACGAGCTGTGCATCGCGAACATGGAGCAAGTGCTCGCCGCAGCCGCCGCCTCCGGCGGACTCGTGATGATCGACATCGAGAGCAGCGCCTACGTCGACCGCACGATCTCGGTGTTCCACGATCTGCGGAAACGCCACGATCGGGTCGGCGTTGCGCTCCAGTCGTATCTCCGCCGAACGGCGCAGGATGTGGATCGGCTTCCGGAGCGCTCGATCGTGCGTCTGGTGAAGGGGGCGTACCTTGAGCCGCCGGAGGTGGCTTTCGAGACGCGGCGCGAGGTCGACCTGGCGTTCGCGCGCCTCACGGCGACGTTGCTCACGCGCGGCCACTCGGTCCACGTCGCCACGCACGACCCGAAGCTGCTGGATGGGGCGAAGCGGTTCGCGCAGGATCACGGCATCCCTTGGTCTCGCGTCGAGTTCCAGATGCTGTACGGCGTGCGTCGTGACCTCCAGACCCGGTTCGCGGAGGGTGGCTACCCCGTGCGCGTTTACGTCCCGTACGGCACCGAGTGGTATCCGTACCTGACTCGACGGCTGGCCGAGCGACCTGCGAACATGTGGTTCTTCCTGTCGAACCTGCTGAGGAGCTCGAGATGACCGGTCGCAAGGTGGCGTTCCTGGGAGGCGGGAAGATGGGCGAAGCGCTCGTCTCCGGCCTGATCCGCTCCGGCGGACGGAATGCGAACGAGATCATGGTGACCTGCCGGCGGGAGGAGCGGGCCCGCGAGATCGCCGAGCGCTACGGCGTGGCGACGACCCTTTCCAACCCCGAAGCCGCCGCGTGGGCGGAGACGCTCGTCCTGATGGTCAAGCCGCAGGACATGGAAGCCTTGCTCGAACAGATATCGGCGGACATCAAGCCCGAGCAGCTTGTGATCAGCTTCGCGGCGGGCATCAGGACCTCGTTCGTCGAGCAGTTCCTCGCGCCCAACGTTCCCGTCGTGCGCGTGATGTCGAACGTAGCGGTGCTCGTCGACGAAGCGATGTCGGTGGCCTCTCCCGGTTCCCACGCCGCCGACGAGCACGTGAGCGTGGCCGTTGAACTGCTCGGCTACGTCGGAAGGGTACTTCGGCTGCCCGAGGCCCAACTCGATGCGATCACGGCGACCAGTGGCTCGGGACCCGCATACTTCTTCCTTCTGGCCGAGGCGATGATCGAGGCTTGTATCCTGCTGGGGCTGTCGCGCGACGTCGCGACCGAGCTGATCATCCAAACGATGCTTGGTTCGGCGAAGATGCTGCGGGACACCGGCAAGCATCCCGTGGAGCTCCGCGAGATGGTCACGTCGCCAGGCGGTACGACGATCGCGGCGATCCGTCACCTCGAGGAAGCCGGTGTCCGCGCCGCGTTCCTGAACGCGATCGACGCCGCTTGCCGCCGCAGCGCCGAACTCGCCCGAGGTGGCGAACACGAGGAGGGGTAGATGGGCCGAGGAGACCGAGCCAAGATCCGCTGGGCGCACGACCGCGAGCGCAAGAAGAAGGACGCCGACAAGCGTAAGGCCGCCGAACGCGGCGTCGCTCGCAAGGCCGCCTCGAAGAGATAACCGGCGCTAGGGGCGGCCGATGCGTGAGCGAAGAGTGCCGATGCCCTCGGCGACGAGCTCGACCTCGGCGCCGGGCCAGATGCGCTGCTCGAGCCTTCCCTCCAACCCGCCGTACGGGCTCGAGGCGAACGCGTCGCCGGCGCGCAGCTCCTCGTAGCGGGAGGCGTGGGCGACCGCAGCGAGCAGGCTGCGCGCGACGCCGTTGAGGTTCCCCTTGACCCAATCCTCGCCGTCGACTCGAACCGTGACCGTCATCATGTGCGGGTCGATCTCGTCGGCCGTCACGACACACGGGCCGATCGCGACCGGGGCACGCTCGGGCTCGGGCGTCGGGTCGCCGTTCGCGTCACGCGCCGCGAAGTCGCTGACCAGCGTGTAGCCGAACACGACACGGCCGGCGTCGTCGGTTCCGAGGGCATGGGCTGCGCGACCGAGCACCGCGACGATCTTCGGCTCGTAGTCGAGCCATCCCGCGCCGGCCGGCCAGGGGATCTCATCGCCGGGGCCGACGACGCGACGGACGGCGTCGGGGGCGTCGGGACTCCGCAAGGAGGCGGGCAGAACCGGAGCGAGCAGCCTTGCACCCGGGACGACGAAGTTGTCTGCCTCGTCCCTGTCGAGGGCGGCACGGGCGGCATCCAGAACCGTCCCCCCGTTGCCCGAAACGAGGGCCTCCATGGTGGTGGGGAAGGCCGGGTGTCCGACGAGGTCGGGCAGGTCGACCACCACACCCCCGAGGAGCGCTCCCAGTCGCCGGTGCCCCCTCCGGTCGAAAGACACGAGCCTCAAGGGAGGCTGATGATACGCCCGCCGAACAGCGGTTTCTCGATATCCGCGGGTCAGTTGGAGGGCTGTGTTCGACTTGGGGACAGGTGCGCCCGACGGCTACGATAAGAGCCGGTCTCAACGTGTCACGAGGAGGCGATCTTCCATGGCAGAGCAGGGTTTCCGGATCACCTACGCGACCATGTCGGCCGACAACGAGGAGCTCCACAAGGCCTACGACAAGGGCATCGACGTCGCCAAGAGCTGGCTCGGACAGAAGCACCCCCTCTATGTCAACGGTGAGGCGCGCGATGGAAGCGGACACAAGGCCGTGCTGTCGCCGATCGACTCCAGCATCGTGATCGGCGAGTTCGCGCAGGCGACGCGCGAGGACGTTCGCGACGCGATCGCTGCCGCGAAAGCCTTCTCACATACGTGGGGGAACACGCCATGGCAGGAGCGGATCGCGATGGTTCGCAAGGCCGCCGACCTCATGTCCGAGCGCCGCAACGAGCTGTCGGCGCTCATGGCGATGGAGGTCGGCAAGAGCCGCCTCGAGGCGCTCGGCGACGTCGAGGAATCGGCGGACCTCTTGCGCTGGAACTGCAACGAGATGGAGAAGCACGACGGTTTCGTCACGCCGATGCAGTCGATGGGTTCACCCGGACAGTACTACGACGTGCTCAGGCCTTTCGGGGTGTGGGCCGTCATCAGCCCGTTCAACTTCCCCATGGCGCTTGCAGCCGGTCCCTCCTCCGGGGCGCTCGTCGGCGGCAACTGCGTCGTGTTCAAGCCGGCGCACCTCGGAGTCTTCACCGGCCTGAAGCTGTATGAGCTCTATCGCGACGCCGGGTTGCCCGCCGGTGCCTTCCACTATCTGTCGGGGCCGGGCAGCATCGTCGGCGATGAGATCGTCCACAGCCCCGACGTCGGCGGCATCACGTTCACAGGTTCGTACGACGTGGGGATGGGGATCTACAAGGGATTCGCGACCGATTTCCCCAAGCCGATCATCTGCGAGATGGGCGGCAAGAACCCGGCGATCGTGGCGAAGAGCGCCGACCTCGATCAGGCGACCGACGGCGTGATGCGCTCGGCCTTCGGCTTCGGCGGGCAGAAGTGCTCCGCGAACTCGCGCGCGTACGTTCACCGCGAGGTCTACGACGAGTTCGTCCGCATGTTGAAAGAGAAAGCCGAGAAGATCAAGATCGGCAACCCACTCGAGAAGGACGTCTACCTCGGGCCGGTCATCGACGAGAGCGCGGTCGCGACGTTCGAGGAAGCGGCGAACGAGGCTAAGAAGAACGGCAACGTAGTCACCGGCGGCGAACGGCTGACCGAGGGCGACTTCGCGAAGGGCACCTTCGTGCAGCCGACGGTGGTCGAGGTTCCTCTCGACTCCTGGATCTGGAAGAAGGAGCTGTTCGTTCCGTTCGTTTCGGTCGCGCCCTTCGAGGATCTGGATGAAGCGATCCGTTTGGCGAACGACACCGAGTACGGTCTGACGGCCGGCTTCTACAGCCAGGACAAGGCCGAGATCGACAAGTGGCTCAGCTCGATCGAAGCCGGTGTCGTTTACGTCAACCGGCGGGCCGGAGCGACCACAGGCGCGTGGCCGGGCGTCCAGCCTTTCGGCGGCTGGAAGGGCTCGGGAACGACCGGCAAGGCGGGCGGAGGTCCCTACTACGTCACCCAGTACATGCGCGAGCAGTCCCGGACGGTGATCGAGGAATGAGCGCCTCGGTGATCACGGACCTCGCAACGCTCTCGGCGCCACGGCTCCTCACCGAGGTGCCGGGTCCCGAGGCGCGGGCGAGGATCGAGCGCGACGCGAAGGTCACGAGCCCGTCGCTCCCGCGCGCTTACGGTTTCGTTCCCAAGCGCGGCGCCGGCTCGGTCGTAGAGGACGTCGATGGGAACATCTTCCTTGACCTCAACGCCGGCATAGCCGTCGCTTCGACGGGCCACTCGCATCCCGCGGTGGTCGAGGCGATCAAGCGACAGGCGGATGAGCTCCTGCACTACTCGGCGAGCGACTTCTATCTGCCGATCTACTCCGACGTTTGCGAGCAGCTCGACCGCATCGCGCCGTTCCCCTCGCGGGCGCGGGCTTTCCTGACGAACTCGGGTACCGAGGCCGTCGAGGCCTCGATCAAGCTCTCGCGGTTCACGACGGGAAGGCAGTACATCATCGCGTTCTACGGATCGTTCCACGGACGCTCGTACGGAAGCGTCTCGCTCACCGCGAGCAAGGCGAAGTACCGCAGCGGGTTCGGGCCGATGCTGCCGGGCGTGCTGCATTCGTTCTACGGCGACTTCGACTACATCGACGAGGTGCTGTTCAAACGTATGGTCACGCCGAACGAGGTCGCGGCCATCGTCGTCGAGCCGGTGCTCGGCGAGGGTGGCTACGTCGTGCCGCCGGACGGCTGGCTCGCGTACCTGCGCGAGCTCTGTACGCGCCACGGCATCCTGCTCGTCGCCGACGAGGTGCAGAGCGGCATGGGCCGAACCGGCAAGATGTGGGCGATCCAGCACTTCGGCGTCGAACCTGACGTAGTGATCGCCGGCAAGGGAATCGCGAGCGGGCTGCCGCTCGGCGCGATGATCGCGCGCGAGGAGCTCATGACGTGGGAGCTCGGCGCGCACGGCTCGACCTACGGCGGCAGCCCGATCCCGTGCGCCGCCGCGCTCGCAACGATCGAACTGATCGAGGACGGGCTGCTGGAGAACACGCGAGAGGTCGGCGGTTCCATGCTCGAGGGCCTTCGAGCGATCCAGGCGCGACGGCCGTCGATCAAGGACGTTCGGGGACTTGGCCTGATGATCGGGCTCGAGTTCGAAGACCACGACACGGCGAACGCGGTCGAGTTGGCCGCGTTCCACAAAGGGTTACTCATGCTGGGCTGCGGCGACAACGCGATCAGGATGTCGCCGCCGCTCGTGTTCCGGCACGACCAGGCCGAGACCGCGCTCTCGATCTTCGAGGAAGCGGTCGCCGAGGTCGAGGGCCGGGGCTGACGTCGGAAGAGGGGTTCCGTTGGCGTCGAGGATCGAAACGCTGACGATCGACTGTGCCGACCCGAAGCTGGTTGCCGACTTCTGGTGTGCGGCGCTCGGGTTCGAACTCAAAGACATCGACGAGGAAGGAGCAGAGATCGTCGACCCGGTGGGGGATGCGCCGCCGCTGCTCTTCCTCATCGTCCCCGAGAGGAAGTCCGCGAAGAACCGCCTTCATCTCGACCTGCGGCCCCCGCACTCGATGGCCGAGGAGGTCGAACGCCTCCGGGCGGCCGGGGCGACCGAGCAGCTGTACGTCGAAGAAGGCGGCAGCTACTGGACCGTCATGCTGGACCCGGAGGGGAACGAGTTCTGTGTCCTCCGCGGTCCGAAGGACGGGTGGTCGCCCGATGCCTGAATCGAAGGTCACGACGATGGAGGACGCCGTCGCCGACCTCGTCCACGACGGCGACACCGTGGCCATCGAGGGGTTCACTCACCTGATCTGCTTCGCGGCGGGGCACGAGATCATCCGCCAGCGCCGTCGTGACCTCACGCTCTGCCGGATGACGCCGGACGTGGTCTACGACCAGATGATCGGCGCCGGCGTCGCGAAGAAGCTGGTGTTCTCCTGGCTCGGGAACCCCGGCGTGGGCTCGCTACACGCGATCCGCCGCCGGATCGAGAGTGCCGACCCCGAGCCGCTCGAGATCGAGGAGTATTCGCACTTCGGCATGGTCTGCCGCTACATGGCCGGAGCTTCGAACCTGCCCTTCTTCCCCATACGCAGCTACTACGAGAGCGACATCCCGTCGGTGAACGAGCACATCAAAGCGATCCGTTCGCCCTACGACGACGAGGCGGACGTGTACGTGGTCCCTCCGCTCCAGCCCGATGTCGCGATCGTTGCGGCGCAGCGCGCGGATGTGAGCGGCGATTCGCAGATCTGGGGACTCCTCGGCTGTCAGAAGGAGGCGGCCTTCGCGGCCAAACGCGTGATCGTCGTTTGCGAGGAGATCGTGCAGGAGCCGGTCATCCGTGCCGACCCGAACCGCACGGTGATCCCCGGGTTGATCGTCGACGCGGTCGTCGAGCAGCCGTTCTCGTGCCACCCGTCCTACGCCCAGGGCTACTACGACCGCGACAACAAGTTCTACCTGGCCTGGGATGAGATCGCGCGCGAGCCGGATCGACTGGAGATGTGGCTCAACGAATGGGTCTACGACCTATCGAGCCACCGCGACTACATCGAGAAGATGGGCGACAAGTACTGGCACGACCTTCAACCCGGCGCCGCGATGTCGGGGCAGGTCAACTACGGAGAGTACGCGTGAGCCAGAACGGCGGCGGCGGGAACGGCCTCGGCTGGTCGAAGTCCGAGATGATGATCGTCGCGAGCGCGCGCCAGCTCGCGGACGAAAACGTCTGCTTCGTCGGCATCGGCCTTCCGAACATCGTCTGCAACCTCGCGAAGCGAACGGTCAACCCGCGTCTGAACCTCGTGTACGAGTCGGGTGTGTTCGGTGCGGCTCCGGCTCGGCTCCCGCTCTCGATCGGTGACCCGACGCTGGTCAGCGGTTCCACCGCAGTGACGTCGATGTTCGAGCTGTTCGCGTTCTACCTCCAGGCCGGACTGGTCGATGTCGGGTTCCTGGGCGCGGCGCAGATCGACCGGTTGGGCAACATCAACACGACGGTGATCGGCGACTACGCCAAGCCCAAGGTTCGACTGCCGGGCTCCGGAGGCGCATGCGAGATCGCGATCAACGCGCGGAAGGTGTTCGTGATCATGCGGCAGGGGCAGCGTTCGTTCGTCGAAAAGCTCCACTTCCGGACCTCGCCGGGGCACTCGGGCGATCCTGCTCACGATGCCGCCCGTGGTTGGTGGGGGAGCGGCCCGACGAGCGTGGTCACCGACCTCGGTCAGTACCGTTTCGACGAGGAGACCGGCGAGATGACGCTCACCCACATGCATCCCGGCGTCACGATGGACACGGTCCGCGAGAACATGGGCTGGGACCCGAAGGTGGCGAAGGATCTTGGCGAGACCATGCCGCCGACCGGCGACGAGCTCCGCCTCATCCGCGAGGAGCTCGACCCGGGCGGGGTGCAATCGAAATGACCCACGTCTTCCACCGCGTGTTGAACCGAACGCTTCCGACGGCGGTGCGCGCCGAGGGCGTGTGGATCGAGACGGCCGATGGGAAGCGGTATCTGGACGGCGCGGGCGGGGCCATCGTCGTCAACGTCGGCCACGGCGACCGGAGCGTCGTGAGCGCGGTGGTCGAGCACCTGTCGCGCCTCGACTACCTCCACGGCTCGATGTTCACGACTGACGTGCTCGAGCGGTACGCGGATGAGCTTGCGCCCCTGTTGCCCATGGACGAGGCACGGATCTACCCGGTCTCCGGTGGCAGCGAGGCGGTCGAGACCGCGCTGAAGCTCGCCCGCTCCTACCACCTCGCCCGCGGTGAGGATTCGCGCCAGGTCGTGATCGGGCGGAAGGCTTCGTACCACGGGAACACGCTCGGCGCGCTCGATGCGGGCGGGAAGGAGGCGCTGAAGCGGCCGTACGCGCCGTGGCTCGGGCGTTTCGTGCACGTGCCCCCCGCCTACGAGTACCGCACTCCGATGTCTGGGGAGCAGCACGCTGCCGCGCTGGACGCGGCGATAGCTCAGGCTGGCCCCGCGAACGTCACCGCGTTCATCGCCGAGCCGGTCGGAGGCGCGACGCTCGGCGCCGCCGTTCCCGCCGACGACTACTGGCCGGCGGTCGTCGAGGTGTGCAGGAAGCACGGCGTGCTCGTGATCGCCGACGAGGTGATGACCGGGTTCGGCCGGACCGGGCGCTGGTTCGGTGTCGACCATTGGGGCGTGCGGCCGGACATCGTGACTGCGGGTAAGGGCTCGACGAGCGGCTACGTCCCGTTCGGGTTCGCGGCCGCGAGCGGCGAGATCTACGAGACGGTGAAGCCGAAGGGGTTCGTCCACGGGTTCACGTGGTCGCACAACGGGCTCGGCGCAGCGGCGGCGCGCGCGGTGCTGACACGGCTCCGCGAAGGCGGCCTCGTGGACCGCAGCGCGGAGCTCGGCGAGCGGGTCCGCAAGGAGCTCGGCGCCGCGCTCGACGACTGTGCGATCGTCGGCGACGTTCGCGGGCTCGGGTTGATGATCGGCATCGAATTGGTCCGCGACCGTGAGACGAAGGAGCCCTTCGCGCGTGCCGAGCAGGTGACCGAACGGGTCCTGCAGGCCGCCCGCGACCGCGAACTGCTCTTGTACTCGTCCACCGGACACGCCGACGGCGTGAACGGCGACCTCGTGATGCTCGGCCCGCCATTCGTCCTATCCGACGACGAGGCGGCGCTGATGGTCGAGCGAACCGTGGACGCGATACGTTCCGCGGTGTGAGCGGAACAGCCGGCCTCATCCTCTGCGAGGAAGCCAGGATCTACGACCACGGCCCGCAGCACCCTCTTCGACCCGACCGCGTGCTCCTCACTTGGGACCTGATCCGGGAGGAGGGGCTGCTCCGGCTGCCGAACGTCCGGACGCTGAGTTGCCGGACCGCGACCGACGAGGAGCTCCTGCTCGTCCACACGCCGGAGTTCCTCGATGCAACGAAACGCGCGGGGCACGGGGAACCCGGCGACTGGCGGCGCTTCGGCTACGGGCCGGGCGACAACCCGATCTTCCCGAACATGCACGAGGCGGGCGCGCTCGTCGCGGGCGCCTCGATCGCGGCGGCCGAGGAAGTGTTCGCAGGCCGGGTCGACCACGCCTTCAACGCAGCCGGAGGTCTGCACCATGCCATGGCCGCGCGCGCCTCGGGGTTCTGCGTCTACGACGACCCGGCGATCGCGATCGCATGGCTGCTCGAGCGTGGTGTCGAGCGCGTCGCCTACGTCGACGTCGACGTCCATCACGGCGACGGACCGCAAGCCGCGTTCTACGCCGACCCGCGTGTGCTCACGGTCTCGATCCACGAGTCGGGGGAGTACCTGTTCCCGGGAACCGGGTTCGTCGACGAACTCGGTTCCGGCGAGGCAGAGGGAACGAAGGTGAACGTCCCGCTCCCGCCCGGGACGGGCGACGACGCGTGGCTGGAAGCGTTCCGCGGGGTCGTGCCGCCTCTCGTGCGCCGCTGGCAGCCGGACGTGCTCGTGACGCAGCTCGGCTGCGACACGCACCACCTAGATCCGCTCGCACACCTTCGTCTGACCACGCGCGCGTACCGCGAGGCGGCCCAGGTCCTGCACGGGCTCGCTCACGAGGCGGCCGGAGGGCGTTGGGTCGCAACCGGCGGCGGCGGCTACCAGTGGGCCAAAGTCGTCCCGCGCGCCTGGACGATCTACTTCGCCGAGATGTGCGACGCGGAGCTGCCCGATCACCTACCCGAGTCCTGGATCGAGATCGCTGAGGAACGTCTGCGCGCGGCCGTCCCCACAACGTTCACCGAAGAGCCGTTGCCGGGAAGCCACGGCGACCGGGAAACTGAGGGTGTGATCCACTTGGTGCGCCAGACGGTGTTCCCCGGACTCGGTTTGGAGCCGTGAGATGAGCCGGCGCCGCGTGAAGCTCGTTTGCACGCTCGGCCCCGCGACAGGGACGCCCGACGGCATCCGCGCGCTGGCCGACGCCGGGACGAACGTCTTCCGAGTGAACTTCTCGCACGGCGACGCGGAGTCTCACGCTTCCCTCGTTGCCGCGGTGCGGGCTGTCGAGGCCGAACGCGGAGGCGATCTTGCGGTGATGGTGGACCTGCCCGGCCCGAAGATCCGCCTACGTGAGCTTGGCGAGGACCCGGTGAAGCTCGTGCGTGGGGCGCGGTTCGTGCTGCGGCCTGACGGCCTGCCGGGCGATGAGGCCGGAGCGTCGACGACTTACCCGGGACTCGCCCGCGACGTCCGCGCCGGCGACCGAGTCCTGTTGGCCGATGGCGCGGTGGAGCTGGTCGTGCGGAAGATCGACGGCGACGACGTCGTGACCGAGTGCGTTCGGGGCGGCTCTTTCCGTTCGCGAGCAGGCGTGAACGTCCCCGCGGAACGACTCGGCTTGCCGGCCATCACCGACCGCGACCGCGACGGGCTCGCGCGTGCACTCGACCTCGGGGTCGACCTCGTTGCGCAATCGTTCGTTCGAGGAGCGGCCGATGTCATCGGTTTACGTGCTCTGATGGGCGAGCGCGATGTCCCGATCGTCGCCAAGATCGAAACGCGACCGGCCGTCGACGACGTCATCGCGATCCTCGCGCAGGCCGACGCGATCATGGTCGCCCGCGGCGACCTGGGTGTCGAGCTGCCGATGTCCGAGATCCCCGTCCTCCAGAAGGAGCTCCTGCGCTCAGCACGCATGGCCGGGAAGCCCGCGATCGTGGCGACCCAGATGCTCGAGTCGATGATCCGCGCCCCGCGGCCCACCCGCGCCGAGGCGAGCGACGTCGCGAACGCCGTCCTCGACGGCACCGACGCCATCATGCTCTCCGGCGAGACCGCGATCGGCGAGTACCCGATCGAGGCGGCGGAGGCGGCCGCGGAGATCGCGCAGGTCGCCGAGGAGCGCGCCGGCGGGTTCCGCGTGGCGAGCGAGCCCTGCGCCCACACCGACGAGGCGGGAGCGGTCGCGCATGCGGCGACGCAGATCGCGGCCGACGACCCCGCGGTGGTCGCGATCGCATGTTTCACCGCGACGGGCCGCACCGCGGGCCTACTCGCGAGCGAGCGCCCCGGCGTTCCGATCTACGCGTTCGTCCCCGACGCCGACGTGCGGCGTGCCTTGAGCCTTCGCTGGGGCGTGGAGACGCTCTCGGCCGACGTGCCCACCGACACCGACGAGATGATCGCGCTGATGGACCAGGGCCTGCGCGAGGCCGGTCTCGTCGACGGTGGCCGCTCTGTCGTGATGGCCGCGTCCTCGCCGGCCGGCAAGACCCACACGAACATGCTGAAGGTTCACCAGGTCGGCGAATCCATCCCCTAGCGGGCGGACCGTGCTTCCGGATCCTGGTCGGTCACCGGGACGGACAGCGCTTTCACGCACCGAACGCTCAGGCCCTCTCCCTCCCTGCAAGCGCCTCGACGACGTCCTCTTCTAGCGCGCCGAGGTACCAGTACAGCGCTGCCACGCCCTCCCGCGCGTCCCCCTCGAAGTCCCCGAAACCCGTTTCCTCGCTCACATCGAGGCGCGTCCCGAGAACGAGGCGCAGGTCGTTGAGAGCTCCCAGCCAGGCGAGCAACTCTTCCTCGGTCAGCCGTTCGGCGTCGATCGTCGCCTCCATCGTCGCGATCGCCGCGAGCTTGGCCTCCACCAGATCGTCGCGAACCATCTCGCGGAAGTCGGCCTCGCGTTCCGGGTCGTCCGCGTACGCCGGCGGGAACAGCCGCCGAAGTGCCGGGTCGCCCTCCTCCGCGAGCAGCTCGCGCAGTTGCGCTGGAAGGGTTCGCAGCACGTCTCGTTCCTCCCTCGGCAGCTCTAGCAGGAACCGCCCGTCCCTCGCGCGAACGACCCGAGGGACGAACCTCATCGGTCCTTCTGCATCGTCGCCCACAGGCCGTGTGCGTGAAGTCGCGCGACGTCAGATTCGGCCCTTTCCTTGGGTCCGTTCGAGACGACCGCCTTGCCCTTGTGGTGAACGTCCAGCATCAGCTTCGTGGCCTTGTCCCGGCTGTATCCGAACAGCTTCTGGAAGACCCAGGTGACGTACGACATGAGGTTGATCGGGTCGTTCCAAACGATGACGACCCACGGTACGTCGGGTTCGACTACGTCTTGCCCGGACGGACGGTCGATCTCGGCGGGGGCGACGGACACGGCGTCAACGTCCCTTCGTCCGGGTGGGGTTGATCGCGGAACCCATAGCGGTTCGCACCCCCCAACGATAGAGCGGGGGCGTAAGGACGCGGAACGCTTGCAGCGGGCCGATGATCCGCGGCACGCTCACCTCTGGCGCCCTCCCTTTCTTCACGACGTCGACGATCGCGCGCGCGACACGCTCGGGCTTCAGTTGGATCGCGGACGGGACGCCTTTCTGAGGGAATCCCTCCGTCGGCGCGAACCCCGGGTTGACGGAGGTGAC
>JBGPKY010000057.1:0-13067 GCA_041486205.1 Actinomycetota bacterium
CACCGAACGTTGGCCGGCGACGCCGGCTTCATCGACCGGTTCCGCCGCGAGGCGCGCGCCGCCGCTTCGCTGAACCACCCCAACATCGTCCACGTTCACGATTGGGGCGCGGTCGACGGCGTGTACTTCATGGTGATGGAGTACGTGCGCGGGGAGAGCCTCCGCGAGATCCTGAACGAGAACGGGCTTCTCGCGCCGGCACAGGCCGCCGACGTCCTGCTCCAGGTCCTCGCCGCTCTCGAGCACGCGCACCGCCAGGGGATCGTCCACCGCGACGTGAAACCCGAGAACGTGATCGTCACGCGCGAGGGCGTCGCGAAGGTCGCCGACTTCGGCCTGGCTCGCGCCTACGCGGACTCGCGTGCGACGCAGGCGGGCACCGTGAGCGGAACCGTGCAGTACCTCGCACCCGAACAGCTGCAAGGCGAACCCGCCGACCCCCGCACCGACCTCTACTCGCTCGGCATCGTCGCGTTCGAGCTGCTTACGGGCCGCACGCCGTTCAACGCCGAGACATCGATGGCCATCGCTTACAAGCACATCCGCGACCGAGTCCCGCCGCCGTCATCGAAGGTTCCCGCGGTGCCGCCCGGCCTCGACGGCTGGGTGGCCTCGATGACCGAGAAGGCGAGAGAACTGAGGCCCGAATCGGCCGAAGAAGCGCGCCGCGACCTGATGAACGAAGTCGCGACCCTCCCTTCCTCGCGACCGCTCGCCTCGATCGTTCGAACCGCGCCCGACGCGGGCGTCGAGCCGGCGGGCGAGGCCGCCACCACCGTGACGATCCCGGGCGCGCCGGCCCGGCGGAAGCGGCGCCGCTCCCGCCGGGCGTTCGGGGTGTTGGCCGCGCTGATCACGGTGGCTGGCGCCGCGTGGGGCGCGTGGACGTACCTCCTGCCGCACAGCGTCGAGGTTCCGCAAGTGGTCGGCTCATCTGTCTCCGATGCGCAGGCGCGGTTGACCGGCGACGGGCTCACCGTTCGGATCGGTACAGGCATCTACTCGATGCGGGTGCCGAAAGACTCCGTGGTCCGGATGCGACCCCAGGCCGGGGCCATGCTGAAGGAAGGCGAGCAGGTCACCCTCATCCCTTCGCTGGGCCCGCCGCCGGTCCCCGTTCCCGACCTCACGAACATGTCGCTCGCGGAAGTCAAGGCTGCGCTCGCGAAGGCGCATCTCACGCTCACCGCGACCATCACCCGCGAGTACAGCGACACGATCCCGGTCGATCACGTGATCACGCAGAGCGTTCCCTCGACGGAGAAGGCTCCCCGCGGGAGCGAGATCGCCGTGACGCTGAGCAAGGGCCAGGCTCCGATCCCGGTTCCGAAGGTCATAGGCATGCCGGAGGAGAAGGCGAGCTCGCTACTTTCGACCGCAGGGTTCGTCGTGAGAAGGAGCACCGACTACTCCGACGTCGTCGCGCTTGGAGACGTCATCAGCCAAGCCCCGGCGCCGAAGTCCCGGCTCCAACCGGGAGAGGCCGTGACGATCGTCGTCTCCGTCGGACCGAGGACCTTCCAGATCCAAAGCTTCCTCGGCATGAGCGAGACCGAAGCGGTCGCCGCGATCCGCGCGCTGGGGCTCGTTCCCGCGGTCCTGCCGGTGCCGGGCGCGACAGGGCATACCGTCGTGAGTCAGCTGCCTGCCGCCGGCGCTACCGTGAAGGCCGGGTCGACCATCACGATCTACGTGGCGTGAGGATAGGCGCGCATGTCCCGACCCGGGGCGGCTTGCTTACCGCGATCGAGGCCGCGAAGGGTTGCGGCGCAGAGGCAGTGCAGATCTTCATCTCGAACCCGCGCGGCTGGGCCCCGCCGCGGATCACGCACGAAGAGGCCGACGCGTTCCGGGAGGCATGGAGGGATTCGGGTCTCGGACCGCTGTTCGTCCACGCCCCATACGTCGTGAACATCGCCTCGCCTAACCCGGAGTTCCTCACCCGGTCGACCGAGCTTGCGCGCGCGTCGGTGGCGACGTGCTCGGCGATCGGGGCGGACGGATTCGTCGTGCACGCCGGTTCGGGCGGTCCCGGCGAGCCCAGCGAGGCATTCGATCGCGCCGTCGCGTCGTTGCAGACCGCGGCGAGCGAGGCCGACACGCGCATCCTGGTCGAACTCACGGCCGGAACTCACGGCTCGGTCGCGGCGACGTTCCCGGAGGCCGCGGCGCTGTTCGAAGCCGTCGGCGACCCGCGCCTCGCGCTCTGCGCCGACACGTGCCACCTATTCGCGGCCGGATACGGGCTCGACGACGGGGACGGCGTGGCCGCGTGTTTCGACGAGCTGCGCTCGACCGGCCTCGCCGATCGCCTCGTGCTGGTCCATGCGAACGACGCGAAAGGAGAACGTGGGTCTCACCGAGATCGCCACGAGCACATCGGCGTGGGCAACATCGGCGTGAACGGCTTCTCGGCGATCCTCCGGCGCCCGGAGATCAACGACGTCGCGCTGGTCGTCGAGACGCCCGGCGACATAACCGACCACGCCCGCAACATCGCCGCCCTCCGTCGCCTCGCGGCGTGAACGGTCAGTTGCAGGTGCCGGAGCCCGGATCCGAGTACGGCTGCTGCCCTTGCGCCGGCACGAACTCGTAGTCGTAGCCGCCGTCGTTCAACGTCATCTTCAGCACGCCGAAGGACGTGTCCTGCCCGGCCTCGCGGTTGACCGCCGCGTCGCCTCCGGGAAGCGTGTTGTAAGTGGAACCGCCGGTTCCGACGATGAACTCCACCATCCCGTTCGGGTCGGGGCGACCGTACGCGTCCTGGGGCGCGAACCGCTGGTAGTTGTGCTCGTGACCGTTCAGTACCACGTCGACGCCCGACTCGTCGAGCAGCTGCCACATCGGTTGCTCCTGGAGTTGGAACACGCCGTTCGGCCACGGGCTAGTTCCGAACAGCGGGTGATGGTAGATCGCGAGCGTGCATGCGACGTCGTTCAATGCGAGGTCCTTCTTCAGCCACTCGTACTGCGGCGTTCCCGGACCGCAGCCCTTCCCGATCGCTGGGTTGCGCGTGATCGGCGTGTTCTGGCCCAGTACTGGGTTCCACGTAGAGCCCTTGCAGAGCTGGGAGTTCAGCGCGACCACGTGCCAGCTCCCGAGGTCGAACGAGTAGTACCCGCCCGGTCCGTGCGCCTGCTTGCCGAAGTAGCCGTAGTACCCCTCCGCGTATAGCGTGTAGGTCTCGTGGTTGCCGGGCACCGGCTCGGTGATGGCCTTGAGCGGCGCGAAGAACCGGTCGTAGTAGGCCTGGAAGTCGGCGAGCGAGCCGTGCAGGTACTGAAGGTCGCCGAGCGCCAGGAACTTGTCCGGTGCGAGCGACCGGATGAGCTCGGCCACCTTGTCGTATTCACAGCGGTGCGCGTGCGCCGACGGCAACGAGTTGCAGGCGATGTCTCCAACCGCGACTACGACCGGCCCTCCCCCTGCCGCCGCCGCTTGCCTCGCAGGTCGATCGGCGCACGCGGTCGCGAGGAGCACCACGGAGACCATCACGACCAGCCATCGGCTCATCTGAGCCCCTCCCCTAGGTTGTCGATCGAGCGCATCGAACCTCGAGATGGGATCGGGGTCAAGGGCCATCGGCTCAGGCTTCGAGTTCGGCGCGAGGGCCTTCCTGGTAGCTGTAGCGCTCCTCCGGCCAGGGGTCGGCATGGATGTGATAGCCGCGCACCTCCCAGAACCCACGCTTGTTGTGGTTCGAGAACTCCAACCCCCGCAGCCACTTCGCGCTCTTCCACGCGTAGCGCTTCGGAACGACGAGCCGAAGCGGGAAGCCGTGCTCGGGCGCGAGCGGCTCGCCGCGGTTGGCCCACGCGACGAGTACGTCGTCGTCCATCATCGCCTCCAGCGACAGGTTCGACGTGTAACCGTACTCGCAGTGCGCGATGACCCACTTCGCCTCGGGCTTCACGCCCGCCTTCTCGGCGAGGACGTTGAACCGCACGCCCTCCCATTCGTTGTCGAGCGTCGTCCAGCCGGTCACGCAGTGCATGTCGGCTTCCACGTGGGGTGTCTGCAACGCCTTCAGTTCGGCGTAGTTCAGCTTGAACGGGTTCCCGACCAGGCCGGATACCTCGAGGTCCCAGGTCGCCTCGTCGAAGCTCGGGATCGGGCCGTAGTGCAGCACCGGCCACCCCTTCACCAGGCGCTGGCCCGGCGGCACACGCTTCGCGACCTCTTCGGGCAACCGCTGACCGAACAAGCTCATCGATCCCTCCTCACGCGCCGACGGCGATCTTCCGCCACGCCGCAAGTGCGAACCCGATCCCCTCGTCGTCGACATCAACGTGCGTGACCATGCGAACCTTCCCCCCTAGGAAGGTGGCGCCTACGCCTTCGTCCTTCAATCGCTGCGTGGCCTCGAGCGGATCGAGACCCCGGACGTTCGTGTCGACGTAGAGCATGTTCGTTTCAACCGAGGCGGGATCGATCGAGCCGGGCATGAGCTCGGCAACGCCTTCGGCGAGGCGTTCGGCCCGCTCGTGATCCTCGTGCAACCGTTTCGGGCCCTCCTCCAGCGCCACCAGTCCAGCAGCGGCGATCACGCCCGCCTGACGCCAACCTCCGCCGAGGAGGATCTTCAGGCGGCGCGCCTCGCGCATCAGTTCGGCCGGGCCGCAGAGCAGCGAGCCGACGGGCGCGCCGAGCCCTTTCGAGACGCAGAACATGACCGTGTCAACCTCCGCGGCGTACTCGGCGACCGGGACGCCACTCGCCACGCTCGCGTTGAAGATCCGAGCGCCGTCGAGGTGAACCGGCACGCCGCGGTCGCTCGCGATCTTGCGGATGCCGCGGATCTCCTCGATCGGCATGACCGCGCCGCAGTAGGAGCCAAGTGTGTTCTCGATCGCCACGAGGTCCACGACCTCGACGTCGTAGTAGACGTCGGGCTCGAGTCCCCGCGCGACCAGCTCGGCCGTCAGGCCACGCGCCAGGAAGGTCCGGTAGGCGATCCCCGACAGCACCGCCGACGACATGACCTCGGTCGTCGCGACGTGGGCGGTCGCTTCGGCGACGACGAGGTGACCGGTTCCCCGGAAGTGAAGCCGAAGGCCGATCTGGTTCGCCATCGTGCCGGTCGGAAGGAAGATCGCGGCTTCCTTCCCCATGGCCTCGGCCGCGTGCTCTTGGAGGCGATTCACCGTGGGGTCGTCGCCGTACCAGTCGTCGCCGACCTCGGCCTCAGCCATCGCGCGCCGCATGGCCGCGGAGGGCTTCGTCACGGTGTCCGAACGCAGGTCGACGCGGTAGGCAGGCACGGTTCGCCCAGTATATGGGCCGGACCGCTGCCTAGTAGAGGAACATCGGCTTGCCGTCGACGTGGCGGATCTTCGGGCGGTACTGATCCATGTCGTACAGAGCTCCGACGTCGACACGCTTCACGCCTTGGCGAACCACGGTGATCGGCACATTCACGTAGTTGCCGTTACGAAGCGCAACTAGCCGACCGAACTCCCGCCCGATCACGAGATCGGCCGCCATCACCGCGTAGTTCATCGCGACCATCAGGTCGAGTGAATCGGGGCTTCCCGAGCGCATCAGGTACCCGATCTGCTGGTAGATGATGCCCTCGCCCGTGATCTCACGCAGCGCTTCGCCGGTCTGCTCACCGATCCCGCCGAGCTTCTTGTGGCCGAACGCATCCTCCCTGCCACCCATGACCATCTCGCCGCCGACCATCTGGGCGCCTTCGGAGATCGTCATAACCGCGTAACGGCTCGGGTTCGCCCGCTTGTCTTCGCTCAGTAGTCGCGCCAGCTTGTCGATGTCGAACGGCACCTCCGAGATGATCGCACGGTCGACGCCCGACAGATATGCCGAAACGAGCGAGGTCTCCCCGCTGTAGCGGCCGAACACCTCGACCACCGCGAGTCGCTCGTGCGAGCCGGCGCTCGTTCGTAGCTGGTGGATGAAGATGACGGTTCGCGTGACGGCGGTTGAGAAGCCGATGCAGTAGTCGGTGCCGTGGACGTCGTTGTCCATGGTCTTCGGGATCGCGACGACCGGGACGCCTTCCTCGTGGAGCCGTAGCGCGAACGACAGCGTGTCGTCACCGCCGATGGGGATCATGGCGTCGATCCCGAGCCGGTCTAGGACCCCGAGAACGTGTTTCGTGTGATCTCGCGGCTCGCCGCCGGCACTAGCGCTCCGCAGGAACTCGGGCTCGTCGGCCGGCTTCACCTTCGCGGGGTTCGTTCGCGAAGTATGCAGGAACGTCCCGCCCGTTCGGTCGATGGTCCGAACGTCACCGCGGTCGAGCGGCAGTGTGTTCTTCCGGATCGAGGAGGGGTCGTCCGGATCACACTCGAGGAGGCCCGCCCACCCGCGCCGGATGCCGATCACCTCATGACCCTCCTCGACCGCGCGGTTCACCACCGCCTTGATGCAGGCGTTCAGTCCGGGGACGTCTCCCCCGCCGGTCAGGATCCCGACCCTCATGGGACAAACCTACTACGGCCCCTACAGATCGAAGAAGACCTCGGCGACCCGGTACAGCTCATCGGGAACCAGACGAGCCCGACCCACGGCTTCGGTGAGCTCGACGTCGACGACCTCGGTGCCTTGGAGGGCGACCATCCGTCCCCAGCCGCCGGCGGTCGCCAGGTCGACCGCCCCGATCCCGAACCGGGTGGCGAGGATGCGGTCCTCCGCGTTTGGCGTTCCACCTCGTTGCACGTGTCCCAGGACCGTCACCCGGGTCTCGTAGCCGGTCTTCCGTTCGATCTGCGGCGCGATGTGATGCGAGATCCCGCCGAAGCGTGGGAACCCGCGTTCGTCCACGCGGTACTCGAGGGGCGCGAAGGTTCCTTCGACCGGGGCGGCGCCCTCAGCGACAACGACGATCGAGGAGAGATGACCGCGAAGATGCCGCCTGCGAAGATGGGAGCTGATCTCGTCCAGGTCGAACGGCCGCTCGGGGATGAGGATCACATCGGCGCCGGCGGCCATCCCCGACCTGAGCGCGATCCATCCTGCGCTCCGGCCCATCACCTCGACGAGCATCAGCCTGTTGTGGCTCTCGGCCGTGCTGTGAAGACGGTCGATAGCGTCGGTCGCGATCTGGACGGCGGTGGAGAAACCGATGCAAGAATCCGTGCCGGCGATGTCGTTGTCGATCGTCTTCGGGATGCCGATGACCGGGAACCCCTCGGCGGCCATCTTCGCGGCCGCGCCGAGCGTCCCCTCGCCTCCGATCGCGATGACGCCGTCGAGCGTTAGATCGGCGAACGTGGCTCTCACCCGGTCGATGCCCCCCTCGTGGAAGGGGTTAGCCCCCGAGCTGCCGAGGATCGTCCCTCCGCGCTGAAGGGTCCCTCGCACCGCCTCGAGGGGAAGATCGACGGCGTTGCCGTCCATGACACCTCGCCAGCCGTCGCGGAATCCGAGCATCTCGTGGCCGTGGACGCCGACGCCCTTGCGCACGATGGCGCGGATCGCCGCGTTCAGGCCCGGGCAGTCGCCTCCCCCGGTCAGGATCCCGATCCGCATGACCCCACGCTACTCCGTGGCACGGGCATGGGCGGATTCAAGTTCCGGCTCCCGCCTGTCGAGGCAGGGAAGGACGCAGTCGTGCGGCCCACCCCCCGGGCCTAGGAGAACCCTTGCGAGGAATGGTGACCGCGCTCGCAGTCGCGGCCGCGATGATGTTGGTCGCGGCGCCCGCCGACGCATCCTCGCCCTCCGTGGACCAGCGGCTCGCCGCGGCTACGACCGCACGCGACGCGAAGCTCGCCCGCGTGCAGGAGTTGCAGGCCCGGCTCACTGCCCTCCAGGAACGCTACGACCGGATCGAATCCTTGGCGGGGCGGGCGGCGCTTGCCCTCGTCACGACCTCGCGGGCAGAGCAGGCTGCCGAGCAAGCCGTCGCGGTGGCACAGCAGCAGCTCGACGAGCGGATCCGCGCCGCCTACGAGGTTGGGTTCGGCACGACGATCCAGGCGATGCTGTCCGCCGATCACTTCGCCGATCTTGCGACGATCCAGGAATACTCGGCGCGGACGCTCTCGGTGGACCAGACCGTGATCGCGGCCGGAAGGGTGGCCGAGACGGAGCTGGCCACTCGAAGGGCGGAGGCAGCCGGCGCCCGCGCGGCCCTCGCTCCAACCCAGCGGAAGCTCGCGGCGCTCCTCGCAGAGATGAGAGCAACCCTCGCCGAAGCCCAACGGGTCGCCGAGCTGGCGAACATCGATGTCGCGCAGCTAGAAGCGGAGCGGCAGGCGCTCGCCGACGCCGCCGCGCGGCAAGTCGGCCGTAACGCTCTGGCGGCCGGTGTGACCGGGCGAGATCAGAGTGGGCTGCTCGCGCTCCTCGGTCCCACGGGCGGGATGACTTGCGAAACACCGGGGGGTTTGCGGGAAACGGGGAAGAGCTTCACGGGCTACGCGAGCTGGTACGGATGGGATTTCGCCGGGCAGTCGACCGCCAACGGCGCGATCTTCGATCCGACGTTGTTCACGGCTGCGAATCGATGGCTGCCGTTCGGCACCTTCCTCAGGATCCATTACGGGGACAAGTGCGCCATCGTGCTCGTGAACGACCGCGGGCCTTACGGGCACCTCGAGCGCGTGATCGACCTCTCGATGGCCTCGGCCCACTATCTGGGCGTGGGCGTCAGCTGGGTGACGGCCGACATCCTCGTTCCGAAGGAGATCCCCGCGTGAGGAAGTCCTCGACCCCGATCTTCTGACAGCCGGACGGAGCGGTAGAGTGAGGGAGAGATGCTCGCCAGTTTCGGTCTCCTAGAGTGGTTCTTCGCCGGACTGCTGAGCGCGTTGGTGGGCCTGGTCGGGCTGGTCTTCCTCTACATGGTCGTGCAGCTCTTCCGGAACCCCGCCCGCCGCGGTTCGTAGCCCGACGCCGAGCAATCAGGTGCGGGCGCCTAACCGCCTTGCCGTGAGCCGAGCTCGCGATCGAGCATGAACAGCGAAGCCGGGACGTCGTCCGCCACGGCGAGCATCTCGACCACATCGCCCGCCTGCTTCTCCTCCTCCACTTGCTCCTGCACGAACCACTGCAGGAACGCTTGCGCCGCGTAGTCGGCCTCGCCCACAGCAGCGCCATAGAGACGGTTGATGCGGGCGGTGACCTCGCGCTCGGCTTGCAGCGCCCGTTGGAACGCATCCAGGAGAGAGGCGAACTCGGCCGGCGGCCCCGCGATCGGACCGAGGGCCACACGGCCACCCCGGTCGACGACGTAGCCGAAGAACTTCATCGCGTGCTCGCGCTCCTCGGCCGCCTGCAACCGGAACCACCGAGCTGCGCCGGGCTGGTTGGCCGACTCGCAGTAGGCCGACATCGCCAGGTAGAGATGGGAGGAATACAGTTCCGCCCCCAACTGATCGTTGAACGCGACTTCCAGTGTGCTGCTCAGCATGGAAACCTCCTCGTCATCGGTTCCCTCAAGCCTACCCTTCCGCGATCGTGAGCTCGGCGATGACCGGAAGATGGTCGGACGCCGCACGCAACTCGGTCCCGCGCGGCACGATCAGATGCTCGACGCGGATCCCTTCCGAGACGAAGAGGTAGTCGATCCGCGCGGTCGGGTCCTTCGCGGGAAACGTCTCGCCAGAAACGTCCCCTCCGAGAAGCCAGGCATCCCACAGGCGTTCGCCGATCCAGCCGGCCGACCTGCCATCGGGGGTGTCGTTGAGATCGCCGCCGATCACCACGAGCTTGGACAGGGACGGCACAAGGTCGGTCAGCTCCCGCGCATGCCGGAACCGTTCGCCTGGGTGCAACCCGAGGTGCACGGCGATGGCCGACATCCGCACGCCCACGTGGCCGATCTGCGCGACGAGCGCACCCCGCGGGTAGAAGCGCTCGGAGCGGCCGAACCGTTGGAGGCGGTGCGAGATGACCCGCCACGGAGGCCTAACGAGCACCGCGTCCTTTACGCGACGCCGGAAGGGGGAGATCGGATCGGCCGCCACTTCCAACCCGAGGGACCGCGCGAAGCGGCGGAGCTTCCGGCGCGGGCCGGTTTCGTTCAGCAGGACGAGGTCCGGTTCGGAGCGACGCACAGCCGCGATGAGGGCACCGAAATCGTCGCGGAACCCTCTGACGTTGTAGACGACCACGCGGACCCTCACTCGGCGAGCCTACGACAGCGCGTCCGGCGGATCCCGGCGAGCTAGGCGGTTATGGTGGTTCCCGCGCGGCCGTTCAGCGCCTCGGAGGACTGCTCGAGGTCGCCGATCACGGCACGCGAGCCGCCCGCCTCGATGAACGAGATCGCGGCTTGCACCTTCGGACCCATGGAACCCGCGCCGAACTCACCGGCGCCCAAGAGCGCCTTGCCTTCGGCGACGCCGAGCCGCTCCAAGGCTTCGGCGTGGTCGGAGCCGTAGCCGCGCATCACGTTCGACACGTCGGTAAGGATGAGCAGCACCGAGGCCTCGACGTCGCGAGCGAGGATCGCCGCCGCGAGATCCTTGTCGATCACGCCTTCCTTCGGAACGAGTCGGGGACCGTCGTCGATCACCGGAACCCCACCTCCACCGCTCGCGATCACGATCACGCCGTCCGCCACGAGCCGGCGGATGACCGAGGCCTCCACGATCGAGTAAGGATCCGGCGAGGGGACGACGCGCCGCCAGCCGCCGTGAGCGTCCTCCCTCATCACGTAGCCGCGATCGGCAGCGAGCTTCTTAGCCTCATCCTCCTCGTAGAAGGGGCCTATCGGCTTGGTGGGATCCTGAAAGGCCGGGTCATCCGGCCGCACGCGTGTGAGCGTGAGCACGGTCGCAACCGGCCGCTCCATCCCCCGCTCGAAGAACACGTCGCCGATCGTCACCTGGAGCAAGTAGCCGATCTGCCCCTGACTCTCGGCGCCGCACACGTCGAGCGGCATCGGATGCACCCATCCGCGTGCGGCTTCCTGCTGGAGGAGGATCCTTCCGACCTGCGGGCCGTTGCCGTGGGTGACCACGACCTCCCAGCCCGCCGCCGCGATGTCTGCGACCTTCTCAGCCGCCTTGCGCGCGGAGCGGAACATGTTCTCGTAGGAGTCTTCTTCGCCTCGGCGCAGCAGTGCGTTCCCACCGAGTGCGACGACCACGCGTTCACTCATGGGGAAGCCTCCTGGGGGCGTCTACTTCAGGACCGGCGCCAGCACGTCGGCGAGCGACGGCGAGTCGGGCAGCACCTCGAGGTCGTACTGGACGCGAACGGCCGGCTTCGAGATGCTTATCACTCGACGAAGGTCGATCGGAGTGCCGATGACGACCAGGTCGCAGTCGGCGGCATCGATGATCTTCTCCATCTCGGCGAGCTGGCCATCCGAGTAGCCCATCGCTGGTAGCACATGGCCGACATCGTACTTGCGGAAAGTCTCGTCTATGGTTCCGATCGCCCACGGACGAGGGTCGACGATCTCCTTCGCTCCGTTCATCCGCGCTGCGACCACACCCGCGCCGAACTTCATCTCGCCGTGGGTAAGCGTGGGGCCGTCCTCGACGACAAGCACCCGTTTGCCGGCGATCGCTTTCGGGTCGTCGACCGTCACCTTGCTGTTCGCCTTCACGACGGTCGCGCGGGGGTTGGCGTGGGCGATCGTGTTCATCAGCTCGTTCACCTGGTCGATCGAAGCCGAGTCCATCTTGTTGATCACGATCACGTCCGCCATACGCAGGTTAGCCTCGCCCGGGTGGTAGCTCATCTCGTGGCCTGCGCGCAACGGGTCGGCGACGACGACGTGAACGGTCGGCTCGTAGAACGGAAGGTCGTTGTTCCCACCGTCCCACAGCAGGACGTCACACTCCTCCTGGGCCTGCGCGAGGATGTCGCCGTAGTCGACGCCTGCGTAGATGATCGTGCCGCTCGTGATGTGCGGCTCGTACTCCTCGCGCTCCTCGATCGTCGTTTCGTAGCGCTCGAGGTCCTCCAGAGTCGCGTACCGCTGGACGCGTTGCGCCTCGAGGTCGCCGTACGGCATCGGGTGGCGGACCGCGACCACTCGCTTGCCGGCGGCCTTGAGAGCGCCTGCGATCGCGCGCGTCGTTTGGGACTTCCCGCTGCCTGTCCGAACCGCGCACACGGCCACGACCGGAACCTTCGCCTTGAGCATGGTCTCGCGTGGTCCAAGTAGGATGAAGTTCGCTCCGGCGGCCAGCGCCTCGCTTCCCTTGTGCATCACGTACTCGTGCGAGACGTCGGAGTATGAGAAGACCACGTCGTCGACCTTCAGATCGTGGATCAGCTTCTGCAGCTCGCTCTCATCGTGGATCTGGATCCCGTCGGGATAGCGGGGGCCGGCGAGTGACGCCGGATACATGCGGTCGTTGATGAAGGGGATCTGGGTGGCCGTGAACGCGACGACCTCATAACGCTGATCGCCCCGGTAGACCGCGTTGAAGTTGTGGAAGTCGCGCCCTGCGGCGCCCATGATGAGAACTCGACGCGCCATAGCGTGGGATCCTTTCCGGAAAGGTTTGATACGCGAGGCGGAGAGCGCTCGCTCTTCGGTTCGAAGCGTACCCCGAAACCGCCCGCGCGGCCATCGATCGTCGGTCGCCCGCCTCTGACGACGCTCCTGCGTCGCGCGCTGAGATGGACGCCCTAGGACACCAGGTCACCCGGCTCATCGACATCGAAGAGCGTTCGTCGGCTGGGGTCGATCGCCCACCAGGTCGCCTCGTCGATCGCGGCGACCACCATCGAGTCGAGGAGATCCCCGAGGCTGCGGCGCCCCGCATGCAGGAGCGTGTGCGCGAGATCCATCCCCCGATCGCATTGCAGGACGCAAGGAAGAGGGCGGAGCGCGCCTCCCTCCCTCAAGGCGACGGCCTCCTCGCCTCGTTGCTCCGCGACCCGAAGCATCTCCCGCAGCAACGCTTCGGACATGTCCGGCATGTCGCCCCCAGCCACGAGCGCGAGATCGGATCGGGCCGCGGCCAACAGGCCGGCGTGCAATCCTGCGAGAGGTCCCTCGCCCTCGGTTTCGTCGTGCACCGCCCGCGTCCCGGGGGGAAGGCCGGAGCCGTCCGCCCCCGGAGCCAGCACGACCACGACGTCGCCGCAGACGGCCGCCAAACGAAGCACCGCGTGGTGGAGAAGCGGCATCCCCC
>JBGPKY010000058.1:0-12729 GCA_041486205.1 Actinomycetota bacterium
CCGGTCTCGGTGACGGCCTCGGCCACGCTGTTGAACACGGGCAGGCCGAGGTGCTTCGTCCCGCCCTTCCCAGGGGTCACACCTCCGACGACTTTCGTCCCGTGGGCGATGGCTTCCTCGGCGTGGAACGTCGCGTGCTGTCCTGTGAAGCCCTGGATGATGACCCGGGTGCTCTTGTCGGCGATGATGCTCATCCCGCGGCTCCCTCCAGCGCGGCGACGGCCTTCGCGGCCCCGTCGTCCAGGTCCTCGGCGATGATCAGCGCCAGCCCCGACTCCTGAAGGATCCGTCGCCCTTCGTCCACGTTCGTTCCGGCCAGTCGCACGACGATCGGGACATCGATCCGTTGATCGCGAGTGGCCTGCACGACTCCCTCGGCGATCCAGTCGCACCTGTTGATGCCGGCGAAGATGTTCACGAAGATCACGCGGACGTTAGGGTCCTCGAGCACGATGCGGAACGCGTTCGACACCTTCTCCGGCGAGGCGCCGCCGCCGACGTCCAGGAAGTTCGCTGGGCGGGCACCGTGCAGCACGATCGCATCCATCGTCGCCATCGCGAGGCCCGCTCCGTTCACGATGCACCCGACCTGCCCGTCGAGCGCGATGTAGTTGAGGCCGTGGCCCGAGGCGTCGACCTCCTTCGGGTCCTCCTCGTCGAAGTCCCGCAGCTCGGCAACTTCTCCCTGGCGGAAAAGCGCGTTGTCGTCGAAGGAAAGCTTGCAGTCGAGGGCGATCAGGTCGCCGTCATCGGTCACCACCAGCGGGTTGATCTCAGCGAGCAGCGCGTCCTTGTCGCGGAACAGCCGGTAGAGCCGCTTGAGGATCTTCGTGAATGGCGACATCCGGTGTTGGAGCCCGATGGCGGTCGCGAGCTTGCGGCACTGGAAGTCCAACAGCCCGGTCGCGGGGTCGACGACCTCGGTGTGGATGCGCTCGGGGTGCTCGCGGGCGACCTCCTCGATGTTCACGCCGCCGTCCGCCGAGGCGATCACGGTTATCCGCTGCGTTACGCGGTCGATCGTGATCCCGAGGAAGATCTCGCGCTCGATCCGGCACGCGCGCTCGATCAGCACGCGCTGGACCGGAGCCCCTTCCGCGCCGGTCTGCTCGGTCACCAACCGGGTGCCGAGCATCCGATCCGTGATCTCGCGCAGCTCCTGGAGCGAATCCGCGAGCTTGACGCCGCCGGCCCTCCCGCGGCCGCCGGCGTGCACCTGCGCCTTCACGACCCAGCGTTGCCCGCCGATGTCCTCGGCCACTCGGGCGGCGGCCTTGTCGGAGTAGGCGACCTCACCGGGCGGGACCGGGATGCCGTAGGACTTGAGCAGCTCTTTGGCCTGGTACTCGTGGATGTTCATCGGCGCGCCCTCATCCGTTCGACCTTCGCGATCAGGTTCTCCGCCATGCGGATGGACGCGGCGTCGATCAAACGGCCGTCGAGCGACACCGCGCCCTTGCCTTCCTTCGCCGCCTCCTCCATGGCCTCGAGGATCCGCCGCGCGCGATCTACCTCGGCGTCGCTCGGCGTGAAGACCTCGTTCGCGAGCGCGATCTGCGAGGGGTGTATCGCCCATTTGCCCTCGCAGCCCAGCGCCGCCGCACGCCGCGCCGCCGCCACGTAGCCGTCGGCGTCACCTACGTCCCCGAACGGCCCGTCGATGGGGCGCAAACCCTCGGCGCGGCACGCCGCGACCATGCGCGAGATGCCGAAGTGCCACTGGTCGCCCCAGTGCAGCTCGCGTGCGCCGGTGGCGGGGTCCGGGTCTGTCATCACGGCGTAGTTCGGGTTCGAGCCGCCTATGTTCGTCGTCCGCGCCTGTACGCTCGCCGCGTAGTCGGCCACGCCGAACACCATCGCCTCGAGCCGGTCGGGACACGCGCGCGAGATGGCTTCCACGTTCGCCATGCCCTTCGCGGTCTCGATCAGGATGTGGAGGTTGACCGGCGCCAGGCCGCGAGCCTGCTCGATCTGCGAGCAGAGCGTAGCGACGAACTCGACGTCCGACGGCGATCCGACCTTGGGGATCAACAGCGTGTCGAGCAGATGCCCCGCCCGCTCCATCACCTCGACGACATCTCGGTAACACCAGTGAGTGTCCAAGCCGTTGATCCGAACCGACACGGAGCACGAGGACCAATCCCGGTCCAGCAGCGCGGCGATGACGTTCTCGCGTGCTTGCTCCTTGTCGTCAGGCGCGACGGCGTCCTCGAGGTCGAGGAACACGAGATCGGCATCGAGCGCGGGCGCCTTCTCCATCGCCCGGGCGTTGGTCCCGGGGACGGCCAGCTCGCTGCGATGCGGTCTGTCCTTGACGGCCATGGAAGCGGCTACCTTGGCAACACCGCGTCGTAGGCCGCGATCACCCGATCGGCGGTCTCGCGGTTCGCGTTCACTCCCATCAGTCCAACTCGCCAGATCGGGGGAGCGGCCGGTCCGAGCCCGCCTCCGACCTCGACCCCGTGCTCGCGCAGGATGCGTGTTTGAACTTCCTTCCCGTCCACCCCGTCGGGCACGTTGACTGCCGAAAGCTGGGCGAGCTGGTGTGCGGGGTTCGAGAGGAACGTGTACCCGCGCTCGCGCATCTGCTGCTGGAAGTACCGACCCGCGTCCTCGTGACGCGCCCATCGAGCCTCCAGGCCTTCCTCGAGGGCGAGCTGGAGACCCGTGTACAGCGCGTAGTACTGCAGGATCGGCATCGTGTGATGGTAGGTGATCGGCCGGTCGATCCAGTACTTCGCGAGCGCCTCGAAGTCGAACGAGAACGACGTCGGCCGTTCGCGCGCACGGATCCGCTCGAGCGCGCGTGCCGAGAGCGATACGGGCGAGATGCCCGGCGGGCAGCCGAGCGCCTTCTGCGAGCACGAGTACGCGTAGTCGACGTTCCACGCCTCGGTCTCAAGCTCTTGCGCGCCGAGCGAGGTGACGACGTCTGCGTAGAGCAAGACGTCGGAACCTTCGGAGTCGAGGGCTTGCGACAACTCGTGGAGCGGATAGCTCACGCCGGTAGAGGTCTCAGCGTGAACCACGGCGATGAGGCGGGTGCCCGGGTTCGCGCGCAGCGTCTCCACCACGCGCTCGACCGGCACGATCTGGCCGAGGGGAGCGTTGAGGTCGATAACCTCGCAGCCGTAGCGGCTCGCCATCTCGAAGATGCGGTTCCCGAAGAAACCGGCGTGGGCGACGATCACCTTGTCTCCCGGCTCCGTGAGGGCGGCCATGCCGGCCTCCATGCCGGAGCTCCCAGAGGCCGAAAGCGCCAGCGTCAGCCCGTCGCCGGCGCGAAAGACTGCCTTCAACACGCTGACGAGGTCCACCAGGATGTCGCAGAAGTCCGGGTCGAGGTGGGAGAGCATCGGCTTCTGCATGGCCTCGAGAACCCTCGGGTGCACGTTCGAAGGTCCCGGCCCGCACAGGAGCCGTGTGCCCGGGTCGAGATCCGGAACGGAAGCGATCGCCTGCGCCATGTCGGGTCCCCTTTCGACCGGCGCCGTTGCTGCTACTGGGGCGCAGATCCCCTGTTCCTGAATGACGGTTCAAGGAAGCCGGGAGTATAGACGTTTCGGGCTGGCCCGCGCCAGTCCGTTGGATCCCCTAGGCGCGACTCGTGGTCAACGGGCGGGGCGCCCGGAGTCAGTCTTCGCTGATGTCTACTCGCTCGAGCACGACGTCCTCTCGCGGTTTGTCCTGGGCGCCGGTGTCGACGCGAGAGATGGCCTCGACCACGTCGAAGCCCTCGGTGATCTCGCCGAAGATCGTGTGCTTGCCAGTCAGCCACACGGTCGGGGCGACCGTGACGAAGAACTGCGAGCCGTTCGTTCCCGGCCCAGAATTGGCCATGGCGAGCAGTCCCGGTCGATCGAACGCCGGTCCACCGGGTGGGCATTCGTCCTCGAACCGGTAGCCGGGACCGCCCATGCCGGTACCGGTAGGATCGCCGCCTTGGACCATGAAGTCGGGGATCACGCGATGGAAGATCGTGCCGTTGTAGAGCGCCACGGTCGCCTTGGTTCCGTCGAGAGGATCCATCCATTCGCGCGAGCCGGAGGCGAGGCCGACGAAGTTCTCAACGGTTTTCGGCGCATGTTCGGGCATCAGCTTCGCCGTGAACGAGCCCTTCGAAGTCACGAACGTTGCGCTCGGCACTGATCTCTCCTTGGACGATCGCGGGCCCGCCAGTCTACGAGCTAACGGCCCGCGCGACGGGTGGAGCGGCGGAGCCACGGTATCGCTAGAGGGATGTAGTGGGCATCCGCGAACCGGTCCGAAGACCAGGGCGCGGGCGGTGCCATCGTGAGTCGCGCCAGCCCGATCAGCGCGGAGTCGTAGTTCACTCGCCATCCCGCGAAGTCGCGCCAGGCCTGGTCGCGATCGGCCTTCATCGGGACGCCCGCGGCGTCCATCCGCTCGCACGCGGCGTCGAACTCCTCGCGTGTTACGGAGATCGGGTCGGTCGGTGCCGGGTCATGGTCGACGGGTATGTGTAGGAAGTCGGCGATGTGACGCAAGCAGAGGAAACCGGCGCGGATCATGAACTCGGGTTCGGGGGTCCGCGGGCGGTCGACCGAGGACGCGAACAGCGATGCGCCGTCCAGGACCGCGCCGGCGGCCGTGATCCAAGAGTGATCGCCGTGAGGGGAGCGGAAGTGCACGAGCGCAGGGAAGGTCGTGTGGCTCTCATCGACGTCGGTGAACCAGTCCTCCCAGGCCGTCCAGAGCTCCGTCAAGCGGTCGAGGCCCGTCACCCTGTTCGCCAGCTCGATGAGGGAGGTGCCAGACGGTGGCTGACCCGCTCGGACCTCCAGCTTGGCGACTCCGGCCTCGCGGCGTTGGAACGCCCCGTACAGGCTCGGCAGGTAGGTGATGAACAGCGCGAGCAGCATCAGCCCTATCGCCGCCGCGCCGAACGACAGGGCGGTCGTCGCCAAGCCTCGTCCCCGTTCGAACCCCAGCGTGAACATGGACGAGCCCGCGATGGTGAACGCGAATCGCACCGGCGAGTTGCCGAGCCCCCAGAACATCGCTGTGAAGCCGGCGAGTACGAGCATCAGCCAGGTCCCAAGCAGCACGACGAGCGAAAGGGGGGCATAGAAGGCCATGATGCGATCTCGCTGCTCGTATGAGTGCCGGTGGTTGGCGCGGAGCCGGAAGACGCGCCGAACCGAGACGAACACGATCCTCGCCAGGTAAGCCTGCAAGGCCCTGGGGACGAGGAACGTCCGGATCGCGGACCGCAAGGTCATCAGGACGATCGCCGTTCCGGCGAGGAACGCGAGGATCTTCACGGCCATCATGATCGGGCGAGCTTACCCCCGCGGGAGACCAAGGGATCTTCCCGTCCGGCCGCGGTCGTAAGGCGGAAGCCATACGATGCAACTGCCATCCGCTTGCGAGGAGGACACCTATGGGATACGGACGAACCGTGGTGATCGACACGCCGGTGGAGCAAGCGGTGCCGCTGGTGAAGGAGGCGTTCAAAGCCCAGGGGTTCGGAACGCTGACCGAGATCGACGTGCAGGCCACGCTGAAGGAGAAGATCGGCGTCGACGTGGAGCCGTACGTGATCCTGGGCGCGTGCAACCCGAACCTCGCCCACCGCGCGCTTCAGATCGAGCCCGACGTCGGTCTGCTGCTTCCATGCAACGTGGTGGTCCGGCCGCACGAGGGGCGGACGATGGTCTCCGCGCTCGACCCAGGGATCATCGCCGAGATGATGGATCATCCGGGCCTGGTTCCGATCGCCGACGAGGCGACGAAGCTGATCGACGCGGCTCTCGACTCGCTCGCGCCATCAGCCAGGTGAGAGCTAGGACTTGCGGACGCCGACGAGCTGCTCGGCGAGCGCTTCCGGCCTCGTGACTGGTAGTTGGCAGACGAAGCGCTCGCAGACGTAGGCGGTCGCCACGCCGTTCAACATGTCGCGGTCGCGGAGCAGCTCGACGGCCTCCTTGGAGTCGCGGTCGCCCTCCGCGGCGACCGCGAGGACGTGGTTCGGAACGAACCGCTTCGTCGTGACCTCGGCGGCGAGAGCACGCGTATCGTTCGCTTCGGGATCGCCGACGACGGCAACCTCTCGTACCGGCCCGAGATGAAGATCGAGGGCCGACAGCGCCTCCCCGAAGCCCGTCGGGGTTCCGATCATTTGATCGCGAACCAGGCGAAGCGCAGACTCGGCGGCACGTTCGTACAGCTCCTCACCTGTGAGATGAGCGAGCCGCTGCAGCACGTCGGCGGCCGACGAGTTGCCCGACGGAACCGCGTTGTCGTACAGCTCCTTCGGCCGAACGACGAGCGCCTCGGCGTCGGAGCCCGTCTGGAAGAACCCTCCGCGCGCTTCGTCCCAGAACAGCCGAACCAGCTCGTCTGCCGTCGACCGCGCCTCGAGGAAGAAGCGCAGCTCGAACGTCGTCTCGTAGAGCGTGAGCAGAGCCTCGGCGAGCAGCGCGTGGTCGTCCGCGTACGCTGGGCCGCCGGCGCGCCCGTTCCGCCACGCGCGGAGTAGCCGCCTGTGATCATCGCGCAGATGCGTCAGCACGAAGTCCGCCGCGCGGACCGCCGCGTCGACGTACGCCGGCTCACCGAGCGCTCGGCCTGCTTCGGCGAGCGCCGAGATCGCCATCGCGTTCCACGACGCCAGGATCTTGTCGTCGGTAGCGGGATGCACGCGCTCCTCGCGCTCTTCGAACAGCCGCCCTCGCGCGGTCGCGAGGTCGTCGGCTCCGAGCGCGGGCTCAGCCTCCGCGGGCAACGGTAGCCACAGGATGTTGGTTCCCTCCCAGTTCCCCTCCGACGTGGCGCCGAACCTCGCTGCCAGCGCCTCGCCGCCCGCCCCCACGAGCGCCTCGTACGACCAGACGAAGAACTTCCCCTCCACGCCTTCGCTGTCCGCGTCCTGGGAGGAGAAGAAACCGCCCTCGGGGTGTTGCATCTCGCGAAGCAGGTACTCGCAGGTCTCGACAGCTACGCGTCGGTACCCGTCATCATCTGTCGCTTGCCACGCACGCGTGTACAGCCGCGCGAGCTGGGCGTTGTCGTAGAGCATCTTCTCGAAGTGGGGCACGTGCCAGATGGAGTCGGTCGCGTAGCGGTGGAAGCCGCCGCCGATGTGGTCGTAGATCCCGCCGGAGGCCATGCGGTCGAGCGTCGTCTTCAGCATGTCGAGCGCGCCCTCGTAACCGCGCGAATGACACCTCAGGAGGAACTCGAGCGTCATCGGCTGTGGGAACTTCGGCGCGCCGCCGAACCCACCCCACCGATGGTCGAACGTCCGCATGAGCTCCGCGAACCCTTGCCGCAGAACGTCTTCGGAGAGCGGATCGTTCGAGCCGGGCACCTCTCCAGCGCGTGCCATCGCGCGGACGATGCGGCCACCCTGCTCCTCGACTTCGCCGCGCCGCTCGCGCCATGCGCCGGAAACGGCCGCGAGCACCTTGCGGAACGCCGGCATCCCGTGACGGTCTTCGTTCGGGAAGTACGTTCCCGCGTAGAAGGGCTTGGCGTCCGGCGTGAGGAACGCGGTGAGCGGCCAGCCGCCGCGGCCGGTCATCGCTTGCACCGCGTCCATGTAGACGGCGTCGATGTCGGGCCGTTCCTCGCGGTCGACCTTGATCGAGACGAAGTTCGCGTTCATGTCGGCCGCCGTCTGCGGGTCCTCGAACGACTCGCGCTCCATCACGTGACACCAGTGGCATGCGGCGTAGCCGATCGAAAGAAGGATGGGCTTGTCCTCACGCTTCGCCCGCTCGAGCCCTTCTTCGCCCCACGGGTACCAGTCGACCGGGTTGTGCGCGTGCTGGAGCAAATAGGGGCTGGTCTCGTTCGCGAGACGGTTCGAGCGCTCGTCGCTCATGGCAGACAGTCTGCCTCGTTCTTGGCCGTGGGTCACCCGGGCAGGATCCGTGCTCAGGTATCCGGCCCGATCGGCCGATGCTGATACCGATGGTGAGCAACCCTATCCGCGTGCTCGTGGTGGACGACCACGAGATGTTCTCCGACGCCCTCTCGTTGCTGCTCGGCCGGCTGCCGGAGCTGGAGCTGGCCGGAGCGGTCCACGACGCCGAAGAGGGTCTCGTGAGAGCGCGCGAGCTCCAGCCGGACGTCGTGCTGATGGACCTCGATCTGCCGGGGATGGACGGTATCGAGGCGACGCAACGGATGCGCGAAGCGGCCCCTGGCGCGAAGGTCGTCATCGTCACTGCGCTCTCGAGTCCGGCGCTGATCGCCGGCGCGCTGGCGGCGGGGGCGTGCGGGTACGTTCCGAAGACGCGAGCGGTCGACGAGCTCCTCGACGTCGTTCGCCGCGCGGCGGCAGGTGAGATCGTGATGCCTGACGACGATCTGCCCCTCGTCCTCGAACAGCTCCGTGGAGGAACGGGGATGCGACCGGTCGCCGAGATCGCGCTCGGCCGCCTCACGGCCCGCGAGACCCAGATCCTTCGCGCGTTGGCGGCCGGCGAATCGACGGCATCGGTCGCCACGAAGCTGGGCATCAGCCCGCTCACCGTCCAGAGCCACGTGAAGAGCATCCTGGCCAAACTGGGTGTGCACTCGAAGATCGAAGCCGTCACGCTCGCTTGGCGCCACGGCATCGCGCCGGCCGTACGCACCGCTTGAGCCGCCTCCGGAGGTAGCCTTCGTGGCGATGGCCGAAAACCAGATCAAGCCGCCCTCCCCGGGACCCTCCGCCCCGAGAACGTCCGCGCGACGGATACGCGTCTTGATCGTGGAGGGCCACCCGGTCCTTCGCGGCGTGGCGCGTCTGGCATGCGAGGCTTCGCCGAACCTCGAGGTCGTGGGCGAGTCGGGCAGCGGCCACGAGGCCCTTGCGGCATGCGCGGAGTTGGAACCCGACGTCCTCGTTCTGGACCTCTCCCTTCCGGACCTCGACGGGCTGGAGGTCGTCCGTCGCCTCCGGACGAGCGGCAGTGAGGCGAAGATCCTGGTCCTGACCGGCCGAACCGACGACCAGACCGTGTTCGAGAGCGTGCGCGCGGGAGTGGACGGCTACCTCGAGAAGACAGCGGGGGTCCGCTCCATCGTCGACGCGATCCAGAAGGTAGCCCGCGGCGAGCGGGTGTTCACGCCAGAGCAGGAACGTGGCGCGGTTTCAGAGCTCGGCCGCATGGCCCGGCAGGCTCGCGAAGCGAGCGGCCTCCGCGAGTACCTGACGCCCCGCGAGCTGGAGATCCTCGGCTACGTGAGCTACGGGCTCACGGTGAAGCAGGTGGCAACCCGCCTGGGCCTTTCGCCCCGGACGGTCGAGTCGCACATCGGGAAGCTCTACAAGAAGCTCGGCGTCTCCAACCGAGTGCAGGCCGTGTCGCGGGCCTCTTCGCTCGGGTTGATCGAGCTCGGCTGAGCGTCCTCGGCACCATTCAGGTGCCGTGCGTAACAACCGATAGCGAAGGAAGGGACGAGAAGTCCTGTCCTGAGCGTGCCTGCTTCCCGTAACCTGTGAGCGAGCCATGGCGAACCGACCCGGAACATCTCGAAGTCCGGTCAACCGACAGCCCAAGCGCCGCCTGGGCGTGGTCGTCGTCGACCCCCTGCCCGTCGTCCGCGCGGGGCTCTCGCTCTTGATCGAGGACCGCCCCGATATGGAGGTCCTGGCGGAGGCGGGGACGGCCGCCGAGGCCATCGAGGCCGTCGCGCGGATACGACGCAGCCGGGTCGTGATGCTGGTCGGGCTGAGCCTCGACGGCGAGCAAGACGCATTCTGGTTGATCCGAAGCGTCCGGGAACGCTTCCCCGCGATCGCCGTCCTGGGTTGCGGCGCGAAGGCCGACCCTATGGCCATCTCCCGAGCTCTGTTCGTGGGGGCCGACGGTTTCGTCGACAAGAACGTCGACCCCATCGAGTTCCTGCAGTCGCTCCGGCGCGCGGCGGACGGAGACATGGTGCTGGCCGGCCCGCCGACCGAGTGGGTGGGCGCGATAGCGGACGGCATCGATCGTCGTCGCGAGGTCGAAGTCACCCTGACCGAGCGCGAGCGTGAGGTGCTCTCGGTCGCCGCGGAGGGACTCACCGCCCGTCAGATCGCCGACCGCCTAGGCGTCCGGGAACGCACAGTGACCACGCACCTAAGTCGGATCTACGGCAAGCTCGGTGTCGGCTCCCGTGTAGCTGCCATCCGCGCCGCCGCCATCTCTGGCCTTGTCACGGTCGGCACACGTGAGTAGGCCTCAGCTCCGCACGAAGTTCGAGCCGTTATCGCCTTCGTGGGCGAACTTCCAACCGGGGTCAGACCATCGCGAGGATCAGCGCCGGGTCCTGGAGGGCAGCAACGCTGGCATAGGGCGCCCAGCTTGAACTTCGAACCCCAGGCCATCGACGTGACCACGACGACCGAATCAGTATCGCCGCCGCTATCCAGACCCCGCCGAGGCTCAAACCCTCGCGCGGGCCGAAGGCGGCCTCTTGCATCGGCCCGCTCGTTGCGCCATCCTGTGGCCGGTCGGCGGGTTGAACGAACTTCCAGGATTCCCGCACGACGTACGTAGAACCACGTAGTGGGCCTCCGTGGAAATCGGAATACCAGAACCCACAACGTGCCACTACGTTTGTAGGTGTGTCGATATCGACAAGATCGGAAGGCTGGGGAGGGGAGGTGAAAGGATGTTTCTGAGCCTGTATGTGAAGGCGCGCACCTTCGCTGCCGACCTTCGGGACAAGATCATGCCGGAGGATGGCGCGGTGGCGACGGAGTACGGCCTGCTGCTGGTCCTCATCGCGCTCGCGATCATCACCGCTGCGACGGCCCTTGGGCTTGCCATCAAGGCGGTCTTCAACAACGGCGCGACCACGCTGGGTGGCACTCCCGGCGCCTAGCCACGTCGACTGGGTAGATCGAGAGCGGCCTTCGTCGGCCGCTCACTCCCGTGCGGAGGGGAGTGAGGGGCCGACGACCGGTGTCGGCGCTTAAGCGGGACGTGGAAGGCGCGGATGAGGAGGCACACGATTCGCAGAGGGATCGAATGCTCCCGCGAGGAGGGAGCGGTGGCGGTGGAGTTCGCCCTCATCTTCCCCGTGCTCGTGCTCATCCTATTCGGCGTGATCCAGTTCGGGATCGCCTATAGCCAGATGCAGGTGTTCCAGGGGGCCGCTCGGGAGGGCGCCAGGTGCGCGGCGGTCCAGGCGGCCGAAGCCAACGCAGGTCTCCAGCTATGCGACCCCGTGACCCGGGTGACGGACGCGGCGGGAGATTACACGCCGAGCTTGACGAACTTCTCCGTGTCCGTCGCCGGTGGCGGCGCGGCGTGCACACAGGACACGATCGGGCAGGAGGTGACGGTCGGCTGGGACCAGAACTTCGAGATCAACATCCCGTTCTGGAGCGACGTCACGGTCACCCGCACGATCGAGGGGACATTCCGATGCGAGTGATGAGGCGGATACACGGCGAGGAGCGCGGCGCGGTCATGATGATCGTCGCCCTCTCCTTCTTCGTCCTGCTCGGGATGCTGGTCCTCACCGTCGACCTAGGCCACATGGTTGCTGTCAGGCGCGAGATGGTGCGCGCGGCCGACGCCGCCGCGCTCGCCGCCGCACAAGAGTGTGCCTTCGATCACGGCAGCGCCGCCGCGACGTCTGCCGCGTTGCAGATCGCGGGCACCAACCACGATGGTGCCTCGCTGGCGTCACCCTTGGTCTTCGCTCCGACCGGTGAGTGCGACAACTCGACGAGCTCCGGCGCGAAGCTCGTGACGGTGAAGCTGACGACCAGCGTAGACATGTTCTTCGCCCCGATCTTCGGGGTCAGCTCGAGCTCGGTCACAGCGCAAGCCACCGCGACATGGGCGACGCCGGGCACGGTGCCAATCTCCGTCAACGCCGCGCCGCTTGAGGCCTGCAAGGCGGCCCTCTTGCAGGGGCAGACGGAGTGCACATTCGAGTATTCCTCGCAGCAGTTTCAGGAACCCCGATGGGGGGTCTTAGCCCTCGATCTCTGGAACCAGCCGATCACTTCATGCCACCGGCCCGCCTCGTATGCGAACAACATCATCACCTCCGGCGGCATATGGCCTCTGCCCAAACCGCTGCCCGCGTACGACTGCCTCGACAACGGGGATCAGTCGAGCACTTGGGGCTTGCTGGAGGGCAAGACGTTCTGGTTCCCGGTCATCGACGAACCTAACTCCATCTTGGCGAACGGCCAGCTGGTCAAGAATGACCCAGGTTGTACGAGAGGTCCGCAGTGCAGGGTCGTAAGCGCGTATGTGATCGACTTCGTGAAGATGAAGGTCCTGGATGTCCGGCCAGGTAACCCGGTGGTCCTTACCGTCGAGTTGGTCCCGTCGCTCGGTAGCAGCCCGGGGATCGAGATCAGGCTGGTGAACTGATCGGAAGTAGACGCAGACCTAGTGGATCGATCGATTCGTCGACAGGGGGGTAACAGATGAAGGCACGTGGACTCGTGGTGGTGTTCGCGCTGATCCTTGCCACGCTCGCGACGGCCGGGGTCTTCCTGTACGCGCAAGGTGTGAAGCAGAACGCGCAGGGCGGAGGGGAACAGACGAGCGTCGTCGTCTCCAAGGTCGACATCCCCGCGAACACGGACCTGAACACCCTGATCGACAGCGGGCAATTCGAACTTCGGGATATCCCGAACGCGGACGTGGTCGCGGGTGCCATCACGGACGTCTCGGACCTGCGCGGCCGGCGCAACAGCGTTCCGATCCTCGCGGGTGAGCAGATACCCCTCGCCCGTGTCCAAGGGGGCAAGATCACCGG
>JBGPKY010000059.1:0-12721 GCA_041486205.1 Actinomycetota bacterium
CTCGACCCGGAGGAGTTCGCTCTCATCGTGAAGTACCGCTAGGGAGGACGCTGAACGTGAAGCGCCTGCTGTACGTCTGCCTCGACGGTCTCGGTGACGATCCGATCCCCGAGCTCGGCGGACAGACGCCGCTCGAGGCGGCGGAAACGCCCTTCCTCGATGCCCTTGCGCAGCAGGGCAGAACGGGCACCGTCGTCACGGTCGGTCCTGGCATCGCGCCGGAATCCGACATCGCGGTCTTCGCCATCCTCGGATACGACCCGCGGGACGAGCACCCGGGAAGGGGAGTGGTCGAGGCCGTCGGATCTGGCATGGACTTCCGCGACGGCGAGCTCGCATATCGCGTGAACTTCGCCACCGCGGACTGGCCGCAGATCGTCGACCGGCGGGTCGGCCGCGACCTTTCCTCCGAGGAAGCTCACGCGCTCGCTTCAGAGGTGAATCGCAAGCTAAAGCTTCCCGGCGCGTCCTTCGAGCTGCAAGCCACGGTAGAACATCGGGGCGTTCTCGTCATCCGAGCCGACGAGGGTTCGCTCTCCTCGGAGGTCACGAACACGGACCCGGCCTACCGGAAGGAGGGTTCGCTTGGCGTGGCCCTAGAAACGTTCGAACCCGAGGTGGTGCGCTGCGAACCCCTCGAAGACACCGACCGGGCCCGCCGGGCGGCGGACCTCACGAACGCGTTCGTCGAGGGCGCCGCCAAGATCCTCGACGCCTCGGACGTGAACCGCGAACGCCGACGCGACGGCAGGCTCCCGGGGAATCTGATCCTCACACGCGACGGCGGTGATCACCTTCCCCACCTCCAGAAGATCCGCGAGCGATTCGGCCCGGCGTGGGGCTGCTTCGTCGAGATGCCCGTCGAACGCGGCATCGCCGTGATGCTCGGGATGGTTCCCGTAGACGCGCCGCGGCTCAAGGTCGACGCCCCCGCCCTGACCGCGGAGCAGCAGTACGCGGGATGGGCGCAGCTCGCCGCCGAAGCGCTCGAGGGGTTCGACGCCCTCTACGTGCACATCAAGGGGCCTGACGTCCCGGCTCACGACGGCCGGGCCGGTGACAAGCGAGATGTCATCTCGGCCATCGACCGCGCGTTCTTCGGCGAGGTCCTGCCGCTGCTCGATACGAAGCGAACGATCGTCGCCGTGACCGCTGATCACTCGACCTCGTGCGTGCGAAAGGCCCACACGGCCGCGCCCGTTCCGCTCCTCGTCAGCGCGGGGGGGGTGCGGCCCGACGGTTCGACCGGCTTCGGTGAGCGCGCGTGCTCGAACGGGTCCTTGGGTGAGCTTCGAGGCATCAGCATCCTGCCCCGCCTGACGGCGTTGCTGCGGTCCTGAGCTCTCGAACCCCGGGGAATCTCCCTCCGTGAGCACGCCCGTATATAGTGATGAGCCTGCCTTGACGGGCGAGGGCGAGGCACCCGACGGGGCGATGGGGTTCCGTCGTTTGCGCGAAAGGGGACAGGGGACAGGTGGCTCAGGTCCAGTCTGAGCCGGACGTAATCGCCGGCGATAACGGTCAACCGGGCGGCCCACCCGGAAGCGAGGGCATCGTCGGCCGAAGCCCCCGTGAGCTCATCATCCGCCGGTTCAAGCGGGACAAGTTCGCGATCGGCGGGATCGTCTTCCTCGTCTTCATGATCCTCGTGGCGATCTTCGCTCCGCTCATCGCGAAGCTCGTGGGCCATCCTCCGAACGACGTGACCTTCTTGAGGCAGATGACTCAAGAGAACGGCCTTCCGAAGGGGCCCAACTTCTCACTCAAGTTCTACTTCGGCGGCGACACGGCGGGACGGGATCTGATGGTCCGCGTCGCGTACGGAGCCAGGACATCGCTCATCGTGGCGTTCTTCGCGACGGGGATCGCAGTGGTGATCGGCGTCGCCGTCGGTCTGATCGCGGGGTTCTACCGCGGCAAGGTCGACACCTTCCTGTCGAGGACGATCGACGTGGTGTTCTCGCTGCCGATCCTGCTGCTTTCGCTGGGACTCGTATCGGCCTGCGGCGCGACCAAAGACGGGTGCTTGTTCGGTCTGCTTAAGCCGGGACTGCTCCTCGTCAGCTACGTGATCGGCTTGTTCAGCTGGCCGTATATCGCCCGTATCGTTCGCGGCCAGGTGCTATCGCTCCGAGAGAAGGAGTTCGTGGAAGCGGCGCGCGCTCAAGGAGCCGGGAACCTGAGGATCATGTTCCGGGAGCTCCTTCCGAACGTCGCCGCCCCGATCATCGTTTACACCACGTTGATCATCCCGAACAACATCCTTTTCGAAGCAGCGCTGTCCTTCCTCGGGGTGGGCGTGCCGGACACGACGCCCTCCTGGGGGAAGATGCTGAACGATGCCAACGGGATCTTCACCGTCGCGTGGTGGATGATGCTTTTCCCGGGGCTGTTCCTGTTCCTCACGACGCTCGCCTTCAACCTGGTGGGCGACGGATTGCGAGATGCTCTCGACCCACGGACAGCACGGTAAGGAGGGAAAGCGAGGAAAGGAGGGGTCCGAGAGGGCACGACTTCGATAACCCAGTCGTTAGAGAGAAGGAGAGGGGGATACATGAAGCGGATCTTGAAGCTCGTAGCCGTGGTGGCGGTGGCAGGCCTTGTGGCCGCCGCTTGTGGCGGCGGCAACAAGAGCACGAACACGGGTTCGCCGAGTGCCAGCACCGGAGCGCTCCAGAGTGGCGGGGTGCTCAAGCTGGCGATCGAGGCCGACGTGGATCACGCGTTCGACCCGGCGAAGGAGTACTCGACGCTGTCGTTCGAGCCGTTCAGGTGCTGCCTGCTGCGGACGCTGGTTTCGACGAATGGTCAGGATGCCAGCCACGACGGTGACATCCTCCAGCCGGACCTGGCCGCCCTGCCGCAGATCTCGGCGGACGGCCTGACGTACACGTTCACGATCCAGTCGGGCATCCACTACGCGCCACCTTTCGACAACGTCGAGGTGACGGCGGGTGACTTCGCCCGGGCGATCGCGCGCGAATCCGATTCGCAGGCTTCCGCCAACGGGTACTCGTTCTACTACTCCCCGTCCGGCGGCACCGGCGGCGGTATCGTCGGATTCGACGAGGCCAAGGGCACCGTTCCCTCCGGCGTGAAGGTCGTCGACGACCACACGCTGGCCATCACGCTGACCGCTCCGCTCGGCGACTTCCCGTGGCGCATGAGCATGGCCGCCATGGCGCCGATCCCGCCCGTGGGCAACTCCGTCCTCGGTTGGGCTACCGGTCACACGAAGGACTACGGGCGTTACCTCGTCGGCACCGGCCCGTACATGTTCAAGGGCACCGACGCGCTCGACCCGAGCGGTCCTCCGAGCCAGGCGGCCATCAGTGGCTACGTCCCCGGCAGGTCCTGGACCCTCGTGCGCAACCCATCCTGGGATGCGTCGACCGACCCGAACCGCCCCGCGTACGTGGACGAGATCGACGTCGCGATCGGCGGCACCGCCCAGGTGCTCGCCAACGAGGTGGACAACGGCACGATCGACATGGAGTTCGGTGGCGTGCCGCCGGCGCAGCAGCTCGCGGCCTACCAAGCCGATCCGACGAAGGCGACGCAGGTTCACGCCACCCCATCGGACGGCGTGCGCTACCTGGCCATGAACATCGCGCTGCCTCCGTTCGACGATATCCACGTTCGTAAGGCGATGAACTACGTCATCGACAAGGACGCGCTACGCAGGACGCGTGGAGGTCCACTGTTCGGCGATATCGCGGGGCACTTCATCGTGAACTCGCTGACCGGCGACATCAACGCGAACTACGATCCGTACGCGAGCCCGAACGGCCAGGGCGACGTCACCAAGGCCAAGGCCGAGATGGCGCTTTCCAAGTACGACACCAATGGTGACGGCATCTGCGACGCTCCGGAGTGCAACGGCGTGCTGACCATCACGGACAGCGCGGATCCCTACCCGGCGCAGAACGCCATCCTGGTGGCCAGCGCGAAGAAGATCGGGATCAGCCTCGACGTGAGGGCCGGTGACAGGTACACGTTCATGTATGACAAGTGCCTCGACCCGACCTCACACGCCGCGTTCTGCCCGAGCGTCGGTTGGTTCAAGGACTACCCGGACGCGCTGACGTTCGGTCCGCCGACCCTGGGTTCTGCGGCTATCGGCCCCGGAGGATGCTGCAACTACTCCCTCGTGGGTGCCAGCAACGACCTGCTCAAGGCCGACGGCTACACGACCACTGACGTCGCATCGCTGGACGCCGTGTTCAACAAGTGCACCGTCATGCCGATCGGTCAGGAGCGGCTGCAGTGCTGGGCCGACGCCGACAAGGCCATCATGGAACAGGCCGTGCCGGTGATCCCCTGGTTGTTCGACAAGGACGTGGACCTCACCGGTTCACGGATCTTGAACTACACGTACGACCAGTCGGCCGGCATGATGTCGCTCGACCACGTGGCTCTCGTCGGAGGCGGAGCCTAGGTCGAACCGTTGACGAGAAGGGGCCGCCCGGGGGCGGCCCCGTCTGTCTCGGGGTAGACTCGTCCGCGTCATGGGCCGGTACCTGATCCGCCGCACCCTCTTCATGGTCCTGGTCCTGTTCATCGTTTCCCTGTTCACGTTCATCATCTTCATGAAGCTGCCGGCGGGCGATCCGGCCCGGCGCCTCGCGGGCTCGCGGGCGACGACACCTCAGGAGCTCCAGGCGATCCGCCACAGCATCGGCCTGGACGAGCCGCTCTTGGTCCAGTACGGACGCTTCGCGAAAGGCCTGATCCCGTGGCCGGGATTCTTCCTCAACAAGCAGGTCTACTTCTCGTGGGCCAACAACGTGCCCGTCAGCGAGGAGATCTACAGTCGGCTGCCGTACACCATCACGCTGTCTCTCGGGGCGGCGGCCGTGTTCCTGGTAGTGGGGATACCGATCGGCATCATCTCGGCGATCAAACGGCGTTCGTTCGTCGATCGCGCCGGGATGGTGTTCGCGCTGATCGGGGTCTCCGCGCCGGTATTCTGGCTCGCCTATCTGATGCTCTACTTCTTCTGGTTCAAACTCGGATGGTTGCCGGGGATCGGGGTCCCGGCCGGGGAACCGATCTTGAAGTCGATCGCGCTCGGCCGGTTCATCCTGCCGTGGTTCGCGCTTGCGTTCACCTTCGCTGCTTTCTACACGAGGATGATCCGAGGCAACCTCATCGAAACCATGAGCGAGGACTATATCCGTACCGCCCGGGCCAAAGGTCTTTCCGAGCGGCGAGTGATCTTCAAACATGGCCTGCGCGCGGCGCTCACGCCCGTGGTGACGATGTTCGGCCTCGACCTGGCGACGTTGCTCGGCGGCGCCGTGATCACCGAGACGGTCTTCAACATCCCTGGCATCGGCCAATACACGCTTCAGGCGATCTTCGGAGGGAACTTCCCCGGAGTCATGGGGGTAACAGTCCTGGCGGCGTTCTTCATCGTCATCGCGAACCTCGTGGTCGACGTCCTCTACGCGTTCCTCGACCCTAGGGTGAGGTACACGTAGTGGCGGAGCCGCTGCTCGAGGTGAAGGACCTGACGGTCCACTTCCCGACGGAAGACGGGCTCGTGAAGGCCGTGGACGGCATCTCGTTCTCGCTCGCGCCCGGCGAAACGCTCGGTGTGGTTGGCGAGTCCGGCTCCGGCAAGAGCGTGTCCTTCCTGACCGTCATGGGGTTGATCCACTCCGACCAGGCAGTGATCGAGGGCGAAGTCATCTTCCAGGGGCAGGACCTCCTGAAGCTCCCAGCCGAAGAGATGCGGAACATACGCGGCGCTCGGATCAGCATGATCTTCCAGGACCCCATGACTTCGCTGCATCCTTACTACAAGGTCGGAACCCAGATCAGCGAGGCCGTCCGCACCCATCAGAAGGTCTCGAAGAAAGAAGCCCACGATCAGGCCGTCGAGATGCTCCGCAAGGTCGGGATCCCCAGACCGGACGAGCGGGCGAAGCAGTACCCGCACGAGTTCTCCGGCGGCATGCGCCAGCGAGCCATGATCGCGATGGCGCTCTCGCTGAACCCTGACCTGTTGATCGCCGACGAGCCGACCACCGCCCTAGATGTCACCGTGCAGGCGCAGATCCTGGACCTCATCGACCGGCTGAAGCAGGAGTTCAACGCCGCTGTCGTGATCATCACCCACGACCTAGGGGTGGTCGCCGAGCATTGCGACGCGATCCAGGTCATGTACGCAGGCAAGGCGGTCGAGTTCGGCGGCCGTCGCGACATCTACTACGGCTCGCATCATCCGTACACCTGGGGCCTCCTGCGCTCCATCGCCCGCCTCGATGAGGATTCCAAGGAGCGACTGCATCCGATCAAGGGGTTGCCACCCTCACTCATCAACGTGCCGCCGGGATGCGCGTTCAACCCCCGATGCCCGTACGTCATGGACATCTGCAGGACGGAAACGCCCGCGCTGCTTCCTTCGGACGGCCACCACGCCTCCGCGTGCCACCTCTCGTTGGCCGACAAGGAGCGGATCCTCAAGGAGGAGGTGATGGCCCGCTCATGAGCCTAGACGTGAGCCAGAGCGTCGCCCCGACCACCGAAGTCGGTCGTGTGCCGCTGATCAAGCTGGAAGGGGTTCGCAAGTTCTTCCCCGTCACCCAGGGGATCCTCTTCCAGCACAAGATCGGCAACGTGCACGCGGTCGACGGTGTCGACCTCGAGGTCTACCCCGGCGAAACCGTCGGCCTGGTGGGAGAGACCGGTTGCGGCAAGTCGACCCTCGCGCGAGTGATCATGCGGCTGTACGACGCCACCGAGGGTCGGATCTCCTTCGACGGCCGGGACATAACTCACTTGAAGGGGCGGGAGTTGCGGGAGCAGCGCCGCAACATGCAGATGATCTTCCAGGATCCGTTCGCTTCGCTGAATCCCCGCAAGACAGTCGGAAGCATCATCGGTGAGCCGTTCAAGCTTCACAAGATGGTTGCGAAGGATCGGATCAAGCCCGAGGTCCAGCAGCTGATGGAGCTCGTGGGCCTCAGCCCGGAGCACTACAACCGGTTCCCGCACGAGTTCTCGGGTGGTCAGCGCCAGCGCATCGGCGTTGCGCGGGCGCTCGCCCTTCGACCCAAGCTGATCGTGTGCGACGAACCGGTGTCCGCCTTGGATGTCTCGATCCAGGCCCAGATCCTCAACCTACTGGAGGACCTCCAGGCGGAATTCAACCTGACCTACCTCTTCATCGCCCACGACCTCGCCGTCGTGAAACACGTTTCCGACCGGGTGGCGGTGATGTACCTGGGGAAGATCGTCGAGATGGCTGAGGGAGCGACCTTGTACAAGACGCCCAAGCACCCGTATACGGGCGCTCTGCTCTCGGCCGTCCCCATCGCCGACCCGGACCTCGCGGCGGCGAAGAAGCGGATCATCCTGGAGGGCGACGTTCCTTCGCCCATCGATCCGCCGTCGGGTTGCCGCTTCCACCCGCGCTGCCCGAGCGCGCAGCTCCCGCGGTGTAAGGACGAGGAGCCGCTGCTCTTGCCGCAGCACCCCGGGCAGGTCGCCGCGTGTCACTTCCCGCTCGAGGACCGCGCGGACATCCTCCCGATCGGCAGCTAGACTCGACCCATGCTGAACGTCATCGTGCTGGTCGTCGACATCGTCGCGGCATTGTTCCTCGTGATCTTCGTGCTTCTGCACTCGGGGAAGGGGAGCGGGCTCTCCGACATGTTCGGGGGTGGCGGCGGCCTCTCTGGCGGGACCTCCCTCGAGCGTAGGCTCGACAGGATCACGGTTGTCACGGCCATCGTGTTCGGGATGACGACCTTCTGGCTCGCCTGGAAATGGAAGTAGTCAGAGCGAGCCGCACGAGACCGGTTGATAGAATCCGCAGCGTTCGTCGGAGTGGCGAAACTTGGTAGACGCGCTAGGTTGAGGGCCTAGTGGGTGCATAACCCGTGGGGGTTCAAATCCCCCCTCCGACACAAGTGGCTGCCGGCCGGTAGCGCTCTGCACCCCTCCACCCCAACCCCGAGACCGGCCTGCGTCTGCTATCCGTCCGCCCAGCGTCTATCGGACGCTGCGCGCGACGGGGATCGAAGGGAAGCATCTGTGAGCTCGTGGCTCGTCGCGAGGTAGCCCTGCCCTGCACCTATGACGACGAAGTCAGCAACTCGCCCACAGGGCGCGTGCGTCTCCCGACCCAACCCTTCGGACCCCACCTTTCGATAGGTCTTTGGTCCCGGTTGACCAGACCGCGCGGGCTCCGTAGGGTTGGCCGCGACCCACGACCGCAGGAGGGGCAAGGTGTCCGTGACCATTTCGGGTCGGCCGGCGCGCGCAATCGCGATCGTGTCGACCGTTCTCGCGATGCTCGCTGTGGCTTGCAGCGGAGGTTCACCCGGGGAGCGGGCTCAGGTGGCCCGGGACCGAACCGAACGCCGTCCCTTCGGAGAGCCGGACGAGGGATCCCGGGTCGGCACCGGGCCCGCGCAAGAGCTGTACGACAGCCAGGCCTACCCCCGCGCCTACATCTCGCACGGTCGAGTCCTCGGCGCTCTGAAAGCGGCGCGCGCCGTCCCCTCGGCCTCATCGGTGAAAGGTGCCCTGGCTCGCGCGTCCTCCTGGACCGAGCTCGGGCCGACGACAGGGGTCGTGCCGGACGTCGTTACATACACAGGCCGAGAGACGACGAACTCGGGCCGGGTCACCGCGATGGCCATCGGGCCGACCTGCACCATAGGCTCGTGCCGCCTGTGGGTCGGAGCGGCGGGTGGCGGCGTGTGGAGAACCACGAACGCCCTAGCCTCGGCTCCAACGTGGAAGCCCGTGTCGACCGGCCTGACATCGAACGCGATCGGTTCGATCGTAGTTGATCCCAACGACCCGACGGGCAAGACGCTCTACGTCGGAACAGGCGAACCCAACGGCTCGGGCGACTCGGAAGCCGGCGTCGGGTTGTTCAGATCCTCGAACGGTGGAACGAGCTGGAGCCTGGTTCCCGGCAGCGTCGCCGTTTCGAAGGACCGGTCGATCGGATCGATCGCGATCGACCCAACGAACCCGAACCACTACTACATCGGCACCGACGTCGCGCGACACGGCTCGTCGTCGGCGAACGGCGGCCGCCGGACCCCGCCCAACGCACCGGCGCTCGGGCTCTACGAGACGACCGACGGCGGCGCCTCGTTCAACCTGATCTTCAGCATGCCGGCGAACCCGAATCCGCCGAGCACCGGCGTCGACTGGTTCCAGGGCGGAGTGAACTCTGTCCAGCTCGATCCGAACGACCCTGCCAGCGTGTACGCGGCGCTGTTCGGATACGGCTTGTGGAGACGGTCTCCGTCGCTCGACGGGGACTCGCAGTTCCATCAGGTGTTCGCCACGGCGAACCCGACGGACACGTTCGGTGACCGCACCGAGTTCTCACTCGTCGATCTGGGAGCGGAGACCAGGATCTACCTCGGCGACTCTTCGGATGACGCCGGCTACTCGGTGCTGTGGCGGACAGACGACGCATCCGTTCCCGCCGCGACGTTGTTCGGAGGCGGCTCGAACGCGGGGTGGGTGCTCCTCTCCAGCGCTACGAACGGGACCGCTGGATTCGGCACGTACGGGTTCTGCCAGTTCCAGTGTGGATACGACATGTTCGTGGTGTCTCCACCGGGGCAGCCGGACACCGTTTGGCTCGGCGGCGCGATGAACTACGACGAGCTGGCCGGTGGAGCTCTGCCGATGCGCTCGAACGGCCGCGCTGTGGTCCGGTCGACGGACGCCGGCGTGAGCGTCACCGACATGACGAACGACGCGCTCAGCCCGCCGACCGGGATGCACCCCGATCAGCACACGATCGTCTTCGACCCCGCGAACCCGAACATCGCGTTCGTGGGATCCGACGGAGGCGTGGTCCGAACGAGCGAGACCTACGTGAACGGTTCGGGCGTCTGCGGCACCCGCAAGCTCCGCAACGTCGACATGGCAGACTGCACCGCCTGGCTCTCGGCGGTCCCGTCGAGCATCGCCAGCTTGAACGCCGGGCTCGGAACCATCCAGTTCCAGAGCCTGTCGGTGAACCCGCAGAACCCGCTCGGCGACATCCTCGGCGGAACGCAGGACAACGGGACCTTCGCTTTCACAGGCTCGCCGACGTGGATCGAGTCCGTCGGGGGAGACGGAGGGCAGTCCGGCACGGACGTCGCGAACGCGAACATCCGCTACCACAACTATTTCGACGCGACGCCCGACGTGAACTTCCACGGGACCGACAAGATGGGGTGGGACTGGATCGGCGACCCACTCGCGCAGAGCCACGAGAACCAGTCGTTCTACGCGCCCTTCATCACGGATCCGAGGACGAGTGGCACGGCCTTCACCGGCCTGCAGCACGTCTGGCGAACCACCGACAGCGGGGGCGATCAGGCCTTCCTGGATGCATCGTGCAACGAGCTCACCGGCACGTTCGCCAAACCCTGCGGCGACTGGCAGGCGCTCGGCGGACAGCAAACCGGAGATCTGACGAGCACCGTGTACGGCGACCGCGCAGGGCAGTACGTCGTCGCCACCGAGCGGGCGCCGAGCGATACGGGCACGATGTGGGCGGCGACGCGGATCGGCCGGGTCTTCGTCTCGAGCAACGTCGACGCCCCGGCGGCGAATTCGGTCACGTGGACGCGGGTCGATTCGGATCCAACGCCCGGCCGGTTCGTGAGCGGGATCGCGATCGACCCGGCCGACCCCGATCACGCGTGGGTGTCCTTCTCCGGATACGACGCGTACACGCCGGCGACCCCGGGTCATGTGTTCGAGGTTCGGTTCGATCCGGCGACCGGGACGGCGACCTGGACCGATCGAAGCGACAACCTCGGCGATCAGCCCATCACAGACGTGGTTTACGACGACGTCACAGGTGACCTCTACGCGTCGACCGATTTCGGCGTGCTGCGACTCCCAGCGGGGGGATCGGTGTGGACGGTAGCGGCACCAGGTCTGCCGCCGGTCGCGACGTACGGCCTGACGATCGTTCCGTCGGCACGCGTGCTGTACGCGGCGACGCACGGTCGGGGAGCCTGGAAACTCGCGCTGCCGTAGCGGCACTTGGCAGCGCGGATGGGCGGCGACGACAGCCGATAGCATGGCTCGACGATGTTCGAAGGTCTAGTGGGAGCATGACCCGTGGGGATCAGGTTCCCCTCCAACACCGCCGGCGCCCAGGCCATCGATCCGGTAGCTCTCCAGCCAGGAGTTCGTGATGAGCGTTCTCGAAGCTCGAGGTATCGCCGTCGAAGCAGGCGGTCTGCCCGTGCTCGAGGGGTTCACGCTCGATCTGCGATCGGGCGACAAGGTTGGGGTAGTCGGTCGCAACGGTGCTGGGAAGACGAGTCTCCTAAAGGTCCTCGCGAGCGAGTCGCCACCAGCAGCCGGCACGGTTAGGCATCGAGGTGCGCTCGGGTACCTCCGCCAGGATCCTCGGCAGCACCGCGCGAACGACGAAGACACCGGGCTCGCCTACGTGCTCTCGGCCCGAGATCTGAGGGAGATGGCGGATCGACTCGAGAGGCTTCGGCTCGCCTTGGAGGAGCGCCATAGCGACGCGAACGTTGCGAGGTTCGCCCGGCTGGAGGAGCGCTATCGGGCGGCCGGCGGCTACTCGGGGGAGGCCGAGGTTCGCAGGATCGCCGCCGGACTCGGGTTGTCTCAGTCGCGACTGGACCTGCCCGTTCGTGCTCTGTCCGGCGGCGAGCGCCGGCGGCTCGAGTTGACGCGGATCCTCTTCGGCGGTTCGGACCTCCTGCTGCTCGACGAGCCGACCAACCACCTCGATGGTGATGCGAAGGCATGGCTGATGAAGTTCCTGGCCGGGTACAAGGGGGCGCTGATCGTCGTCAGCCACGACATCTCATTGCTCGACTCCGCCATCACGAGGATCGTTCACCTCGATCGCGACGCCGTCGTGACCTATCGCGGAACCTACTCCGCATACCGCGAGGCGCGCAGGCAGGACGAGGCCCGCTTGGCCGGCGTCGCAGGACGCCAGGAGGCCGAGATCAAGCGTCTCAAGACGCTCGCTGATTCGATGCGCGGGCAGACGGCGAAGCGGGCGCGAAAGGCCAAGACACTGGATTCGCGTGTCGAACGCCTGAAGACGCAGGTCGTCGCCGCGCCGACCCGCGAACGGAAGGTGAAGTTCCGCTTCCCCGAACCGCCGCACGTCGGCAAGGTCGTCCTCGAGGTCGAAGGTCTCTCGAAGGGCTACGGCGGCCCGATGGTGTTCGAGGACATCGCGTTCGACGTCGGGCGCCGCGAGCGGCTGCTCATCATGGGCCTGAACGGCGCGGGGAAGACCTCGCTCCTTCGGATCCTCGCGGGCGTGTCGGAGACCGACGCCGGCCGTGTGCGGTTCGGAACCGGCGTGTCGCTCGGCTACTACGCGCAGGAGCACGAGGGCATCCGGGACGGAGTCGACGTGCTTTCCCACGTCCGGGCCGAGTCTGCCGAAGTCGACCAGGATCTGCGGGCGCTCCTCGGGATGTTCGGTCTGACCGGCGAGGTGGCGTTCCAGGACGCCGGGACCCTTTCAGGCGGCGAGAAGACGAAGCTCGCGCTCGCGCAGCTCGTCGCCGGACAGCGCAACCTGCTCCTGCTCGATGAGCCCACGAACAACCTCGACCCGCCGTCTCGGACGGCTATCGCACAGGCGCTCGCGGCGTGGCGCGGTGCGATGGTACTGGTCAGTCACGACGTGGAGTTCGTCGAAGCCCTTGCGCCGCAGCGAGTCCTGATGATGCCGGAC
>JBGPKY010000060.1:0-12675 GCA_041486205.1 Actinomycetota bacterium
CGACGTCATGCGCCGAACGCGCGAGCGCCTCTAGCGAAGGGACCGACCAAGAATCGTTCCCCAAGAACGAGATACGAAGGACGCGCTCGGCGGTCACGACCCGAGGATACGCGCAAGGTGGACCTGGCCCTTAAGCTTGCGGGCCGAGCGGCTACAGGGTCCGAGCCTCCTGTGCCCGCTTCAGGTCGTGTTCGCGCAGCATCCGCATGATCTCGCGCCTGCCCGCATCGTCCAACCGGTCGATGTACAGGTGCCCGTTGATGTGGTCGGTCTCGTGCTGGAAGATCCGACCCAGCAACCCCTCTCCTGTCATCTCGATCGGCTTGCCAGCGAGGTCGAGACCCGCGATCGTGACCCAGAGCGCCCGCCTCGTCGGGAAGAAGGGACCGGGGATCGACAGACAGCCCTCGTCGTTCGTCTCCTCCTCCTTCAAAGAAGATAGGACGGGGTTGGCAACGAAGCCCTCGTTCCCGTCGCCGTCGTCGAAGACGAAGAACCGCATCGCGATCCCGACCTGGTTGGCGGCGAGGCCGACTCCGGGCGCCGCGTACATCGTTTCGAACATGTCGTCGGCGAGACGGCGAAGCGACTCGTCGAAGCGCTCGACCGGGTGCGAGTTCTCGCGGAGCACCGGGTCGCCCAGCGTGCGGATCGGCAGGATGGCCACGTCGTTCCCCCTACAGGTGCGGCTCGGCGTCCACCCGTGTCACGATCCCTCGCTCAGCGAGCGAACGCGCCGCGCGACCGAACGCGTTCACGCTGTCCGGCTCGAGCGCGAGCAAGCATACCGTCTCGTCTCCCAGCCCCGTGGTCAGCAGGGTGAGGGGCGAAAGCTTCGCGATCTCGGTCTCGAGGTCGGCCGTCCCGGCTACCCGGAACACCGGCGCGCCGACCGGGAACCCTGCTTCCGCCAAACGCGGGACCTCGGCCCGCGAGAACCTGTCCGGTCTGCCCGTGACGAGAGCCTGCACCGCGGGGTCGTTCGGATGATCCGTCTGGACGATGACTCGACCCTTGGGCCGCGCCCACGCCGCCGCCTCCATCCACGACGCGAGCGATCGTTCCCGCGCCCCCAGGCCGGGTCGGCGCGCCGCCAGATCGGCATCGAGGATACCGACCAGATCCAACCCGACGGTCCCGAAGTCCTTGACCGCTTCGAGACCGCCCACCAGCACTTCGTCGGCGCCCGGGGGTCTGGGAGCGTCGTCACGCGCGATCCTGTGGACCGGGACGCTCGCGACGCTCGCCGCCCACTCTTCCACCCGCTCGGCCCCGCCGCGCACGATACCGAAGTCGGCCGCGCCACATCTGGCGCAGCGCCCCTCCGCGCCACAAACCGTGCAGCGGACCGAGCCTTCCTCGCGGCGCAGGAGTCCGTCGCAGGACGCGCAGGCGGCTGGCTCTCCGCACGCTCGGCACACGCGCGCGACGCCGTAGCCGGGAGACGGCGAGAACAGGAACGCGCGGCGAGCCGACTTCAGGGCCGCGACGAGCCTCGGAGCCCGTCCCTCCGGCCCGGGCTTCACCACCTCGACCGGAGGCCACGCCCTATCGGAACGCGCGACGGCGACGTGTTCGATCGCGCTTGCCTCGAGAGACGGAAGGAACGCGGACATCACGCACACCGCGTTCGCCATCCGCGCCCTGGCGACGGCGACGTCCCTCACGTGGTATCGAGGCGATCGCTCCTCCCGATGTTGAGCGTGACTCTCTCGCGAGACGTAGATCAGCCCGAGGTTCGAGAGCGGCGCGAACACCGCCGGCCGTGTTCCGATGACACAGGCGTACTTCCCCAACCGTATGTCGAGCCACATCCGATAGCGCTCCCGCTTGTCCCCCCCGAGGAACATCACGACGGAACCCCCGCACGCGTCGCGGACCGCGGCCGCGGTGGCTGGCAAGGGATCTGCTTCCGGCACGAGAACTATCGCGGTGCGGCCGCCACTGAGCGTCGCAGTCACGGCCTCCACGGCAGCGGCAACCTCGTCCTCGGGCGCCGGACGCAACACGAACGAACCGGAGCCATCACGTAGAGCGGCCCGGAGTTCAGCGGCGTGGCCGTAGCTTCGGAAGGAGGCGGGGTCCTCGCGGAGAGGGGTTGAGGGTGGGGCAAGGGCAGCGAGGATCCCGCCGCTCGCAACCGCAACCTCCTCGCCCGCGACCCGAGGAGGACGCGACCTCGCGATCACCGAAGCCAGCGGCGAAACGTATCGCTCGGAGACCCACCGGAAAAGGTCAAGCATCGACGGGTCGAAGACCCGAACTTCCGAAACGGTCGTGCGAACCTTGAGCATCCTCGGGGGAACGTCATCCGTCGCCCCGAGCACCCATCCCCTGATCGTCTTGCCGTGGAAAGGAACCTGTACCAGTGAGCCGACACCGGCCCTCAGCTCCTCCGGGAGGTCGTAGGTGAACGGATGGTCGAGCGAGAGGAGCGGTCTGTCGACGCAGACGGAGACCGGGCCCGAGAGGACCACCGGAGGGCTACTCGAAGGCGCGGCGGAGGTCGTCGGCGCGGTCGATGGCCTCCCAGGGGAACTCCTTGCGGCCGAAGTGCCCGTAGGCCGCGGTGTCCTTATAGATCGGCCGGCGCAGGTCGAGGTCGCGGATGATGGCGGCCGGCCGGAAGTCGAACGCTTCCCAAACGACGTCGGTGATCTTCCCCGGGTCCACGCGCGCCGTCCCGAACGTGTCCACTGCGAGCGACACCGGATGCGCCGTGCCGATGGCGTAAGCCACCTGGATCTGGAGGCGATCTGCGACGCCGGCCGCGACGAGATTCTTCGCTACGTAGCGCGCCATGTACGCGGCCGAACGGTCGACCTTCGTGGGATCCTTCCCCGAGAAGCAGCCGCCACCGTGAGGCGCCATCCCTCCGTAGGTGTCGACGACGATCTTTCGACCGGTCAGGCCCGTGTCGGCCTTCGGGCCGCCGATCTCGAAACGACCCGTTGGGTTCACCAGCACACGGACGTTCTCGGTGTCGAGGTCGTCGAACCCTCGCAGTACCGGGTCGATGACCTCGGCCGTGACGTCCGGGGCGAGCAGTGTCTCGACGTCGACCTCCTCACGATGCTGCGCGGATATCAGAACCGTGTCGACTCGAAGGGGTTTGCCGTCCACGTACTCCACGCTCACCTGGCTCTTGCCGTCGGGCCGAAGATATGGGATGACACCCGCCTTGCGAACGTCGGCCAGCCGCCTTGCGAGCAGGTGCGCCATGGCGATCGGAACCGGCATCAGCTCGGGCGTCTCGCGGCACGCGTAGCCGAACATCATCCCCTGATCTCCAGCGCCCAGCGTGTCCAGCTCGTCGGCGGAATGTCCCTCGCGATGTTCCAGGGCGTCGTCGACGCCGCGCGCGATGTCGGCCGACTGCTCTTGGATGGACGTGATGACACCACAGGTGTGTCCGTCGATCCCGAAGTTAGCGTCCGTGTAGCCGATCTCGGTGATGGTGGAGCGAACGACCGATGGGATGTCGACGTACTCGGAGGTGGTGATCTCCCCGGCGACCATGACGAGGCCCGTCGTGACGAGGGTCTCGCAAGCCACGCGCCCTTCCGGATCGACGGAGAGGATCGCGTCCAAGACCGCGTCGGAGATCTGATCCGCGAGCTTGTCGGGGTGACCCTCGGTGACCGATTCGGAGGAGAACAGGTAGCCCTTGCTCATGACCGCCGGAGTATAGCCCGGCCCACTCGGCGCCGACCCCGCTCAGGTTCCGAGCAACTTGGCGAGCCGATCGCAGATCGCGGATGCGAGCTCTCGTTTGGTCCAGTCGCGGAGCGGCTCGTCCTCGCCGGACCTGGACAAGATGGCGGCGTGGTTCGTCTCCGAACCGAAGCCGGTTCCCGTTCGGCCGACCTCGTTGACGACGACCAGGTCGAGGCCTTTGGTTTCGAGCTTGTCTCTAGCCGACGACTCGAAATCCTCGGTCTCGGCGGCGAACCCCACGAGAACCGGCCGCGGATCCTTCGCACCGAGCTCGGCGAGGATGTCCGGCGTCGGAACCAGTTCTAGCGCGGGCACACCGCTCGCCTTCTTGATCTTCGAGGGAGCCCGCTCCGCCGGCCGGAAATCCGCGACTGCGGCCGCCATGACGACCGCGTCGGTTCCCTCGGCGGCCGCCACGACCGCACGGCGCATCTCCTCGGCGGTGGTGACGTCGATTGCGCGCACGCCGGCCGGAGGGGCTCCGGTCCCGGGCCCGACCACCAGCGTAACTTCGGCGCCCCTCGCGGATGCTTCCGCCGCGACGGCGAACCCCATCTTGCCGGTCGAACGGTTACCGACGAACCTGACGGGGTCGATCGGTTCCCAGGTGGGACCCGCCGTGACTACGATGCGACGATCGGCGAGGTCGCGGCCGCGACGGAGCACGTTCTCCATCGAGGCGAGGATGTCGCGCGGCTCGGCGAGACGCCCCATGCCTTCGTCACCTGCCGCGAGCGGTCCCGGAACGGGACCGACGATGGTCGCGCCTCGCTCTTCGAGCATTCGCACGTTCCCCATCGTCGCGGGGTGCTCCCACATCCCGGTGTGCATGGCGGGCGCGAGAACGAGAGGACAGGTTGCCTCCAGGAGTGTCGAGGTGAGCAGGTCGTCCGCGATCCCTAGAGCGAGTTTCGCGAGGACGTTGGCGGTCGCCGGGGCGACGACCGCGATGTCGGCCTCACGCGCGAGCCGAACGTGTACCACCTCGCCCGGCTGTTCCCAGAGATCGGTGTAGACGCGGTGACCCGATAACGCCGCGAAGGTCTCCACCCCCACGAAGCGGGTCGCCGAATGCGTCATCGCGACCCGAACGGAAGCGCCCGCGGACGTCAGCAGGCGCGTCAGCACACAGGCCTTGTAGGCGGCGATGCCACCGGTGACGCCGAGGAGCACCCGGCGTCCCGCGAGTGTGCTACTTGATGCCAACCCCGTCAGGGCGCTCGCCGCTGATCTTGCCCTCCGCGATCTCCTGGAGGGCGATGGAGAGCGGCTTGTTCTTCAGGCCGCCGGACTCGATCAGGGGCGGCACGAATTCGCCTCGGCCTTCGCCTAGCTGGTTGTAGTAGCTGTTGATCTCCCGGGCCCTCTTGGCGGCCAGGATCACCAGCGTGTACTTGGAGTCCACCTGCGCGAGCAGGTCATCTATCTTCGGCTCGATCATGGGTGCGTAGATCCTTCGCTCGGGTCGTGGGACGCCTGCATTATAGCCGCCACCTCGGCTGATGCCTGTGGGGCGTCCTCGTTCACGACGACGTGGTCGAACCAAGCCCGCTCTACCATCTCCTCTGCCGCCTTCGCGAGGCGCCGAGCGACCTTTTCCTCGTCCTCGGTCCCGCGGGTTCGTAGGCGCCGCTCGAGCTCCTCGATCGAGGGCGGAGCCAGGAACACGAGGACGGCGTGCGGGGCGACGACGCGAACCTGACCCGCCCCCTGGACGTCGATCTCGAGGATCGCGTCGCGTCCAGAGGAGAGAGCCGCCTCCACGGGCGCGGCGGGCGTTCCCGATCGGTGGCCGAAGACCTGGGCCCACTCGAGCAACTCTCCAGCGGCGATCATCTGGTCGAAGCGCTCGTCGGAGATGAATAGGTAGTCGACCCCGTCCCGCTCGATCGAACGGGGTCGACGCGTCGTCACCGAGATCGAGAGGAACAGGTCGGGGAGTCGCTCCAGCAGATGCCGAACAACCGTCCCCTTGCCGACCCCGGAGGGGCCGGCGATGACGAAGAGCTTCCCGCGCGCAGGGATAGCCGGCGCGCTACCTCTTGGAGAACTCACCGAGGAGCGACTCGCGCTGCTTCGCGCCGAGGCCCCGGATGCGACGACTGGCGGATATGTCCAGCTTCTCCATGAGCTTCCTTGCCCGGACCTTCCCCACTCCGGGCAGGGACTCGAGGACGGTGGAAACCTTCATCTTGCCCACGGTGTCGTCGCCCTGCCTTGACAGCACGTCCTTAAGCGTTCGCTTGCCGGACTTCAGCTCGCCTTTCAACTCCGCGCGCTTACGGCGGGCTTCCGCGGCCTTCTGGAGGGCCTGCTTGCGCTGTTCATCCGTCAGGACAGGTAGGGGCATGGTGCGCTCCTTTGCTCGGTCGAGGGTTCGGATCGGGCGGATTATAGACAGGCCTTCGCGCGAGGGGCAACGCGAGTTCTTGGGCGCTACCTGCGGTTTCTCATCAGCCCTCAACCTTCGAGTGAAGGTCGAGCGAGGACTCGCTCAGCGGATCTGAGCGAGGATCGTCCGCGCGGAGCCTGCCGGATCGGATGACTCGGTGATCGGACGTCCGATCACGAGGTAGTCGGCGCCCTTTTCGACCGCCTCGGACGGTGTCAGGAGGCGGACCTGGTCGTCGCCGTTGGATCCCTTCGGCCTTATCCCCGGAACGATGAGGCAGAACGACTCGTCCGTCACCTCGCGGACGGTGGCGACGTCTTCGCCCGAAACGACGACGCCGTCCGCTCCGGCCGCACGCGCTTCGAACGCGAGTGAGGCCGGCGATGCGAGTCCCTCCCCCGCGAGGCTGGACAGCACCGTGACCGCCACCACCATGGGCCGGGCGTGGCCGCCCTCCGACGCGCCTTGCGCCGCACCGCGAACCGCGGCCGCCACCATCGCCTCTCCTCCGAGCGCGTGCACGTTGAACATGGCGGGGCCGAGCTTCGCGATGTTCGCCGACGCGCGCTCCACGGTGTTCGGGATGTCGTGCAGCTTCGAGTCCACGAATACGGGCGCATAGGAGGAGATGCGTCTAACCGCTTCAGGGCCGTGGGCCCAGACGAGCTCGAGCCCGACCTTCAACATGCCGACGGAGCCTGCCAGCTCGCGCGCGAGCGCCTCCGCGCGAGCGAGGTCCGAGACGTCGAGCGCGACGCACAGCGGGTTCTCGGGACGCGGGATCAAGAGGATGACACCAGAGGTCGAACCCGGAGCCTTCCTCGCAGGTCCCCAGGCGAGGCGACGCCTTTGGATCGGAGGTACTGGGCGATCCCCGCCGCGATCTCCGCCGGAGCCTGAGGATCGACCAGCAGCGCGGTGCCGACCTGGACGGCCCAGGCTCCCGCCAGCAGGAACTCGATCGCGTCCTCGGCGCTCGTCACACCGCCGACTCCGAAGATCGGGACCTCGGGCATCTCACGGGCTACGCGATAGACCGCCCCGACCGCGATGGGGCGGATCGCCGGCCCGGAGAGCCCACCGAAACCGGTAGCCAGCTTCGGGCTCAGTTTCGCAACGTCGACCGCCATCGCCGGTATCGCATCGATCAGCGTCAGGCCGTGCGCGCCCGCCCGCACACAGGCCTGCGCCGTCTCGACGAGATCGGGAAGCAAAGCCGGGAGCTTCGCGAAGACGGGGAACCGTGACATGCGCGACACGGCACCGACGATCTCGATGACGCGATCAAGTCGCGAAGCGAACGGCTCGCCACGACCTCGCTCCTCGTCGGGAGCCGAGAGGTAGACCTCCAGCGCAACGATCCCCGAGCGATCCTGCAGAACGCTCGCCATGCGGACGTACTGCTCGAGGCTGCTCCCGGCGATCGAGACGATCACCGGGAGCCCGATCTTCTCGAGCCGAGGCAGATCCTCCCGGAGGAAGTCCTCGACTCCGGCGTTCTGAAGGCCGATCGAGCTCATGAGCCCAGAGGGCGACTCTGCGACACGAGGAGTTGGCGCGCCCTTGTTCGGCGCGAGCGTGATGCTCCTCGTCACGACGCCGCCGAGCTTGTGGACGTCCATCAGCCCGGTCACTTCCCTACCGGTGCCGAAACAGCCGGAGGCAGCCAGAACCGGGAGGGCGAAGCGAAGGCCGTTCAGGTCGACGGCGAGGCTCTGCTTCACCCCGGCCACGAGCGCACCACCGGGAATCCCTCGGGCGGCGTCGGGATCATGCGCGGCGCCTCACCCATCCATCGATCCCACAAGACGCGCGCGGGGTTGAACACTGGCCCCTCCGTGCACGCGCGAAGATTGTCGTAACCCGAGCCGTCCTTCCTGACAACCGGAACGACGCAGCTGAAGCACAATCCGAGTCCGCAGGCCATCTGCTCCTCGACCGCTACCTGCGAGGGGATCCGGCGTTCGATGCAGAATCCCGCGACCTCCCGAAGCATGCTCCTCCTGCCCGCCGCATAGATGACTTCGGCGCCGCACGCGTCGAGCATCGCCGGCAGCGCATCCACGACGCTCCCTGTTTCACCCATGCTGCCGTCGGCGGTGACGATCGTGATGGTCTGTGAGAGGCGTTTCGCCTCGATGGGCTTGAAGACGCGGTCCTGCGTCTCGGCGCCGACCAGCATGTCGACCCGCTTGCCGCGTGCGCGAAGCTCCTGAGCGAGGAAGTAGATGGACGCCGAGCCGTGCCCCTCCGAGACGAGGAGGCAGTTGTTCAGCCGTCGCGGGTACGCGAAAGCTTTGCCTAGCGGTCCGATCACATCGAGGAACTGATGCGCCTTCGCCTCGCCGAGCCACGCGGTCCCCAGGCCGCGCGGATCGAAGACGAACTCGAGTGTCCCCGCCCAGCCGCCGCGGCGCGAGGCCTGATGGATCGAGAAATGGCGCCGGAGGAGGAAGACCCGGTCTTGCGGCATGGAGATCGACAGGAATTGGCCCGGCCGCGCGCGCTCGGCGATCTCCGGCGCGACGAGCGTCAGCGAGTGGTAGGCGCCGAGCCGTCGCGTGTTGAGGATCTCGGCTCGGACGCGTCTCACGGCGCCACCTCTGTCTCGATGCCGGCGGAAAGGATGAGGCGCTGTTGCAGCGCCACCGATCGCGTCATCTGCTGGTACTCCTGCAGGCTCTTCGGTGTGGTCGAGCCGTCGCGGAGGGATTCGATCCCTCTCAACGCGGCCATGACGCCGGGGAGCGTGGTGATGCACGGGATCCCCACGGCCGCGGCAGCCGTGCGGATGTAGTACCCGTCGGTCCTAGGGCCCCGACCGAACGGCGTATTGACGACCAGGTCCACCTCGCCGGCACGGATGAGATCGGCCACGCTCTCGCCGCCCTCCGACACCTTGTTCACCCGGGCCACGGGGATGCCGGCCCTCTCTAGAACCCCGGCTGTTCCCTTGGTCGCGAGCAGCCGGAAACCGTGGTCGGCGAAGCGCTTCGCCGCGAACAGGATCGCCCGTTTGTCGCGATTGGCAACGCTGAGGAACACGGTCCCCTTGACGGGAAGGGACGCACCGCTCGCGACGAGAGCCTTCGCGAGCGCGGCTCCCGAGTCCGCGTCGATGCCCATGACCTCGCCCGTCGACCTCATCTCGGGACCAAGGACGGTGTCAACGCCCGGGAACCGCCCGAACGGCAAGACGGCCGCCTTCACGGACGTGTACGGCAGGTGTCTGTAGTGCGCCGGGTCCGACGGCAGGAGGCCCTCCTCCGTCAGGTCGGCTATCGTCCGTCCGCAGAGCACCAGGGTCGCGATCTTCGCGAGCGGCACGCCGGTCACCTTGGACACGAATGGGACCGTGCGCGACGCGCGAGGGTTCGCCTCCAGGACCCATATCTGCTCGTCCTTGACGGCGAGCTGGAGGTTCATCAGGCCGCGCACGTCGAGTCGCCTGGCGAGCACCTTCGTGATGCGCTCGACCTCTTCCAACTCTTCGTCCGAGAGGGTTGCCGGCGGGATCGCGCACGACGAATCGCCCGAGTGCACTCCCGCTTCCTCGATGTGCTCCATCACCGCGCCGATGAAGACGTCGGTGCCGTCCGCCACGGCGTCGACGTCGATCTCGATCGCACCCTCGAGGAAGCGGTCGATCAACACGGGGTGGTCGGGGCTCGCTTCCGCCGCGCTGCGAACGAACCGTTCCAACTCGTCTTCCCCATAGACGATCTCCATCGCGCGACCTCCGAGGACGTAGGAGGGTCTCACCATCACCGGGTACCCGATCCGGCGCGCTACCTCGCGAGCTTCATCGAGGTTACGAGCTTCGCCGTGCGGCGGCGCGGGGATCTCCAGCTCCGCGAGGAGCGCCGAGAACTTCCCGCGGTCCTCGGCCATATCGATCGACTCGGGTCTCGTGCCGAGCACCGCGAACCCCTCGGCCTCCAAGATGTGTGCCAGCTTCAGCGGCGTTTGCCCTCCGAGCTGCACGATGACGCCCACCGGCTGCTCCACCTCGCACACACGGAGCACGTCCTCTTCCGAGAGGGGCTCGAAGTAGAGCCGGCTGCTCGTGTCGTAGTCCGTAGACACGGTCTCAGGGTTCGAGTTCAACATGACTGCCTCGTAGCCGGCGTCACGCAGCGCATACGCCGCGTGGACGCAGGCGTAGTCGAATTCGATCCCCTGTCCGATCCGGTTCGGCCCCGCGCCGAGAATCACGACGCGCGGTCGTTCAGCCGGCCGGACCTCGGTTTCATCCTCGTAGGTGGAGTAGTGATACGGCGTCAGCGCAGGGAACTCGCCGCCGCAAGTGTCGACGGTCTTGAAGACTGGGACGACGCCAAGCGTCGCTCGGCGCCTCCGGACATCGCTTTCGGATGCAGCCGTCAGCGCCGCGATGCGCACGTCCGACAGCCCTAGCCGCTTGGCCTGCAACAGCTCGTCCGCCGTGAGCGAGGACAACGCACGTCCCTCCAGCGCAAGGCTTTCCTCGACCACCTCGGCGATCTGGTCGACGAACCACGGGTCGATCCCGCTCGCGGCAGCGATCTCGTCGACCGATCGTCCGGCCCGGATCGCAGCCTCGATCATATGCACGCGTCGTTCGGTCGGGACTGCCGGGTCCTCCGCGACCACCGCATCCTGCCACCCGAGGTCGAACCCAGGGCGTTCGATAGAGCGCCAAGCTTTACCGAGCGCCTCCTTGAAGGTCCTTCCGATCGCCATCACCTCGCCGACGGACTTCATGGTGGAGGTGAGCGTCGGATCGGCTTCCGCGAACTTCTCGAACGCGAACCGCGGGATCTTCACGACGACGTAGTCGAGCGTCGGCTCGAAGGCGGCCGGCGTCACCCCGGTGATGTCGTTCGTGATCTCGTCGAGACGGTAACCGACGGCGAGCAGCGCCGCGATCTTCGCGATCGGGAAGCCGGTTGCCTTCGACGCGAGAGCCGAAGAGCGGGAGACCCGCGGGTTCATCTCGATCAGCACGATCCGCCCGTCGCGCGGGTTCACGGCGAACTGGATGTTCGAACCGCCCGTCTCGACGCCGATCGCGCGGATGCACGCCAGCGCCATGTCGCGCAGCTGCTGGTACTCACGATCGGTCAGCGTCTGCGCAGGGGCGACGGTGATCGAGTCACCGGTGTGCACGCCCATCGGGTCGACGTTCTCGATGGAGCAGACGATGACCGCGTTGTCTGCGCCGTCCCGCATGACCTCCAGTTCGAATTCCTTCCAGCCTGCGACGGATTCCTCGACGAGGATCTCGGTGGCCGGGCTCTGCGCGAGGCTCCGCGAGGCGAGCGTCTCGAGCTGCGCGCGATCGTGCGCGAATCCGCTCCCGCCGCCGCCGAGCATGAACGACGGGCGAACGATCAGCGGGTAACCGATCTCCTCCCCCACCTCCATGGCTTCGTCGACGGTTCGGGCGGTTCTCGCGCGAGGGATCGGAAGACCGGCCGCGATCATCGTCCGTTGGAAGCCGCTTCGATCCTCGGCACGCCGGATGGCTTCGAGGCCGGCGCCGATCAGCCTCACGCCGAGCCGGTCCAGCTCACCGGACTCGGCGAGCGTCACCGCGACGTTCAGTGCCGTCTGTCCCCCGAGCGTCGCCAGCAGCGCGTCGGGCCTTTCACGCTCGATGACCGCGAGGACCGATCCCGGCGTGAGGGGCTCGATGTATGTCCTGTCGGCGAACTCGGGATCGGTCATTATGGTCGCCGGGTTCGAGTTGACGAGCGAGACGTGGAATCCCTCCCGACGCAGCACCTTGCATGCTTGGGTGCCCGAATAGTCGAACTCGCAAGCCTGACCGATCACGATCGGGCCGGAGCCGACGACCAAGATCCTGTGGATGTCCTGCCGCCTAGGCACCCGACATCAGCTCGCGGAAGTCATCGAACAGGTACCTCGAGTCGTGAGGCCCGGGTGCCGCCTCCGGGTGGTACTGCACGCTGAACGCCGGAGCATCCCTGCAGCGCAGCCCTTCCAGAGCGCCATCGTTAAGGTTCCAGTGGGTCAGGTCGATGGTGCCGAAGTCGCTCCTTGCGGTGGTGGGCGCGGGGCCCACGCTCCGCTTGCCCGTCCATCCCCCACCCCGCTCCGCAAGGGCCCCGCGCCCTTCGGCACTCCAGCCCTCAGGGTCCACGGCGAAGCCATGGTTGTGGCTCGTGACCTCGACGCGGCCCGTCGTCAGGTTCTTGACAGGTTGATTCACGCCGCGGTGGCCGAACTTCATCTTGTACGTGCGGCCGCCGAGGGCGAGCGCGAGGAGCTGGTGTCCCAGGCAGATGCCGAAGATCGGGATCTTCCCCAACATGTCTTTGGCCGCTCGGATCCCGTAGGGCGTCGCCGCAGGATCGCCGGGACCATTGGATAGGAACACGCCGTCGTAGCCACCTGCGAGGACTTCGTCGGCCGGAGTTCCCGCGGGAACGACAGTGGCTTCGCAGCCTGCTGCCGCGAGCATGCGGAGGATGTTGGTCTTCATGCCGAAGTCGTAGGCGGCGACGCGGAAGACGGAGCCCTGCTCGGCGCTCGCCGGACCAACCACCGCGCTCGCCTCGTAG
>JBGPKY010000061.1:0-12664 GCA_041486205.1 Actinomycetota bacterium
AGCCGGACGCTCCTGGTCCCCAGGAGCGGGATCCATGCGCAAGACAGCCGCGCCCCTTCCGCCGAAGGCCAGCGCGACCAGCGCCAGAACGATCGACGCTGACACGATTCCCCTTCCGAGCACTCTCACGCGCCACCTCCGTACGGCGCAAGAGTTTTACCACGCCTTTGCCCTCAGAGCCGTTGCGTAAGCGTGTCAGCGTTCCTGTAGAACCGTGGGCCGACGACCGCTCCGCACTCAAGCTGCGCTCTGGGTCATCTGCCGCGTCTCCCAGAGCAGTGGTTTCCTAAACCGCGTGCGCATGTTCGATTCATGCCGGGGGCATCTCTCCGTACGGGTTACGCCGGGCGTCCACGGGTGTCGCACTCGTTGATGCGGGGGCCGGACGCCCATCTGGCCGAACCAAGCGCGCGGGTCTGCCGCCTGCCGGTCAACGGGCGCGAAGCGTGGCAATCCATACCTCTCTTCTGCGCTCGATCTGACTCGCGCGTGGGCCTGGTTGACAGCCGGCTACGCGAAACCATAGGGTCCCCCACCACTCGAGGCTCCAGAGGCGGAGGCCAGATGCAATCTGAGTCGGTTGTTCCAAGCGCAGCGCAGGATGACGATGCCCGCCTCAGGGCGCTGGGCTACAGGCCGCAGCTGAATCGCGCCCTCGGCCTCTTCTCTAACTTCGCCGTCGCGTTTACCTACCTGTCCCCGATGGTGGGCATCTACTCGCTCTTCATCCTCGGGGTCGCCACTGCCGGTCCCGCCTACGTCTGGCTGATGTGGATCCCGGTGATCGGCATGCTCTTCGTCGCCCTCGTCTTCGGTGAGCTGGCGAGCCACTACCCGGTGGCGGGCGCGCTCTACCAGTACAGCAAGTTCTCGGTCGGGCCTACCTACGGCTGGTTCGTGGGCTGGTTCTACGGGATCGCACTCCTGATCACCGTGGCCTCGGTCGACACCGGCGTCGTCTCGTACGTGACCACGCTGAGCCACAACTGGTTCGACACGAGCTGGGATCCGACGAACCACACCACCATTCTCATCATCACCATCATCCTGCTGGCCATCCAGACCACGCTGAACATCACCGGCGTCAAGGTCATGGGGCTCGTGGCGCGGTTCGGCGTCGGCGTCGAGATCCTGGGCACGCTGGGCATCGCGATCATCCTCGCGATCCACGGCTTCCATCATGGGCTCGGCTTCCTCTTCTCGACTCAGAACGTCCAGCACGCTGCCAGCAACCCACTCGGTCTCGACTTCAAGGGCCACTGGTTCACCGGCGCCGCCCTGATCGCCGTGCTGTCACCCGTCTACATCTTCTACGGGTTCGAGGCGGCGGGTGACATCTCCGAGGAGACGGCCGATGCGGGCAGAAAAGTTCCGCGGTCGATGCGCCTGGCGCTGATCTGGGGCGGCATCGCCTCGTTCATCCTGATCGCGTCGCTGCTGCTCGCGATGCCGGACACCGATCCCGTCAAGTCGACCGTCACGGGCGGGGGCGTTCCCTTCATCCTCTCGCAGCTCTCCGCCGGCATGCAGGACTTCCTCCTCCTGCTCATCATCTTCGCGTTCTTCTCCTGCGGCACCTCGGTGCAAGGGGCGGGCAGCCGGCTTGCCTTCTCGTATGCTCGTGACGGGGCACTTCCCGCGTCCGGGTGGATCTCCAGTGTCCACAAGCGCTTCAGGACCCCGGTCAACGCACTCCTGGTCGGCGCGGTGATCTCGGCGCTGTTCGCAATGCTTGTGTTCTACTCGCCGACGAAGAACATCGACCTCGGCTTCATCACCTACCCGGCGAACATCAACGCCCTTTATCTGCTGATCTCGTTCAGCGTCAGCGGCATCTACCTGGCGTTCCTGCTCACGGTCATCGGGGCGATCGTAGCCCGAGCGCGCGGGTGGGTCCCCGAGGGCAGCTTCCGACTAGGCAAGTGGGGTTGGACGGTGTGCATCATCGCCGCTGTGTATCTCGGCCTGATGCTCGTCAACATCGTCGCGCCCACCGGGCTGACCAGCGGTCGCGGACTGTTCAACTACGACTGGATCACCTTGCTCGTGATCTTCATCATCGCGGTGGTCGGAGCCGTCTTCTTCCTCATCGCGCGCCCGGACAAGCCGGTTGCCGGTCACCTGCACGACGAGCTCGAGCCTACGGGCGCCGAGCGTCACCACTGACGTAGCCGCGGTTGTCGAGATCCAGGCAGCTGTCTGCGGAGATGGCCGCCGCTGGAGACGGCCGTGATGGTTCGCGCTCAGCAGGCTAGGAGTTGAAGCATGCGACCCGGCGTCGGCGTAGCGGGCGAGCTCCGACAGCCGACCGAAACCCTGACCGAGCGAGCTCAACCCTTACCGGCGATGCTTCACTGGGACTGGTGCAATCACTGGCGCGCACCCCGTTCCGAAACGGTATTTACGCTGCAAATAGGGTTTTTGCACGAAGCTTCCTAAACCGCGTGCGCATGTTCGATTCATGCCGGGGGCACTCGCCTCGCCGCAACGCGGTATGAACGCGACCGCGCCACCGAAGCCCCACTCCTAGCCCAAAGCGTGGCGGGCTTGCCCCCGATCACGAGCTTCAAGGATTAGTTGTATGAGGGGGGGCGTCCGCCCTTTACGTCCTCGGCCTGCTCCTCCGATACGTCGAGATCCTTCAACTCCTCATCGTCCGAGTCGAGTTTCTCCTCGTCGTTCTGCTCCTCAGGGGACATCGTCTACCTCCTTTCGGGTTTACCACCGCAGGCCCGGTTGATCAGACCATTGGGGGATAGCCATCCTTCCATGCGCAGGCGCCCCCTGCAAGCGCCGACCCGACAGGATTTCGCGATTGGGTGACGCGAGAAGTCATCCGGCTAAGAATGTGAACACGGGGTCGATTCTCAAGGCAGAAATACGACCCCGATGCCACCCCATTCCGGTTTCGGGTCGGCAACAATCTCCTTGGTCTCGTACTCCCTTTGGATCTCCAGCCAGAGCCTGCGCACTTCTACCTCCGGATTGTGGGGGTGCTCGAGAATGTCGTGGAAGCAGACAACAGCCGAGGGCGTAGCCAACGGGCGGTAGCTCTCCCAGTCGGCTTTGACCTCTTCGTAGTAGTGGCCCGCATCAATGAAAATCCAGTCATAAGGCGACAGCGCACCAGCCTGCGCGATCGTCTTCGGATCGCGACTATCGCCTGCGACTGCCTCGACGATGACCCCCTCGGGCGCCCAGGTTCTATAGAGCGGCCGGTTGTCGACCCCCCAGGCATAGTTGTCGACGCTGACGACGACCGCCCCCGGCCTGGCGTTTTGGAGCCAGTGATAGAGCGTGCCGCCGCAGTAGGTGCCCACTTCGAGCACTCGCAAAGGCTTGCGCTCGCGGTACAGCTCGAGCAGGGCAGCGAACTCACCCTCATGCTGGTAGATCGGGACAGGCGCCGCTGGACCGAGACTCAGCAACTCGCGGCCCCCACAGCTCGGGCGAAGAGGCTGCCTGTGTCTTCGAGCGCTGCGAGTCGGTCGCAATAAGCGTTTCTCGCCTCGGCGAGCTCCGAACGGGTCGTCTCGTCGAAGAGCAGACAACGCATCAGGTCGAGGCAGGAATCCTCATCGAGCAGCTCCGCCTGTGCGATCGCGGTGGTGTACTCATTGTCGCGAAGCATTGGCTCCATCAACTCATGGAAACCGATGGGCCAGACCCGAAACGGGTAGATCCTTCCGAGCCGCTGAGCCCACGAGCGGACGAATCGACTGGCATTCACAGCGGTCAGTACGTCCTCCCGCTCAGCTGGAGTCTTGAAGCTGTGACTATTCATAAGGACGATCCCGGGAACGTCTGCCAGCGTCGCCCGCACGAGCGTCGTCGCGGAAATGTTCAGCGTTACGAATAGGTCGACCGACCCGACCAAGAGATTGAAGCGCGCCGGTGCGCAAGGCGGAACGAAATGTGTGCGCTCCTCGGGTAAAGCCAACCCTGGTGGTGGTTCGCCGGCAACGACAAAGTGCGTCTGCTGCGGAAGCTGGCCGAGATAGTGCGATACGAGCTCCGGTACGAATCGCGCAACTCGGTTTCCGTCGTCATCGTCCATGTCCCGAAGCTGCCAACGTGAGGCCGTCAACAGGACGACTCGGCAATCACCGGGGATACCGAATGTCTTCCGCAGATCCTGCTTCATGCGATTGGAGACGCGCTCTTCGCCCTCGAGTAGCTTGAAGACAAGCGCGTCGTCCCCATTCGCGTGAAGATGGCAGAGTGGGGCGGGCCGCAGACGGGTGCCCAATCTCTCTATGCGGCGACTGACCTGATATCGAAAGTCGGCGAAGAAATCCATTTCGAATGACGTGCTCTCCCATTCCCAAATGTCGATAGGCAGGATCGGCAGGCGGTAACGATCGATGAACCAAGGATCCAACCCAAACCGGTACTTGAAAACTTCGGAGAAAAGGAAGTAGTCAGACAGCACTAGTACGTCGGGGCCGAACTCGCCGACGATTCCATCCACAGCCGATTGGGCAAGCGGACCCATCTCCGGATGGAGCACGTGATAGACGAACCCACTGTCGGCGAGGAGTTTCTCGGATATTGGCTCAATGACGAACTGGCTCTCGACGCCCCTCGACGCCACCTGCCGCGCCAAGGACTCGCCGATCAGTGTTTCTCCAAACGATCCCATAGCCATCGCGAAGAAAAGCGCCTTCATTGGAGGAATCCTCGATTCATACGCTCGAGGCAGCGGGCGATACCGCGGCGGGTACCCGCGTCTTCGAATCCCCCGTTCTCGTCGACCGCGAGAACGCGGACCGAGAGACCCTCATGGATCGCGGCGTTGAAGAATGCTCCGAGTGCCGGTTCGGTGAGCGCCTCCCCCGCGGGCGGAAGCTGACGGTGGACGAGCTCAGAGAACCGGGGTCCCCAAACGGCCGCGCCCCAGGTGTTGCGAGCCGGCGGAACAACCGGCTTGTCAACCACCGCGATAGCGCGTTGATTCTCATGCACCACGGGACCGAGGCACTCCGGCTCATCGGTGGGGAAAACCGCGAGCGCGAGGTCGGCGCCGGTTCGCATGTACAGATCGCGGAGGTCGGCGATCGTCCGCTGCGGCCAGAAGAGCGTGTCGGGCATTGCGAACACGACATGCATGTGGCGCGTCCATCGATAGGCGAGGTCGACAGCGTAGGGCAGTCCCCGTGGCTTCTCCTGCACGACGTAGGCGATCTCCATTCCGAGGTGGGCACCGTCTCCGAGATAGGTCACGATGTCGAGCTTCCGCGGCGCAACGACGACGACGCAGCGGACGACCTCCGCGATGCGCATCGCGTCGAGCGCGTATTCTGCGATCGCTCGCGGGCGGACGTCGTCGTCTTGAACGGGCTTCTCGTAGATAGGCAGTAGCTCCTTCGGGTAGAGCAGCGAAGGGAGTCGAGCGCCGCGGCCAGCGGCGGGGATCAGGCCGACGAACTCGTGTGCATCGACGAGTGTGGCCACCTGCTCATCATCCTCCGGAAAAGATCTGCGTGCGCATGTTCAAAACCGCGCGATTTGCGAGCGGCCTCGATCGTGCTGCGCTCCGATGAGCTCGCCCCAAAACGCAGCTCGCTGCTTGGTGTCAGTTAACGCCTTTGTCGGGGTAGCGGGGCCAGATCTCGCGGGGCGCCGGCTCGCCAAAAACACGCTCATAGGCCGCAAGCGTCCGAGCGTAGGCATCGTACGGCGAGCCGTCTAGGCCGCCCTCCCTCTTTGTTCTCGGTACGTGATGAACGAAGAAGCCCACCGCCTCGCTACAGAAACGAGCGTAGTCCTTCGTGAAGAGAATGAAAGCGTGCCACAACTTGTCGACGACGCCGGCCATTCCGTAAACACCATCAGGGTCGAGCGCGCGGAGGGCGAGGTAGCGCTTAAGTTCGCGCGCGTGCACGCGCGCCGTGTCGGGCGGGAGGCTGTAGGAGTCCGCATAGTGCGCGACGATCTCGTCCAGATCGTAGGAGAGCACCCGCTCGACGACCGGATTCGCGCGCTCGACAGCGGCCACGGCTAGCCGATCAGGATTCAGGCCTCACGCGCATTTGATCGCCGCCTCGCGGCCGCCTTTCGTCTCCTCGGCCAGGTCCTCAGGCACGTCAAGATCGTCGATTGTCTCTTCCCGCTCGGTCTCCGGCTCACGCTGCTCGGAATCGTCGGCCATGGGAGGCCTCCCTTCGCTTGGTCCACCGGCCTAGTTGCGCCGGTGACGACTATTCAAATGAATGGCAGAGAGGAAAGCAAGGCGCAGAACTGCTTCGGTAGCTCACGACGTCCGTCATGCCGGGGGCATCGTTAGCTAACTAGTGCTTGCGCCCTCGGCTCACGACGAGATTGACCTTGCCGAGGTTGGGAAGCGTCTTTCCGGCTCGCGGGCTCTGTGAGATGACGCGACCGCGCTTCACCTTCCTCGACTGTTTCCGCGTCACCTTGCCGACCCTGCAATGCGCCTTGGTGATCGCCGACTTGGCTGCGCGAAGTTTCTTGCCCCGAACGCTCGGCACGCGGCACGTGATGACGACGGGCGCCGGGTTCAGGTAGCGCACGAGCCCGAAGTCGGTCTGGTTGCTGCCGCTCGGGCCGGTCACACCCGCTACGACGATGCGACGATCGGCCTGCAGGACGGCCGCAGTCGCCGTATCGTCAGTGTTCGAGCCCAAGTCCGTGCGGACCGGGCCACCGCCGCCAAAGCTCGCATCCTCTGAACCGTCGGGCTTGAGTCGCGCGACGAGGAAATCCGCGCCCCCCGCAGTGGCGGCGCCGGCCACGACGATCTTGCGATCGGGTTGCACGAGCACGATGCGGCCGGCGTAGTTGGTCGGGGCAACCTTCCCATTCGAGCCGAAACTCGGATCGAGGCTGCCGCTCGAGTCGTAGCGAGCGATGAGGTTTCCCGCGACGACGAGCTTGCCGTCGGGCTGAATCGCAATGCTCTCAGCACCGGCTGCCGCGGGATCCGGGGTGTCGACCTTGCCGTCCCCGTCGAAGCTCCCATCGAGGCTTCCGTCCGGGTTGTAGCGGGCGAGCGCGAAGTCTTGGACCGACGGCGTCGAGGCGTTTGCAACGCCGGCCGCAACGATCTTCCCATCGGGCTGGACGACGACTGAGTCGGCAATGTCGCGGGACGAGGCAAAGGTTGTGAAGGGTGTGATGACCCATCCCACTCCGCCGAAGCTAGAGTCGAGGCTCCCATTGGGGTTGTAGCGCACGAGCGCGAAGTCGTAGTCGATTCCGGTTGCGGCCGTATTCGTGGTACCGACGGCGACGATCTTGCCATCGCCTTGGATAGCGAGGCCAAGGGCCACATCGCCTCGATGTATGTCCGTCACGACCTTCCCGCTCCCACCGAAGGTGGAATCGAGGCTTCCGTCCGGGTTGTAGCGGGCGAGCGCGAAATCGGTGCTGGTGCTGACTCCTGTGAGAAAGCCGCCCCCGGCGACGACGATCTTGCCGTCAGCCTGAACCGCGACCGCGGTTCCGAAGTCAGATCCGCCGAAGTCGGTTCGCACTTTTCCCCCGCTCCCGAAGCCCGAGTCGAGGCTTCCGTTCACGTTGTACCGCGCAAGGGCAAAGTCGTCGGCAAGGCTCGTCGGGTCGAATGTTTCCCCGGCGGTGACGATCTTCCCGTCGCTTTGAACAGCGACGCCGTTGGCCGTATCCGACCCACCGAAGTCCGTGAGAACCTTGCCCGCGGCGCCGAAGGCCGGATCGAGATCGCCGGGCGCGGCCTGCGCCGCCGGCAGTATGAGCACAAGGGCAGTCGCCAGACAGAAGGCAAGCGGCCATCCTCGAGCGCGAGGGTGAGGGTTCATCGCAAGCTCCTCTTCAATCGGTTTGACGGTTGGAACACAACAAGTCGTGTGCTGCCATGAATGCACTGTGCGACGTGCTTCTCACACGGCGCTCATACGGCGCTCACACCCGCCACTTGTTTGACGCGTTCGAATCGCCATTTACAAGCGCCGCTGTGTGAACATCGGCCTCTGGAATCGATCACACCGTCGCAGCAGGCAAGACAAGGATTTCGCACAGCCTGATCGGGAGTACGAGCGCACACCCTCACTCGATCGGCCCCCTTGTCGAGGATCCCACCGAGTGTTACGGATATGCAAATGCCCGCTGCTGCTCCAACGTCCTCGCGAGGAACTCCGCAGCCTCCAGGCTCTAAGGACGACCGATCGGCGCCAGACCATACAGGCGCGTGTTGCCCATCAAGTAGACGCGTTCTCCGTCCGAGACGATCGGCGAGTAGTGGCCGTCGAAGAAGCGCCAGCGGATGGCACCTGTGCGTGCGTCGAGCGCAAATGTCCTCCGGGGCCCCATTTTCGCGTATCGCGAGCTGCGGTGGCCGCACGTACCGCACGTCGAGAAGTAGATGAGGCCGTCCATGACGGTCGGTGCGCCGTGAATCGACGCTCCTAGGTCACGCTTCCAGCGGATGTCTCCCGTTGCAGCGTCCATCGCATAGACGCTGCCGTCGTAGGAACCGACGTAGACAGTCCTGTCCCAAACGGCCGCCGCGGTGTAGACATAGGTGCCCGCGTGCTGCGTCCAGAGCAAGTGTCCACTCGTTGCGCCGAACGAGTAGACGGTCCCGTCCGTGTTGCCGATGTACACGCGACCGTACGCGATCGCCGGGGTCGCGTAGAAGTACTCGCGGGTGCCGAAGTGGCTGAAGGCTGCGGCACGCCAGCGCTGTTTCCCCGTGCGCGCGTTGATCGCGTAGACATAGCCGCCGTTGGAGCCGATGTAGATCGTGCCGTTGGCGTACGCAGGCGAGCTGTTGAGCTCGTCGTCCGCCGCGAACCGCCAGAGGAGGCGAGGCCGCTTCCCGCGAACGTCGAGCGCGTAGAGATGGTGATCCCATGAGCCGAAGTAGAGCGTCCCGTCGTGCACCAGGGTCGCCGACTCGCTTGCCGGGCCGCGGTAGTACCACACGTCCTTCCCGGTCGAAGCGCGAACCGCGACCGTGAAGCTGGGGTGTCCGCGGGGCCCGTAGTCGCAGGGTGGCGGAAGGAAGGTCTGGTAGACGAGGCCGTGGCTGATGGTCGGCGAGGCAAAGGTGCAATACGGCGCAAACGACCGCTCCCAAACCACGTGCCCTGTATGGCCATCCACCGCGAAGAGGCGGCCCTTGAGCTGGGCAACGTAGACATTGCCGTACCCGACCGACGGTGGGAACTCGACGTAGTAGCGAGCACGCATCGTCCACAGGCGCCGAAACGGCGGGCGCAGCTTGAACCCCGCCGGCGCAACGTGCGTGCGCGCGAGGTTGTACCCATAGGTCGGCCAGGCGATCTTTGAGGCGCTTGCCTTCGACGCCTTGTGGGCGATCCGTTCGGGTGTCGTGACGAATTCCGTTGCCGACGATCCGCGAACAATCGGGTTCGGCCGCGTCTCGTGCCAAACCCAAACTCCCGCTCCGGTTGCCAGAAGAACGAGGAAGGTGAGTAGAAGCAAGCGTCGGATGCCCGATTACGCTAGCGGCGCAAGCGGCCAACGAGTCCGAACAAGCGCTGCCCTGGTGCGAGAGGCCCAAGCGTCATGGTCGTCGTAGCCAGAACCACAGGTTCGTCAACATTCGGTTCGTCACGCCCGATTGCGGTGCTTCGAAGTTCATGGCGCCCGACGCGAAAACCTTGGCGCCGCGGGCCGTTTCGTAGTACGTCATCTGACCTGTTTCCGAAGGACCGAAGATCCCGCGAAGATCGGCGATCACGTGCGTACGGGGAGGCGACTGAGGAGTTGTCGCATCGATCTCCACGCCGTAGCTGAAGCCGAAGCGATCGCCGTTCTTCAGTCCCGTTCCCCGAAACAGCCACGGCGTAGCGCTCGCGTCGCGAACGACATACGGCTTGCTGGGGTACTTCCCGCCGTACCAATCCAGATACTGGACGCCGATGACCGAAGCCTCGGGCCGACCGAAGTCGCGAAAGTGGCCGAGGCAGGTCATTCGGTCTCCCCGCACTTGAACGCGCGCATAGAGGCTGTTCGACGACAGGAACGCGAGGTTCCCGCCCAGGTCGCGGTAGCGCCGGATGATGTCGAACGCGTGCAACGTCGTGTACTCCTCGTGGCCCGAGAAGACGATCAGGTCATACCGACGGGCGAGCGCATCACCGCTGCGGACCTTCTGTAGATCGTCGTCCGAGTAATAGTCGGCGTCCAGGTGGGCCTTGACCAGCCAACGGGTAAAGAGGCTCATGTGCGGCGGTACGCCTTGATCGAGGTAGGGACGCGTCAGGCGAACGGTCCGGATGCGAGGATCGGCGTACCACGTGTTTCCTATTCCGTCTCCATCTTCATCTCGGAAGTTGTACGCCTCCCACGTGTTCGTCGGCAGGACGACGGCGACACGGCTGTCGCCCAACCCCGGGCGGACGATAAACGGGGCGAAGCCGACGCTTCGCGCAGGGCCGTTCAACTTGGCAAAGTAGAGGCCGCTCGACCAGGAGTCGACCGGAATTCGCAGCGATGCAGTCCCGTTGCGCAACCGGACGACCCGAGCCGGCGTAACGGGACGGCCGGCCATTCGGTTTCGGCCACCCGAGCGCCTGCCGTCCACTGCGAAGAGTTGGACGACGAGGCGCGACGCGTGCGCCCTGATAGCGAGGGTCGCTGGTCCTCCGGCCGGATAGCTGCGCCGGTTGAACGCCGCTTCAATCGGATCCACCGGGACTGGCCGATTTCGGACAAGCACATTGGGGCCACAGGGGTTCTTGCCCAGAGCCGACCGGACATCGCCACCCGAAGCGGACGCGCCCTGTCCCCTCGCAGTGGTGTTGCCCATTGCCGAGGCGCTTGCGACGGCGATCAGCAGCAGGACAATAATCCAGGGATTTCGGGCCTGGCGCGACCGCACACGTCTTGGGTGCAACATGCGCCGAACATGCGTCGTGCATCTCACACAGCGCTCACACGCGGCTCACGTGAGCCACCTGCCTGACGCGTTCAGAACGTCTTTGGTCAGGCGAATGCGTGCTGTCGAGGTCCGCCGCTCGGGGCCGTCGAAATCGAACGCGACGTCCGGGCTACATGCTGGACCTCGCACGCGATGCTCTCGAAGCCCACCGTTTCGAGCGGCTGGGTCGGGCCGCGCGTCTATCCCTCGTAGCGTGCATCACGACATGCGCCTTGACGCTCTGACAGCCAAGCGCTAACGCCTCAGGCGCCGACAGGAGCGGCGATCGTCATTAGCGATTCGTGAGTCCGCCGTGACTTGCCCGTTGGGCCTCCCCTCGAGCGTGGCCTCCAGAAAGGAGGCACGCAAATGGGCAAGAAGATCCTCGTCTATCTCATCACCACCGTGGCGGCTTTGGTCATGGCGAACTACGGCGGCGGCGGCGGCGGCCCCTAAGTCGCAGTCATCGCGGCCCGTCGGCCCTCACGTCACACTTCGAAGAGCCCCGATCGGGGCTCTTCGAACATCTGCGCTCACGCCACGGAAAGCTCGCTCAGCAGAGAGCGGCTTGCTTCTGCCGAAACGATGTTTCCCTTGCGATCGAACAAGCCGACCGCCTGGTGAACGTAGCCTGCCGCGTCGTTCGGGCTGCCGGAGGCGCGCAATACCTCGACGAGGTCGAGCAGGACCGTGCCGTGGTCGTTGATCGCATCGGTATCGCCCACAATGCGAGCTGCCTCGAAGGCGAGTGCCCTGGCCTCGGAGAACGCGCCTTGTCGGGCCAGGAGCTTCGCTCGAACCCGTCGCCACGTGTGCTGAGCGTTGACATCGTCGTCAGCCGCACGCTTCTGGGCAAGGTCGATCCAGCCGCCCGCTTCCTCGTCGCGGCCAAGTACATAGAGGGCATCTGCGAGCTCGGCCGCCACCGTCGAGAGTCCCGCCTGATCGTGAATTCGCTCAAAGGTGCCGCAGCATTCGCGGAGAACACGCTCTGCCGAAGCGGCGTCACCTGAGAGCTGCTCGACTCGGCCAAGGACTCGTCCGCTGTTATTTGCGAGCGCGTACGTATCGCCGATCTCTTCATATGTTGCCGTCGCCTCGCCGAGGAGTCGTCGAGCTTCGTCGAAGCGACCCTCGAGGGCGACTAGCCCTCCCATGAAGGAGACGACGTTCGCCTGCCCCGCTCGATCGGTCGTTAGCTCGAGGAGCTCATCACAGCGAGCAAGAGCTTCATCGACCGGCGTGGGCCCGTGCAGCAGCGCAGCTCCCAGCTCCGCTAAGCAGCCCGACGCTGACCATCCGGAGCGGCGATAGTGGACGAGCGCACGCTCGGCTGCCTCTCGCCAGTCTGCGAGACGGCCCTGGATCCCGCCGCGAACGTATCCGACGTGCCGCCAGGCGCGTCCAAGGCTGCGGTCGTCACCGAGCTCCTCGAAGATCGGGATCGACTCAGCAGCGATGTGGAGCAAGTCGTCAGAGTTCGTGACGGATTCGCTGAAGAGCCGAACGTGGGCCTGTTCGAGCCGGGCTCGGAGCTCGGCTCGGCGATCCTGCGCCGAGTCGATCGCTTCGTTGAGCGTTTCCTCGGCGCCATCGAAGTCACCCGACCACCTTTGGGCGATCCCAAGCTCGCACAAGACTTCGGAATGCTCGGGCCTTTGCCGTGATAAGAGGCCTGCGGCTCGTCCCAGGAGATTGATGGTCGCCGGCGTGTCGGCGCGCTTCCACGCGCGGATCCCCGCAGCAGCGAGTCGCTCGCCCGCCCAGGCGGCGAGC
>JBGPKY010000062.1:0-12641 GCA_041486205.1 Actinomycetota bacterium
AGGTGAACAGTGGCGCGCCCTCCGTCGTCGCCGTGTTCACCTGCGAGGCCACCGCGCCGTACCCGTGCGTGTAGACGAGGTGTCGGTTCTGCCACGTACCGCCCCCGGTGGGGATGCCGTCCTGGTTCACCTCGCGCGCCGAGAGCATCAGGACCCGTCGCTGCCCGTTCATGTCGTAGCGGTCGACGTCGACGTCCTGGAACTCGTAGTACTGCTTGATCCGCTGGAGCGATTGGAAGTTCTGCTCCAGAACCTGAGGTCGCCACACACGGATGTTCGAGATCGTGTTGTCGTTCGCCTTGACGTCTTGCGGGGTGACGTCCACCCCCGGCGTCCGCGCTTGCACATCGATGTTCGTAAGGTTGAACGCTGCTCGGGTGGCGTTGATGTTGTCGATGATGTACGGCTGCTCCTTCTGGAACTCCTGCGGGTCCACCCTGAAGCGCTGCACGAACGCCGGGTAGGCGCCGCCCACCACGAAGGACGAAAGACCGAGCAGCCCGACGGCGATCACCGGCAGCGCCCACCCGCGCCTGCGGATGTTCACCAGGAACAGGATCGCGCACACGATCGCGATGAAGACCAGCAGCTTCAACGCGGGGAGCTGCGCCTTCACATCCGTATACGAGGCGCCGTTCACGACGCCTCGCTTGGAGGTGAGCAGGTCGAACTTGCCCAGGTAGTACCCCCAAGCCTTGGTGAGGAAGATGAGGCCGAGGAGCACGGACAAGTGGGCCTTCACCTGCGGCGAGACCTTGTCGCCGAGCGCAGGCGCCTGCGGCCGGATCCCGCCCCACAGATAGTGAGCGATCGCGCTCAGGAAGGTGACACCTATCAGCGAGGAGAACAGCCATCCCTGGAGGAACTCGAGCCACGGGAGTCGGAAGATGTAGAAACCCGCGTCGCGTCCGAAGAGCGGGTCGGGGCTGTTGAAGGACACACCGGATGAGTTGCGCCACAGCAGGAACGTCCGCCACTGCGTGGTCACGCCGAATCCGACGAAAGCACCGATCACGATCGCGATGAGCGGCAGCAGCCACCAGGCGTACGGCTCGAACTGCACCCTGTAGCGCTCGATGATCTCCTGTTCGAGCGTGACCGCGCGATACCGGGGCGTGAACATCCGGACGATGAGGAGGTTCACGTACAGCAGCGCGAAGAACGCCACGCCGAAGACGAGCCCGAGCGCGACCTTCGTCCGCAGGATCGTCCAGAAGACGTCCGAGAAACCGACCTCGCGGAACCACAACAGGTCGATGAAGAACCCCGACAACGCGGTGAAAGCGATGAAGAGCCCAACGACGATCGCCGCCACGACGAGGAACCAGCGGCGGCCGCCGGTTGCTACTGGTGGAACCCGTACCACGCCTTCCCCTCTTTTCCCGACGCGTGCGGGGCCAGCCTATCACCGGCCCTTGCGATGGAGGGCTATGCCTGCCCTTGCAGGGAGTCGAGCGCGTCCTGGAAGGTCGACACTTCGATCAGCGTCATGCCGTGGTCGCCCGCAGCTTGCGCCTCCGCCCAGTTGTCGTGCGGCACGAGGAACACGGTGGCTCCGACGCGGGAAGCGGCGACGAGCTTCGAGGCTATGCCGCCGATCGGGTAGACCTTGCCGTCCAGTCCGATCTCGCCGGTGCCGGCGATCGTGCGCCCACCGGTGAGATCTCCGGGCGTGAGCAGGTCGTACAGGCCCAGTGCCCACATCAAACCGGCCGAGGGCCCGCCGATGTCACCGCTCGAGATGCTGATCCCGAAAGGGAAGTTCGGGATCAGGTAGACACCGACGTGCGGTTGCGTCTGCCCGCCGCACGGTTGTCGCAGGAGGTCCACGGACTGCGGCTTCCCGTCGACCCGGATGCCGAACGTCAGCTCCGATCCCGATGGGGCCGCCTCGATCGCCTTCGAAGCCGCGGCGCGTCCGGAGATCTGGGTGCCATCGATCGATACGATCAGATCACCGGGGAAGAGTTCGCCGTCGGCCGCACAGCCGGCGACAACCCCCTCAACGAGCGCGCCGGTGCCGTGCTCCTTCGGGTATCCCCCCAGCGCGGTCAGCACGACGTACGCAGCATCGAGCTTGCTCTGGTCCATCTGCGAGATCGCGCGAGCGTGTTCCTGTTGCTGGGTTTCGCCGGGCGCGTACAGATCGGCACGGCCCAGGACGGAGCGGTTGGGGTCGAGCCAGGCAAGGAGCGCCCCGATAGCGGTGAGTTGTTCGAAGACGACCGAGGTCATGACGAACTTCCCCTGCGAAGCGTACTCGGTGCGGCCGGTCACATGGATCAGGGGTTCAACCTCGCGGGCCGGGCCGGGCCCCTCCGAGTACAGCGGCAGCCACACGTCGCTCGCCACGAAGACGGCCGCGAAGACGACCACCAAGATCGCGAGCTTCTTCCAGTTCCAGGAACGCACGACCAGCCATGGTACGGGCGCGGCGCGAACACGGACGGGAACCACTGGGAGTACGCTCCGGTCCAAGGAGGTGCGATGGCGTACGCGGGCGTGGTTGCCGTTTCCTTGCTGGTCGCGGCCGTCGTCTACGTCGTGTCGCTCCGGGAGCCTCAAGAACAGACCGAACCGCGTGGATTCCTACCCGAGGAGCAACTCGATACGGGGTGGGATCCGGCCGCCTCCGGGGGTGTTGCGACAGAACACGTCACCTACGTGCCCCTTGCGGTAGCGGGACGGCTCACGCTCCGAACGCGCCTCGCGGGTGTGTTCGGCATCGTGGTGCTCGTAGCCTTCACGGCGACGGCCCTAGCGCTCGGCCTGTACCAGGCCGGACACATCGTCAACCAGACGATCGCGAAGTTCTTCGGCAAAGGGTGACCCCGGGGTCAGTAGATCTCGGGCGTGAGATCGCGCAGGTCGCGTAGCAGCGTCTCGGAAAGCTGATCGTCGTCGCGCAGTCGTCCCTCGAGGTTGAACTCCCAGGCGAAGGAAGCAAGCGCCGCCCGCGTCGCCCCATCCATCACGCCGGTGGCGCCACCCGCGTAGCTCCCCCGCCCAGCGAGGCGACGCTGGATCTCGGAGACGAGATCCGCGTCGGTGGGTAGCAACGGATCGTTCCGGACGAGCAGCTCGCGGTCGTACACGTCGAACACTCGCGCGAGCTCGGACACCGACGCCGGATGATCGTCGACCCGAACGTCGACGTATCGATCGTTGAAACCCTCATACCCGCCGGCCTCCCGCACCACGAGCAAGGCCGCCGACTGCCTGCCGCGACGATCGCCGCCGGCCGCGTCGCCGGCTACGAGGGCGGAGAGAAGCCGGTCGACCAGGTCGCCTTCGGCCCTGGCGAACGCCCCGGCCATCGCCACGACCACCTGTTCGCCTGCGAGTATGTTGCCCTGGCAAGCGAAGCCTTCGCCTGTGATGCCACCCGCCCACGTCATGCACTCGGTGCCGGTGAACGTCGCCGCGAGGCCGCGCGCGTCGATGAGCCCGGCCTGCCTCCGCTCGCGCCCCTCGTCGGCCGCCAGGAGCCGGTCGAGAGTCGTCCGCGAGCTCATCCCGGACCCCATGAGGTCCAGCCCCTCTGGACCGAACGCCGTGTTCGCCCACGACTGCGTCGCAACGGCTCCGACACCCGCCCGGGCCCACGACACCACGGCTCCGACCGAGGGGAACTTTGAAGCCACGGCGACACCCACATCCCCTGATCCGATGTCGGCCGCCACGATCGAGAACGTCATCTGCGCCTCACGAACTGGAACGCCCCCTTGTAGTCGTCGAGGTGTTCGAGCATCGCGCCGGCGCCGAGCACCACGGTCTCCAACGGGCGTTCCGTGAGATGGACCGGGACCTCGCACTCCTGGGCGAGCAGCATGTCGAGCCCTCTCAGGAGCCCGCCGCCGCCGGTCAGGAACATGCCGGTCTCGAGGACATCATGGGTGAGCTCGGGCGGCGACTCAGCGAGACAGCGTCGGGCTCCCTCGACGATCCCGCGGACGGGCTCCGCGATCGCCGCGCGGATCTCGTCCTCGGTCACGGTGACTTCGCGTGGGGCGCCGGACGACAGTTCCCGGCCCTGCACCGCTGCGGCGCGTGTCTGCGGAGACGGGAACGCGGAGCCGATCGCGATCTTGACGTCCTCGGCGGCCTTCTCGCCGATCGCCACGCCGTACTCGCGGTGTATGTGGTCTTGGATAGCCGCGTCGATGTCGAACCCGCCGAGCTTCACCGAGCCTCCCGACACGACACCGCCCATCGAAACGACCGCCATCTCCGACATACCACCGCCGATGTCGACGACCAGGTTGCCGATCGGCTCGTGGATCGGAAGACCGGCGCCGATCGCGGCCGCCAGCGGTTCTTCGACGAGCACGACGCCCCGGCCACCGGCGAATCGAACCGCTTCTTCGATCGCGCGGCGTTCGACCTCTGAGCTCTCCGACGGGATCGATACGAGGACACGTGGCTTGGGGAACTTCGAAACACCGACGCGGCGAAGGACCACATGGATCATCCGCTGCGTGATGTCGAACTCGGTCATCACGCCGTAGCGCATCGGCCGCACGGCGACGACCTGGCCGGAGCGGCCGCCGATCATCTGCCACGCCTCCTCACCCATGGCCTCGACGACACCGGTGTTCGCGTTCATCGCGACGACGGTGGGCTCGTTGAAGACGATCCCCTCACCCTGCTTGTAGACGAGCGTGTTCGCCGTACCTAGGTCTATCGCGACGTCGCGCCCCATCTAGCTCCCCATCACCCAGCCGGACTCACCTGTCGCGAGGTGTTCCTTCTTCCAGATGGGGACGTCTTCCTTCAGACGCTCGATGCCGTGGCGGCAAGCCTCGAACGCCTCGGCCCGATGCGCGGAGGAACAGGCGATGATGACGGAGACCTCTCCGACCCCAAGGTCTCCGGTCCGGTGCAGAAGCGCGACCTTCTGGAGCGGCCACTTCTCGAACATCTCGGCTGCGAGCTCCTCGAGGCGCTTCGCGGCCAGCTCCTGCCACGCCTCGTAGGTGAGACCGGTCACCTCGCCCGCCTGAGAATGGTCGCGCACCGTGCCCAGGAACACGCACGTCCCGCCCACCGTGGCATCGCCGACGTGATCCAGCGCATCCTGGACGGCGATGGGTTCGGCAGTGATCCGAACGAGAAGTCGATCGCGCACCCGGCCATTGTAGGAAGGGAACGGCGTTCGGCGCCGCCGCGACTACGATGACCCCTATGGACGAACCGCGGGGACCGGGCCTCCCACCCGAGATGTGGAACGACGTGCCGTTGTTCCGGGAGATCCAGAGGGTGCTGCTCTCCTCGAGCGGACCGGTGAACTGGGAGCTCGCGAGGCAGATCGGGATCGCATCTGCCTCCTGGGGCAAGGAAGATCCGGCGCCGAGGGACGAGGATCAGCGCGGGTTCGAGGAAGCCGTCCGCCTGGCGGAGCTGCAGGTCGCGTCCTTCACGGGTCTGGAGCCGCCGGCCGACGTCGCGAAGGTCGAGGCCGTTCGCCGCGCGCAGTGGGTCCAGACGAACCTGGAGGGCCTGCGTTCGCTGATCGAACCGTCGGCTGCTAGGGTCGCCGGCGCGCTCGCGAAGATGCAGTTCGAGGCTGCGCCGGAGGATGGCGCCGGCATCGCGGGACAGATGATCGAGCAGCTAGCGCCGCTGCTCCTGGGCGCGCAGGTCGGGACGGTCCTAGGTTCGCTCGGACAGCACGTGCTGGGCCAGTTCGACATCGCGGTCCCGCGGGAGGGCATCGGACGGCTGCTGTTCGTCGTCCCGAACGTCGCCGCGTTCGAACACGATTGGAGCCTCGAGCCGACCGAGTTCCGCACGTGGGTCGCTCTGCACGAGATCACACACCGGTTCGAGTTCGCGAGGCCGTGGGCACTGCCCCGCTTCCGATCGCTGCTCGAGGACTTCTTGTCAACCCTCGAGTTCGACGTCACTTCCCTCCGACAGCGCGTGGAGTCGCTCGACCCCTCGGACCCGGAGGCTATGCAGCGCATGTTCGAAGGCGACGAGGGGCTGTTCGGCGCCGTGCTCGACCACGAACAACGCCTGAAGCTCGGCCGCATCCAGGCGTTCATGGCGGCGGCCGAGGGCTACGGCGACCACGTGATGCACGCGCTCGGTAGGAGACTGCTGTCGACGTACGCCAGGATCGAGGAGGCGATGCTTCGCTACCGAGAGGGCGAACAGGCAGACCCGGTCTTCGAGCGGCTCCTCGGCATCGAGATGAAGCGCGACCAGTACCGCCTGGGGAAGGTCTTCTGCGACACCGTCGCTGAGCAAACGGACGAGGTCACCCTCTCGCGGATGTGGGACTCGCCCGAAGCGCTGCCGTCGCTTCCGGAGATCGAGGAACCGCGGCTCTGGCTCGCCCGCAGTGCGTGAGCCCGTCGGCTATCCTTTCGGGCCGATGACCGTTGGAGAGCTCGTTTTCGCGAACGTCCTGGACCAGCGGGTCCACGATGCTCAGGGCGACCGAGGTCCTGCCGGCATCTACCTCCTCGGTGTTCCGGGGCGCGCGCTGCCCTTCACGGTGTACCGGGCCTGGAAGATCGGCACGGGGATGGTGACCGAGGAGATCCGATTCATCGGGCCCTCGGGCCGCACCGCCCTGCGGTGGGGCCCGTTCGCTCGAAGGATGCTCGGAACGATGGATCTCACGGAGGAGCGCGACCTGATCTCCAACGCGCTGTTCGACGAGGCCGGCAACTACGTCATCTCGTTCATGATCGACGAGCAGATCATCGGCGAGATCGAGGTTCCGGTGCTGGTTCAGCAGGCTCCGGCCAAGCTCCCGAAGGAGCTGGAGGACGGGCTGAAGAAGTCCGACGTGATCTGGGTCGGCGTCGAGGGCAAGGGCTCGCGACGGACGGCGCCGGTCTGGTTCTCCTACAAGAACGGGAAGATCCTCGTCCTGTCGAAGAAGGTTCCCGGGCCGGAGGAGCAGACCGTGCCCGGCATCCCCGGCGCGCCGGAGGTCCTCGTGGTCACTCGCCGCAAGGGCCGCGACACGTCGCTGGACGAGTTCCACGCTGCCGCGCGCACGCTGGAGGGCGCGGAGTGGGAAGAGGCCGCGAAGGCGCTCGCCGATCGTCGCCGCAGCCGAGTCGGTTCCCCCGCCGACCGGATCACGCAGTGGCGCGGCTCGTGCGAGATAGCCGAGCTCACGCCTATCGTCTAGACGAGCTAGACCGGCGACTCCATCTTCCGTCCGAGAGTGGCCGCGAGCGAAGCAAGCTCCTTCGCCATCGCCATCAGCTCGGCGGGAACGAGCGCCTGCTGCCCATCGCAGAGCGCCTGACCGGGGTCGTGGTGCACGTCGACCATGACGCCATCGGCGCCGGCCGCGATCGCCGCGCGCGCCATCGGTGCGACCAGCTCCTTGTGGCCCGTCGCGTGCGAAGGATCGACGATCACCGGGAGGTGACTCTCCATCTGGGCGACGGCCATGCCGCCGAGGTCGAGCGTGTTCCGTGTCGACGGTTCGAACGTTCGGATGCCGCGTTCGCACAAGATGATCTCGGAGTTGCCGCGTTGGGCGATGTACTCCGCCGCCATCAGCCATTCCTCGACCGTCGCGGAGAGACCGCGCTTCAGCATGACCGGCTTGTGCGTCGCACCGACCTCCTTCAGTAGTGCGAAGTTCTGCATGTTGCGCGTGCCGATCTGGAGGGCGTCGGCCCATGTCGCGACCAGCTCAACGTCTGCGGGCTCGACGACCTCGGTCACGACCGGAAGTCCCGTCTGGGCGCGGCACTCGGCGAGGATCTCGAGACCCCGTTCTCCCAGTCCCTGGAACGAGTACGGAGACGACCGCGGCTTGTACGCGCCGCCGCGCAGGATCGTCGCGCCGGCTTCTTTGGCGGCGCGCGCTGCACGCATGGCCTGGTCGGGCGTCTCGACGGCGCACGGTCCCGCGATCAACGTGAACGACTCGGGCCCGACCGCGGCCGGACCGACCTTCACGGTCGACGGTTGCGGATGAAGCGATCTCGCGACCATCTTGTAGGGCTTGCCAACCTGGATGATGTGGTCGACGCCCGGCAGGTTGTCCAGGTCGAGACCACGGAAAACCGACGTATCTCCGACGAGGCCGATGATCGTGTGCACGGTCCCGCGTGAAACGAACGCCTCGCCGCCTACCTCGCGGACCTTCTCGGCGACGCGTTCTATCTGGGCGTCGGTTGCGCCGGCCTTCATCACCACGACCATCGGTTACCTCCCGCTCCGGCGGGTCGTCCCGAGACACGAAGAACCCCGGGGCTTCCGACCCGGGGTCTCCTGTGACTCGGTAGCTACAGGCGACTACGCCGGGCCGGGCCCGCCGTAGAAGAACCAGTAGCCGAGGAACTCCTGCATCAGAGCGCCATTGTCGTGGCTCAAGGGCCCGTTTGGCAACCCGCCCACAGCGCTCGAAGGGCGCGTCAGCCCTGCTCGTATACGATTCCTGGGTGTCCGTGACCGTGGTCGATCACCCGCTCGCGAGCCACCTGCTGGCGTCGCTCCGCGACCGAGAAACCCCTCCACCGGTCTTCCGCACCCTCGCCAAGCGTCTCGCGCTCACGCTCACGCTGGAGGCCGTTCGCGACCTCTCGACGAAGGAGATCGAGGTCGAGACCCCGCTGGAGCGCACGACGCAGAAGGTCATCGCCGGCGAACTCGTTGCCGTCCCGATCCTGCGGGCCGGGCTCGGTATGTTGGAGGCGGTGACCGAGCTGTTCCCGGAGATGCTGGTCGGCTATATCGGCCTCCAGCGCGACGAGGCGTCGCTGCTACCGCAGTCCTACTACGAGAAGCTCCCACCTGTTGCGGGCCGCCACGTCCTAGTGCTCGACCCGATGCTCGCGACCGGCGGCTCCGGCTCGGCCGGCTGCGCCGCGGTCAAGCAAGGCAACCCGGCAAGCGTTCGGTTCGTCTGCGTAGTCGCGGCGCCCGAAGGCATCACGCGGATGCAGGCCGACCACCCTGACGTTCCGATCTTCACTGGAGCCGTGGACCGGGAGCTGAACGAGCACGGCTACATCCTGCCGGGCCTTGGAGACTTCGGAGACCGGCTCTTCGGGACGGAGTGACGACGGCCGGCTCGGTGATCGTCGTCGGGTCGGTGAACGTCGACCTCGTCCTTCGCCTGCAGCGGCTCCCCCGACCCGGGGAGACCGTGAGCGGCGGCGAGCTTTCGATCCGGCAAGGAGGCAAGGGCGCGAACCAAGCCGTCGCAGCCGCGCGACTCGGGGCCGGGACCTGGCTCGTCGGCGCGATCGGAGACGACGACCACGGCCGAGAAGCGCGTGAGGAGCTCGAGTCCGAAGGCGTCGACCTCAGCCGCCTTTCCGTCGTCGAAGCGCCGACCGGCGTCGCGTCCATCCTCGTGGATGCCCAGGGCGGGAACCTCATCGGCGTCGCCTCGGGTGCGAACGCCGCCGTCGGTCGGCACGAGGTGACGGCCGCGATGGAGGAGCTCGCCGGCCCCGGCGATGTGGTTCTCGCGAACCAGGAGATCCCCGAGGAGGCCGTGAGGGCCGCGGCCGAAGGAGCCCGCGCCCACGGGTCGCGCTTCGTTCTGAACCCAGCCCCCGCGCGACCCATCACCGCCGAGTTGGCCGGTCTCTGCGATGTACTCACACCGAACCAGCACGAGGCCGTCGGGCTCGGGTTCGCCTCGGTGGATGCGCTGCTCCACGCGGGAGCCGGCGCGGTCGTCGTGACACGCGGCTCGGAGGGCGCAGACCTCTATCGGCGCGGCGAGACGCGGCTGCACATTCCGGCGTTCCCGGTCGAGGTCGTGGACACAACGGGAGCCGGCGACGCGTTCAACGGCGGGCTGGCCTGGGCGCTGACGGAGGGTGCAGACATCGAACACGCGGTCGTGGTCGGGGCCGCGGCAGGCGCGCTCGCGACGCGCGGGCTCGGAGCTAGAGGGAGCATGCCGAACCGCGACGAGCTGGAAGAGCTGCTCGCTAGCGGCCGATGACGTCGTCCCAGGGATTCCCCCCGCGCTCGTCGATCACGGCGAGGAGCGGCAGGAGCGATCCCCACGTGTAGAACGCGTCGGCATCCGGTGAGTCTCCGCCTACGCCCGAACGCTGGTTGAAGTTCTCGAACGATCGCCGATCGTGCCAGCCTCGGCGGAACATGATCTCTCCGCGTCGCGCGAGCTCCGATGCCGCGCGGTCCTGTCCGAGCCGTCTCAGAGCCAGATAGACGAGGAAGTTGAGCGGCGGCCACACGCGTCCGCGCCAGTAGACGTTGTCCAGAGCCGCCCGATCATCGAGCGGCGTGCACGCGACCGGCCAGTCGGTCCAGAACCTTCCGGGATCGAGCAGCCATCCGCGCACCGACGCCTGGGCCTGCTCCGGAGTCGCGATCCCGGCGAGGAGGGGGTAGAAGCTGGTCGGCGAGACGCTGCCGACGAAACCCCCGTCCCACTTCCGGTTCGCGAACACCCCGCGCTCCGCGTCCCACAGGTTCGCGCGAACGAGCTCGGCGAGATGCGCTCCGCGTTCCCGTAGCTCCGTCGCCTCCTCCGTCCGGCCGAGTTCGCCGGCCATCCGCGCGAGCATCTCGGCGTCGAGCACCAGCAAGCTGTTCAGCCCGACGTCCTCCACGTCGAGCGTGTGGGTGTCGACCCGGAACTCGGCTCCGTCGTGGACGGGCGAGTTGTCCATCGCGGATTCGTCCATCGCCGCTAGTTTCGTGTGAACGAAATGCCCGTCTCCCACGGGTGATGAGCCGTACTCCAGGAGGCCGTTCCCGTTCCCATCGCGGTTCGCGAACCACCACGCGTGAGCGCGCGCGAGAACCGGGAACGCTCGCTCCAGGACTGCGGGATCGTCGAGTCGCTTGCGAACCCACCAGGTCGCGAGCCCTCCGAGCGGAGGGTGTGAGCGGTCGACCCAGCTCGTCACGCCGCTGCCGAGCGCAGCGAGGTTCCCACGGTTCGTCGCGAGCGAGAGTGCTGCGTCGATGTTCGCTTCCGCGACTTCGCGATCACCTAGCTCGGCCGCAACGATCGAGTGCAGGAACGCGTCGAGCTGCCAGACGATCCAGCCGCCGAACTTCGTCGCCACCCATCCACGCGTCGCGGCGGTGTAGGGACGACGGTTGAGCGGATCCCACACCGTGTTCCACGCGAGTACGTCTCGGATGGCGTCGGCGCCCGCCGGCCGCTCGACGCCGGTTTCGAGAGCGCTCGCGGAGCTCGGTGGGAACGAGGCTCCGGCAAGAGCTGCGCGCGCTGCTGCGACCGCGGAACCCTCGTTCGGCGCAACGGCGGCGGCGAACGTGACTCGCTGCTCCACCGCGTTGAACCGGAACAGCGCCCATCGCCCGCGCTCCCGAGGGGCCTCCGGTCGCGCGTAGTAGCCGCCTTCTTCGAACTCCCGCCTCGCCTCTGACGGATCACCGTAGGCGAACGCGTTGACGGGACGCACCGTGACGACGAACGCTGAGGCGGCGCCGTCCGATGCCAGGCCGGTCACGGCCGGAGGATCAACGTAGACCGCCTCGCCGTCGGGTACCGCGAGGCGAACCTCCCCTTCACCGAACCCCGGCGCGAACCCGACGGCCAGCAGATACCAGAAGCGCAAGCCCCACTCCGCCGTTTCGAGCACGTCGACTTCGCCGGCGATCGCGCCTCCCGCCGCCGAGGCGAACCGCAATCGCAACCGCGAGCCCGCGTGAACGAGCTCGACGTCGGCGAAGGATCCGTCGAGCGCATGAGGACCGAGCCGCGTGGCCTCAACGTCGAACGGGAAGTCCGTGTACCGGCCCTCGCTCGCGCTGTAGGCCGAAAGCCGAACCGCGAAACCGCTTGGGAGGTGGATGGCGCAGGCCGGATGTTCCGCGTCCCAGGTGTTCCAAGCTCGTTGCGGCGGAACGGGATCCACGTCAGCCGGCCAAGCGCGACGCGTTGATCCGGCTCAGTTCCTCGTCTACGGTCGTGATCCGGATCTGATCCATGAACCCGGCGGCCAGGCCGATCGCCCGCTCGTGCGCCGATGCGTTCACGCCCCGGCAAGCATCGGCGACCACCCGCACGAACATCCCTGCGTCAGCTGCGGGTATCGCGGTCGCGATGACGCAACAATCGGTCGCGACCCCACATAGCACGAGGGTCCGCGAGGGGCCCGCCAACGACGCCATCTCCGGTCCCCACTTCGAGAAGGCCGGCTTGTCGATGGTCCGGGGATGCATCGACGCGTAAGGTTCGGCGAGATCCAACCACGGCTTCCGCTCGGGCTTCGTCACCTCTTCCCAGCGCGCGTAGTAGGGAACCCAACTCCCCTGCGGCTCCTCGGGCACGAGGAACCGCGTGAAGACCACCCGGTCTGCGTAGGCGTCTACGAGCCGCGTGATCGGTTCGGCCAGCTCGTCGAAGCCCGGCGTCGCCCACGGGCTGTCGGCGTCGCGGAACACCCGCTGCATGTCCACGACCACGAGCAGCGGCACGTCCCTCACGGCACGCGAACCGTTTCGGACCGTCCCGGCGAAGGCAAGGCAGTGCTCAACCCCGCATACAGCGCTCCGGCGAGCACGAAGGCGATGAGCAGCCCGATGCTGCTCCCGTTGAGTGGCCCAGAATCCCAACCGAACAACCGCAATAGGTAGCCCTCCCAGCCGAACCCGCTCGCGTAGGAGGTCACCAACCCGAGCCCCACGAAGGAGGCGATCAC
>JBGPKY010000063.1:0-12563 GCA_041486205.1 Actinomycetota bacterium
GTCTGGACCATCGGCGGCCTTCCCGCCGGGTAGTACTCGAAGCCCGCCTCCACCAGAGACGCCGGATCCAGGAAGTTGCGGCCGTCGACGACGACGGCGTGCGCCATCTTCTCCTTCAGCCTGGCGAGGTCGAGCGCCCGGAACTCGTTCCACGCGGTCGCCAGCACCAGGCAATGCGCGCCGTCGGCGGCCTCGTACGGATCGCCGGCGATCGTGAGCCCGGGGACCTCTCGCTCAGCGTTGGACGCCGCCTCGGGGTCGTAGCCGACGACCTCGGCGCCGAGGTCGAGGATCTTGCGGGCCAGAGCGAGCGCCGGAGAGAAACGGACGTCGTCGGTCTCGGGCTTGTATGCGAGCCCGAGGAGCGCGATCCGCTTGCCCTGCAGGTTCCACACGATCTCCCGAACCTTGTCCACGGCCGCGTCGAGGGCCTCGTCGTTGATCCGCACGATCTCCGAGAGCAAGGGGAAGGGATAGCCGAGGCGCTCCGCGAGGTTCTGGAAGGCGGGAACGTCCTTCGGGAAGCAGTACCCGCCGTAGCCGAGGCCCGCGCCCAGGAACGCGCTCCCGATCCGCGGGTCAGATCCCATCGCATCGGTCACCGCGGTCACGTCCGCGCCGGCCAGCTCGCACACCCGAGCGAGCGCGTTCGCGTAGGAGATCTTCAGCGCGAGGAACGCGTTGCACGCGTGCTTGGCCAGCTCGGCCGTCCGGACGTCGGTCTCGATCAAGCGGCGACCCTGAGCGGTCAGCGGCTCGTAGAGGCGCCTCATGGCCTCGAAGGCGGCTTGCGAATCCGCGCCGACGAGGATGCGGTCCGGCTCGAGCGAGTCGCGGAGCGCCGAGCCCTCGCTCAGGAACTCGGGGTTCGACACGACGTGGAACTCGATGTCGGACCGCGTCTTGCGAAGCGTGACCTTGACGCGGTCGGCGGTGCCCGCCGGCACGGTCGATTTCTCGACGACCACGACGGGGCCCGTCGCGTGGTTCGCGACGTCCACGGCCGAGTGCTCGACCGCCAGCAGGTTCGCCTCACCGTCCGCGTTGGTCGGGGTGCCGACGCAGATGAAGACGACCTCCGCCCCCGGGATCACCAGGCTGGGATCGGCCTCGAACCGCAGCCGGCCCGAGTCGATCCCGGCCGCGAGCATCTCCGAGAGGCCCTCCTCGAAGAACGGCATCCGACCGAGGCGAAGCTGCTCGATCTTCTCCGCGTCGACGTCCACACAGGCGACGTCGTGGCCGAGGTGCGAGAGCGTCACGCCGGTGACGAGCCCGACGTGACCTGTTCCGATGACGGCGACCTTCACGAACGAGCTCCTGACGTCTTATCGGCTCCCGGCACGCGGGAGGGCCGAGCGGGAAGCCTACACCGCGAGCCCTCGCCGGCGAGCGACCGAGCGGAAGAAGCGGTCGTGCTGGTCGGCGATCTCGTCCCAGGTGTAGTGGTCGCGGATCCGTTGCTGCGCACGCCGGCCCAGCTCCGCGAACTCCTCGGGGTGCGACTCGGCCCAGCGGATCTTCTCGGCCAGCGAGCCCGGGGTCTTGTCCCACAGGATCCCGGTGTCCTCCAGGTTCTCGGCGTTGAAGATGCTGTCGAAGGCGATCACGCCGTTCGCGCACCCCATGGCCTTGAGCAACGAGGGGTTGGTGCCGCCGACCTCGTGGCCGTGGAGGTACCCGAAACAACCGAGGTGGAGCTTCTCGACGAGCTGAGGCCCGTAGACCGGCCCGAGGAACCGGACGCGCCCGCCTTTCCCAAGCTCCTGCAGGTGGGTCCAGTACGGCGTCTCGTAGTTCATCCCACCGGCGATCACCAGCTCCTTGTCGGACCCGGATGCGATGAACTCCTTGATGATGATGTCGATGTTGTTCTCGGGCTCGATCCGGCAGGCCACGAGGTAGTAGCTCTTCGGCTGAAGGTCCCACTCGTCCAACGCCCCCTCCGGCAGGTCGGTGAGGACGTAGGCGCCGTTCGTCAGGTACTGCGACTCGACCCGGTAGGTGTCGCGGAAGTACTGCGCGATCCCCTTCGCGTCTGAGACCAGGTAGTCCGAGGCCATCCGAACCGCCACCCACTCGGCGAACCGGAGGTAGGTCCGGCCGAGCTTGTTCCACTTGCGACGCTTCCACTCCAGGCCGTCCGTGTTGACGACGACGATCCGCTTGGTCCACTTGACGGGCACGTAGAACGGCGCGCTACGGGTTCCCAGGAAGTAGTAGAGGTCGAACCCGCGCCGGACCGAGTCCAGGATCGACATGAACTCGTGGGACAGGGTCTCGAGCTCGCGCTGCTTCAGGTAGGGGGCGTAGATCAGCCGCACGCCCTTGTACTCATCCGGCGGCGTCTCATCCAGGTACTGGGAGCCTCGCCGGCAGTAGACCGTGACCTCGTGCCCTCGCTCGACCAGGCGGGTGGTGAGCTCCTCGGCGAAGGTCTCGAAGCCGCTGTAACCGGCGGGGATGCCGCGGCACCCGATGATGGCGATCCGTAGTCCGTTAGGCATCGTGCTCTTCGGCGCCGGCTCGGTGGTCGCTGCGCGGCTAGTAGGCGCCCCGGCCCAATATAACGGCCGGGATGGTCTTCAAGAGGATGAAGAGGTCGTAGCTCACCGACCAGTTCTCGATATAGAACAGGTCAAGCTGCACGCACTCATCGAAGGTGAGCCCGCTGCGGCCGCTCACCTGCCACAGACCCGTGATGCCGGGCAGCACCTCGAGCCGCTGCAGGTGCCAATCCTCGTAGAAGCCCTGGTCGAAGGTGGCCGGCATCGGCCGGGGTCCGACGAGGCTCATGTCGCCCTTGATCACGTTCAGCAGTTGCGGCAGCTCGTCGATGCTCCACTTCCGCAGGAACCGCCCGACCCGGGTGATCCTCGGGTCGTCCTTTATCTTCAGGAGCGGCCCCTGGTCCGCGCTCAGATCGATGAGCGCGTGAACCTGCTCGTCGGCATCCGCGGACATCGTGCGGAACTTGTAGATCCTGAAGAGCTCGCCGGCCCGACCAACCCGCTTCTGGCGGAAGAGGATCGGTCCACGGGACGTCGCCCTGATCAAGACGGCCGAGACCAGCAAGACCGGGCTGGTGAGCAGGAGGGTCAAGCCGGCGACGAAGATGTCGAACATCCGCTTGATGAAGGCCTGCACGCCGGACAGGTTGGCGGTCTGAAGGGAGAGCGCGAGGGTGTTCCCGACCGGCTGCACCGACAGGCGGGAAGCCAGGATCTCCGGCATGTTCGCCGACACGCGGACGTCGACGTTCAGCCGTCTGGCGACCTGGAGGACCCGCGTGACGGACTCCGGGCGCATGGCCGATGAGGCGATGAACACGCAATCGATCTGCTCGGACACGAGGACGCCGGAAAGACTGTCGATCGTGCCGAGGAGGGGAACATCGGCCACCGTGCCGTCCTGCGGGCGCTCCCCGTTCACCGCCATCATCCCCACGGTCTGCATCCCCGTGCCCCGGTTCTTCATCCGCCGGGCGAGCTCGTAGCCCTCGTCGTTCGCGCCGATGATCACCGTGCGGAACAGGAGAACGCCCGAGCGGCGGAGCCTGTGGATAACCCGGTGCAAGACCTTGCGCGCGCTCATCACCAGCACCAGAGCCAACAGCCAGTAAGCGCCGAGCCAAACCACGGTCAGCGGGGCGTGATCGGGCCTGCCGAGCAGGAGCCTGGAGCCGGCGTCGGCGACCAGCCCGAGCACGACTCCGCTCAGCCCGACCGCGCTGATGATCCGCCGGAATTCGTCCGCAGGGCTGAGCTTTGCGATCCGGTACAGCCCGCTCGAGGCCAGGACCGCGACCCCCACGAACGGAGCCAGACCAAGGAGCAGGCTGGACGCCTGGACGGGCGCACGCCCACCCGGCAACATCGTCCGGCAGATCAGGGCGGCGAGGCCGATCGCGATCGCGTCGCCGGCGACGAACCCAGCTACGAGCCGCCTGTAAAGGCGCGCCGCGCCCTGGCGCTGCCTCGGGCGAGCCTCAACCAGCTCCCGGGGCAGGCGGAGGCCGCCGAAGTCACCGTAGATATCAGCGATCGTCTGGTCTGCCATAGGCCGCGCGAAAACTCCTGCTAGGGGCGTGCCGGGGAGACTAGTCCAGGTGGGGGGCCCCCGTCTAGCCTACTTTTGTCGCTTTCTTGTCGGCCGAACGGTCCTTCCGGCCGATCCGCGCTCAAGAAACAGCAGGTGGAGACGCCGTGCGGTGTTCCAGGTACCAGCGGAGCGCCTCCTGCCACGGACGGCTGGGAGCAAGTCCGAGGGGGGCGCTCTTCGTGTCCAGAAGGATCGAGCACCGGGGACGACGCACGGGTTGCTCTCCCGCTGGCCGCGGCGAAAGGTCGGCCGAGACCCCGGCCGCCGCGAAGACCTCCCGGGCAAGCCCGTGCCAGGAGCACGAACCTGAGTTGGCGGCGTGGTAGATCCCGGGCGGCGCCTCGTGCTCCAGTAGAAGGAGGAGCCGCTCGGCCAGGTCGTGCGTGGAGGTCGGCGAGAAGACCTGGTCGTCCACGACCGAGATCGCTTCGCCCGCCTCAGCCTTGGCGAGCATCGTTTCAACGAAGTTCCCGCCCTTGCCCGAGCTGCCAGCGTGGCCGAACAGCCCCGAGCCACGCACGATGAGCGGATCCGGGCACGCGATGCGCGTCGCGTGCTCGCCGGCGACCTTCGAGGCCCCGTAGACGGAGAGCGGCCGGGTGGGATCGTCCTCCCGGTAGCCTCCGGACTCCTCGCCGTCGAAGACGTAGTCGCTGCTCAGGAAGACGGCTCGGGCGCCCGCCGCTTTCGCCGCCCGGGCGGAGTTCCAGGCCCCGACCGCGTTCACCTGGAACGCTCGGGCCGGATCCTGTTCGCAAAGCTCGACCTTGTGGAATGCGGCGGCGTTCACGACGACCTGGGGCCGATGCTCGAGCACCACGCGCTCCACGGCCTGCCCGTCGGTGACGTCGGCCTGTTCGTGCGGGGGCGCGATCACCTCGTGGCGCCCGGCCGCCACCTTCAGGAAGTCGGAGCCGAGCTGACCCGACCCCCCGATGATGAGGATGCGCATCGAGTTAGGAGGCGGTCTCCTGGGAGGGGGCGAAGCCGCTCGCCGGGGGGATCCACTCAGGCTTGGTCAGCACGTAGCCGTGGGTCCGCACGATCTCGACCGACTCCTCGAGGAGCTTCATCCACTCGATGTTGTAGTAGCGGGGGTTCGAGAAGTCCGTGTACCCGTGACGGTTGATCTCGCCGACCATGTGCTGGATCGACTCCTCCAGGGTGACCTTCGGCTGGAAGCCCAGCGTCCGCAGGATCTTCTCCCCCGACACGCGGTAGGAGCGGACGAGTCGGTAGGAGTAGTCGACGTCCAGCTCGCACCGCACGCCGATCTCGTTCAGGGCGTTCTGGGTGCGAAGGGCGAGCTCGGAGATCCGGAAGTTGCCTGCCGTCAGGTTGAAGATCTGGCCGCGGGTCAGCTCGACGTCGGATTCCAGGGCCATGACGTAGGCGCGGGCGACGTCCTTGACGTCGATCAGCGGCCGCCACATGGCCCCGCCGAAGTGCACCGAGAGCTTGCCCTTGGTGAGCGCGTCCTTGACGAACGAGTTCACCACCAGGTCGTAGCGCATCCGCGGGGAGAACCCGAAGAGCGTCCCTTTGCGGAAAGCGACCGGAGCGAACGTCGAGTCGGTCATGCCGATGATCGCCTGCTCGGCGGCGAGCTTGGAGGTGGCGTACGCGGCCCGCGGATCGACGTCGGAGGTCTCATCGAGAAGGATGTCGCGAGCTTCCTCCCCCACCCCGCGGTCGTAGATCGAACAGGTCGAGGCGAAGATCATCCGGGGGACGCCGGCGCGCTTGGCGACCTCGGCCACGCGGATCGAGGCGTGGGTGTTCAGCTCCTCGTTCGCCTTGGGGTTGAACTCGGCGGTTGGGTCGTTGGACAGCCCGCCGATGTTGATCACCGCGTCGACGTCCTCGAGGTGGCGCTCCTCCAGGTCGCGCATGTCGTCGACGACCAGCTCCACGCGGTCCTGGAACGACTCGATGGGCGCGCGACCGTAGAACATCCGATCGTAGATCCGGACCCCGTACCCCTTGGCGAGCAACTCCTCTGCCAGGACGCAACCGACGTAGCCGGCACCACCGACGACGAGCACTTTCCTCATGTTCGGACTCCTTGGGAGACTTGGGCTACTTGGGCTCGCGGGCAAACGGGAAGATCCGCGAGGCGGACTCGAAGATACAGGGCCGCAGGCGTCAGAACAAGGGCGCCTTTGGACCTACGCCTCGTACGCGGGTGCGTCCCGGAGCACTTCCTCCAAGGCGGGGTTCGACCGGTCGCGCTCGGACAGGATCGGATCGGAGCCGGGCCAGTCGATCCCGAGGCCGGGGTCCGCCCACGACACGCCGAACTCGTCCGCGCCCGTGTGGTAGTTGTCGACCATGTAGTGCAGGATCACGTCCTGCTCGGCGTAGAAGCCGTGCGCCACGCCCCGCGGGATGTAGAGGCCCTTGAAGCCCTCCGCCGTGTCGATCCGAAGCGCCAGTCCCTTGTCCTGGGTGGGCGAGCCGACCCGAAGGTCCTTCAACCCCACGACCGCCGAGCCCTTGTAGAAGGTCCACCAGTCGGCTTGGGCGCGGTGGAAATGCAGCCCACGAAGGACGTTCTGCTTAGAGAACGAGATGTTGCCCTGCACCATCTCGCGCCCGCCGGGGATCCATTCCCGCCGGTAGTCCTCCGTGAAGGAACCGCGGTCGTCGGGGTGCGAGGTGAGGGCGAACAACATGACGCCCTCGATGTCGACGTCGATCAGTTCTGGCATCGCTTCCAACCTCCGATGGGTGCGTTCAGGTGTCGCCGAAAACGGCTCATCCTAGTCGATGTATCCGAGCCCTCTCAGATGCTCCAGGATCTCCTCGGTCGCCTGCACCTGCTCGCCGAGGACCTCCTGCGCACCGGGCAGGAGTCCGCGCAGCCGGTCGGCCTCCGCGGGGTCTTCGACGCGTTCGGACTCGAGGCGATCCGGCCCCAGCCGAACGAGCGACTCGTACCCGTCGCTCGGGGCGGAGAGCAGCTTGAGGTCGCCGTCGATCACGGCGCGCTTCTCGAACCCGTAGGCGATCGCTTCGGCGAAGATCGGGCGATCGGCTCCCGAGCCGCCGTCTTCGAGCAGCGAGCGGCCGTCCACCGACGGCCCGTCAACGCCCAGTGCCGCCAGGACGGTCGGGAACACGTCGACGAGGCTGACGTTTCGCTCGAGGGCGCCCGCGGGGATGCCGGGCCCGAACGCGAGAAGCGGAACGAGCAGGTGCACCTGGAACAGGTTGTGACCGTGGCCCGTGCCGTACACGTCACGGGGATCGGTGAAGGAGGCCAGCTCCTCGTCGCGGTGCTCCCAGAACTCCTCGCCGTGGTCGGCCGTGACCACCCAGACCGTGCGCTCGTTCATGCCGAGAGACTCCATCGCCTTCCACAGGTCCTCGAGCGAGGCGTCCACCGACCGGGTTGCCGCGTCGTACAGCAGGATGCGGGCGTCGCGGTACTTGCGGAAGTCCTCGGTCCCAACCGCGTCCGAGGACTTCGTGTAGTCCCACTCCCTGAGCTTCTTGATCCGCGGGACCGGCCCGAACACATCCCGCAGGTCCTTCCGCACGTCGAGCGGCTCATGCGTGTCGCCGAGGTGAAGCCAGAGGAAGAACGGGCGTTCCTCGCCGGCGCGAGCGCGCATCCACGCGAGCGAACGGTCCACGAGCTTGGGCGCCGGCTTCTCCATCATCACCATCTCGCCGAACCGCTCGGGCACGGACAGGTGCGCGTTCCAGACGGCCCCGAAGGCGGCCGTCGCGTACCCACGCTCGGCCAGCAGGTCCGGAAGGAGCGGCAGGTCCTGGGGGGCCTTCGTCGGCAGGTTGTGCTTGCTCAGGTTCTTCGGCTCGCCGGGCACGACGCCACCTCCGTGGCGGTGCGGGTACAGGCCTGAGAGCAACGAGACGACCGATGGGCAGGTCCAAGAAGACACGCTGTGTGCGGACGTGCAGTGCAACGCGCGTTCCAGCATCGAGTCGAGGAACGGTGTGGTTCGCCGCTCGTATCCGTACGCGGAGAGACGGTCGCGGCGCAGACAGTCGACGGTGACGAGCAACAGGTTGGGGGCGTCGCCCCCGCGTGCGTTCGCGTTCGTTCCCTGTTGGCGTGCAAGCATCATCGGCGTCCCGGGCACGGCGGAGCCGGTAGTCTAGTCGCTCCATGAGCGGGCGCACGCTTCGCATCGGCATCGACGCTCACGCCATCGGCAAACGCCAGACCGGCAACGAGCGCTTCACCGCGAACATGATCCGCTCGCTTCGAGAGATCTGCGAACACGAGCTGGTGCTCTTCTTCGCCGAAGCAGGGGCGGCGGCGGCATGGCCGCGGGATCCGAGGACCACGATCCGACTGCTACGCCCCGATCATCCGGCCGCGAGGGTCCTATGGCAGTTCCCCTACGCCTCGAGGCGAGAGCGCCTCGACGTCCTGCTCGTCCAATACGTCGGGCCGCCGTTCGCCGCCTGTCCCATCGTCACGGTGGTCCACGACGTCGCCTTCGCCGTGTACCCGCAGGCGTACTCGCGGATGGAGCGTCTGTGGATGCCGAGGGCGATCCCGGCCACCATGCGCCGGGCCGCGGGCATCGTCACGGTCTCCGAGTTCTCCCGCAGCGAGATGCATCGCCTCTACGGGATCCCCGCATCGAAGGTGACGATCGCCACCGACGCGGTCGATCCGGTCTTCACCGACCCGACCCCGCGGCCCTCGCGAGTGGAGCCGCCGTTCTTCCTGACGATCGGCAACCTCCAGCCGCGGAAGAACCTGGTGACGCTGATCCGCGCCTTCCGGGACCTGGAACGCCGCGACACGCGGATCGCTGAGCGCCTCGTCATCGTCGGGCAGGAGTTCTACGCCGCGAACACCGTGCTCCAAGAGGCCGAGGACCTGACGAGGTCGGGACGGATCGTGTTCACGGGGTACCTGCCGGACGAGGATCTCGTCGGGCTCCTCCGGCACGCCACGGCCTTCGCGTATCCCTCCGTCTACGAGGGGTTCGGTCTGCCAGTCGTCGAAGCGATGGCGAGCGGCCTTGCGACCGCCGTGAGCGACGTCCCCGTCATGCGAGAGGTGGCCGCCGACGCCGCCCTGCGGCTCCCGCCCACCGACCCCGCAGCGTGGGCCGACGGGCTGGCGCGGCTCTCTGTGGACCCCGCGTTCCGAGAGGATCTCGCCTCGAAGGGCGCGGAGCGGGTCAAGCGCTTCACATGGGAGTCATGTGCGGCGGCGGTCCTCGACGCACTGGAGCGGACCGCCTCGTCATCCGCGTAGCCTCACCGAAACCCACTGCGCGGCCGCTACACTTTGGGGCCCCATGCCTTCCCCAACCGAAACGCGTCCAGCGGGCTCCGAGGGCGAGCCGGAGCCAGGTCGAGCGGGCGAACACCACCGCGACATGCATCGCGTGGCGCGGCAGAGCTACCTCCAATTCGCCGGGGCCTTGGCGAACGGGCTCTTCGGCTTCCTGATGGTGCTGATCGCGGCCCACATCCTGGGAAAGGATGGGGTGGGGGCCTACATCGTCGGCATCGGGCTGTTCCAGATCGTGGCCAACCTCGCCCAGCTCGGCGCCGACACGGGTCTGCTTCGGATGATCCCGCGGTATCGCGCTTTGGGTCGTCAACAAGACGTCCGCCGCACGATAGCGATCGCTCTCGTGCCGGTCGCCGCGATCGGCATCGTCCTGGCGATCGTGGTGATCTTCGCCGCCCCGTTCTTGGCACGCATCCTGACCCATCACCAGGACCCGGCCGTCGTGCTTCCGTACGTGAGGATCTTCGCGCTGTTCCTCCCGCTCGCCGCCGTCACCACGGTGTCGCTCGCAGGGACGCGCGGGTACGGCACGGTCGTTCCATACGTGAGCGTCGAGAACATCGGGAAACCCGCGTCGCGGCCTATCCTGCTTCTCGCCGTGGCCGCCCTCGGGATGGGAACGGTCGGCGTCGCGATGACGTACGCGATCCCGGTCTTCATCGGCGCGGTCGCGGCGGTGTTCTGGCTGCTCACGCTCGAAGAGCGAGCGTGGAAGCGCGAACGGTTCGACCGCTCGGCCCCCCGTTCGTACGGGTCGCTGTCGAAGGAGTTCTGGCGTTTCTCCTCTCCCCGGGCTCTCCAAGGCTTCTTCGGAACGGCCTTCACCTGGCTCGACACGCTGCTGTTGGCGGGGTTCCGCTCGACCGGGCAGGCCGGCGTCTACACCGCCGCAACGCGCTTCCTGCTCGTCGGAACGGCCGCCGCGAGGACGGTAATCAACGTCATCTCGCCTCAGATCAGCGCGTTCCTGGCCAGAGGCGAGAAGGACCGGGCGGAGGCCGTTTACCAGACTTCGACCTGGTGGCTGATGATCTTCACGTGGCCCGCCTACCTCACGATGGCGATCTACGCCCCCCTGCTGCTGCGGATCTACCCCCGCGGCTTCGAGAGCGGCCAAACCGCTCTGGTGATACTCACGCTGGCGGGCCTCGGATCGATGGCGACGGGGGCGGTCGGCGCCGTCCTGCTCATGGGCGGATACAGCGTCGCGAACCTCGTGATCGGGATAGCCACGCTCGTCCTCAACATCGGCCTCAACCTGTGGCTCATCCCGCCCCACGGCATGACCGGCGCCGCGATCGCGTGGGCCGCGGCCATCCTGTTCAGCAACGGCGCGACCTTCATCCTGGTGCTGGTGCGGATGAAGATGTCTCCCCTGGGAAAGGGGTTCGCCGTCGTCGTCGTGACCTCCCTCGTGTGCTACGGGGGCATCGGGCTCGCCGTGCGGTCGCAGCTTGGCGTCGGCCTGGTCTCCTTCGTCACCGACGGGGTCATCGCGACGGCCGTCTACTTCGCCGTGCTCTACCGGTTCCGACGGCTCCTGCACCTGTCCGTCCTGAAGGACGCGTTCAAGGCCCGAAGTTCGATGGACTACGGCAAGAACCGACGGGCCGCCGCCGTCCCGATCGCCGAGCCCACGACGAACGACTCGAGCGAGGACCAAGAGGCGCGCGCCGAGCGCCTCGAGCAGACCCTCAGCCGTCTCTCGTCGACGCTCGCCGATCTGCGAGTCCTGGCGCAGAACAACGCGCTCTCGGCCGATGCCCGGATCGCCGAGATCATCGAGCAGCTGCGGAAGCTTTGACGGCCTCGTCGGTCCGCCCCTATCGTTGGTCACCATGCCCAGAACCCTGATCGTCGGTTTCGACGGCGCGACCAGCGACCTCTGCGAGCGATGGATCTCGGAGGATCGGATGCCGGTCCTCGCCGGATTGAAGGCGGACGGCTCGCACGGGCCGATGCGATCCACCCTCCCCTCCAACAGCGCGGTGGCGTGGACCTCCTTGTCGACCGGCGCGAGCCCGGGGCGGCACGGCATCTTCGATTTCGTGTTGCCTCGTGGGACGGACTACGGCTACCGCGTCGCCACCCGCGAGGATCGGAGGGTGCCCGCGCTCTGGAATCACGCGTCGGACGCCGGAGCTCGGGTGGGCATCGTCAACATCCCCATGACCTTTCCCGCCGAACCCGTGAACGGCGTGATGGTCTCCGGCATGGACGCGCCGCAGCTGGACGATCGCGCGGTCCATCCGAAAGGACACCTCGCCGAGCTCCGCCGCCTGAGTCCCGGTTACCGGATCATCTCCAACGCGCACCACACGGCCTCCAAGGGCGACTTCGACGCATCCGAGCGCGAGCTGATCGACGTCCTGGTGGCAAGGTCGCGGTATACGTGCGAGTTAGCTCGGCCGCGCGACCTCGATCTGCTCATGGTGAACTTCGAAGCGACCGACGGCGCCCACCACTTCTTCTGGCAACACCACGACCCCGCCCATCCGCGGCACGATCCAGCGGCGGCGGGCAAGTGGGGCGACACGATCGGTCGCGTGTACAACGTGACCGACCGGGAGCTCGGACGCTTGATCGACGCATACGCCCCGGACACCGTGTTCGTGGTCTCCGATCACGGCGGTGGGCCGACGACGGACTGGGTCCTGTTCTTGAACGACTGGCTCGCCGATGCGGGGCTCCTGCGGATCGTTCCGAAGGCGACCGCGTCGATACGACGCCGGCTGTACGGCCAGGCCAAGAAGCGTCTGCCGGTGCCGGTACGGCGCCGGCTCCGATCGCTGAAGGTCCTCGACAGGGCGAAGGAGGCGGGCCTGTACGGTGACTTCGACTGGACCCGAACCAAGGCCTACGCGCAGATGGAGCCGGCGTTCCGCATCAACCTCGCCGGACGCGAGCCCGCCGGGAGCGTGTCGGCGGAACAGGCCGCGGAGGACGTCTCGGAGGTGATCGAGCGCGCCTCGGCACTGCGGCGGCCCGAGGGCACACCGGCGTTCACCGTGCACCGAGCCTCCGACGTGTACGCCGGCGACGCCCCGGGCGGACCGGACATCGTGATGGAACCGGCGCCCGGGCTGCACATCCGCTCCCGCAACACGGCCGGATCCAGCGGATACGTGGCTCGCCTGAGCGATCTCGGGATGTACCTTCCCTCCGGTGTCCACAC
>JBGPKY010000064.1:0-12450 GCA_041486205.1 Actinomycetota bacterium
CGCATCGGCGGCCGGCTGATCGTCGAGTCGGGCTTCGGCCCGCCCCGCCTCGAGCAACAACTCCGGCAGGTACTCATCCTCGGGCGGCAGGAGGTCCGCGGCCCGTCTCCACAGCTCGAGGGCCCCCTGCACGTCGCCCGAGCTTCTCGTCCCGCTCGCGGCCCCGGCCAAGAGACTGGCCGCGTGCCGCGAGATCTGGTCGTCGCCGACTCGGCTACCGCCGGCCCGACAGGCTGCCGCTAGATGGGAACCGACGAGCTCGGCGGATCGCGCATAAGCGGCCATCTCGGACGTCTCGAGCCATCGGCCGTAGCGTTCGTGCACCTCGGCGCGGACCTCAGCAGGGACCTCCGCGTATGTGACATCGCGGATCAGGGCATGCGCGAACACGAACGCGTCCTCTCCGTCCGGACGCAGGAGCTGCGCCCCTACGAGGCTTCCGAGATGGTCGCGAACAGCCTCGCGCGACCCCTCCGGGACGAGCTGCGCGATGGGCGCCCAGGGGAAGGACTCCCCCACGACCGCCGCCAGCCCGATAACCGCTCGCTCGTCGATCCCCAGACCGCGAACGCGCTCTTGGAGGAGCGCTTCGAGGCTCTCAGGTGTGGGGAACGCGCCCGGGTCCCCGGCCGAGACCCACCGGCCCAACTCCAAACGGAGATGACCCGACCCGACCAGCATCGCGGTGAGCTGCTCAGCCATCAGGGGGCTTCCGCCGCACCCTCGGACCACCGCGTCGCGGAGGTCGTGAGCGAGCGCCCTGTCACCGAGCGTGGCTGCAACGAGCGAACCGATCTCCGTCTGATCGAGAGGCTTGAGCTCGAACACAGGCCATCGGTCATCGTCGTCGGGCCCGGTCTCCCGAGCGAGGATCAAGAGGATCGGCGCGTTTCGCGAACGCTCGGCGACCTCGTGCAGCAGACGGCCGAACCCTGGTCCGGCGCGATCGACGTCGTCGACGAAGACGACCAGCGGACGCTCGCGCGCCGCACCCTCGAGGAGTATGCGAAGGGCCCAAGGGGTCTCCCGCGGGACCGCCCGGCCCGCGAAGCTGAGGGCCGGAAGCAATCGATCGGCGATCCGAGCGGCGTCGGAGCTACCGGCGAGCAGGTGCTCGATCTTCGCCCGCGCCTCGTCCGATCCATCGCCGTCGGCCAGCCCGACGGCCCGCGCTACCAGCTCGGCCAGCGCCCAGGTGATCCCGCCTTCACCGCGGGGGCGGCACCGAACCCGGATGGTCGTCGCGGAGGCGTCTGCACCGAGGGTTCGAAGGAGCTCATCGCCCAGCCTCGTCTTGCCGAGGCCGGCGCCGCCGGCGAGCCACACGAGGGAACAACCGCGCGTTTCAACCGCCCGGTCGAAGACCTCCCGAAGCAGGCCGATCTCGCGCTCGCGCCCGATCAACGGAGCTCGCGCGAGACCGAGGTCGAGAGGTCCGGGCGTGACATCGATCAGCCGCAGTGGCCCCACGGAACCTTGGTTCGTGGCAGCAGCTCGTCCGTCCACGGGCCGCAGCTCCGCGGCGTCGCCGACATGCCGGTACGTGCCTTCGCTCACGATCACCTCCCCCGGCTCCGCCATGAGCTGCAGCCGAACGGCGAGATCGACCACGCGATCACGCCACAGCCGTTCGGCGTCGGGGTCTTCGCCCATGACCTCCGACGTCCCGACGCCGGAGCGGACCGAAAGCCCCTTCGCAGGTCCCTCGTCGCTAGCCAAAGCGGTCCGGATCTCCGCGGCTGCTCGCAGCGCCCGGAGCGGACCATCGCCCTCCGGCGGCTCGGGACCGAAGACGGCCGAGATCGAGCTCGGGCTACCAGGAAGGTCGCGTGCCGCGCCCCCGTGGCGTTCGACGATCGCTCGGATCTGCGCGAGCGCCTGCGATTGGGTTGAGGGCGAGGTCGACGGCGCTGAGACCGTCTGCCCCTCCCCGGCGGCTGGGTCGGTCGGGGAAACCTGACACGCGAGCGCGGTGACGATCGGGGAAAGGCCCGAGGCGCCCCGCCAGCCGAGGGCGTCCTCGTCCGCGTCCCCCAAACGCGAGCCGCAGGCTTGGCAGAAGCGAGCGCGTTCGGCGTTCGATTCGCCGCACCGCTCGCAGTCAACGAGACGGTCGGCCTCGGAGTTGTCCGGGACGCCGGCCGGGACGGCCGATCCCACCTCGAGATCCATGGCGGCTCAGGCCCCCTCGGGGACCACCGCGGTGCCTACCAAGCTCTCGCCGAGCGCGAGCGCAAGGTCGTGCGGGTTGGTCGCGACGGCCCTCGCATCTTCCTCCGCCACCAGGCCGTTTCTCACGAGCCTCACCAAACCCTGATCGAACGTCTGCATGCCATCGAATCCGCTCTCGGCGATGACGTCGACGAGCTCGGCGGTCGACTCCGGGTCGAGGATCCGCTCATACACGCGGCCGGTGTTGATGAGGATCTCGACCGCGGGGATACGGCCTCGGCCGTCGATCCTCTCGAGCAGACGCTGAGAGACGATGCCCCGCAACGCTCCGGCGAGCGAGGTGCGCGCCTGCTGCTGCTGGCGCTGCGGGAACAGCTCGACGACGCGAGAGATCGTCTCGGTCGCGTCGATCGTGTGCATGGTGGAGAAGACGAGGTGCCCGGTCTGCGCCGCCTGGATAGCGGCGATCGCCGAGTCCGCGTCGCGGATCTCGCCGACGAAGATGACGTCTGGGTCCTGGCGCAGGGCCTGCCGAAGTGCGGCCGCGTAGGATTCCGTGTCGGGACCGACCTCCCGCTGCCAGATCACCGACATGTCGTCGGTGAGCACGACCTCGATCGGGTCCTCGATGGTCACGATGTGGGCTCGTCGCGTTCGGTTGATGAACCCGATCATGGATGCGATCGTCGTGGTCTTGCCCGCGCCGGTAGGGCCCGTGACTAGAACGAGCCCGCGGCGGGCGTCCGCGAGAGCCTGGACGGTCTCAGGGAGATTCAACTCCTCGAAGGTCTGGCCCTCCGAGGCAACGCGGCGGATCGCAAGCGCGACGCTTCCTCTCTGGCGAAGGACGTTGACCCGGAAGCGACCTACGCCCTCGAGCGCGTGGGCAAAGTCGGCCTCATTGCTCCGAGCGAACTCCCTCTTCTTGTGGGCCGGCATGAGGGCCTCGGCGGCGTCCTCGGTGTCCTCGGCCTCGAGCACGGGGAACGCGGCGGGCAACAGCTCACCGTCCACCCTGATGAACGGGGTGTTACCGGCGCTCAGGTGAAGGTCGCTAGCGCCTCTCTCGGCTGCGTAGCGGAGCAGGTCGGCTATGTCCATTCAGCGTCCTCCGGCTGGTAGCCCAGTTAGGTCTTCGGGCGTCCACCGCCCCGCCTTGAGCACGGGCATAGGGCGCGGCACCGGCCGCGAGCTCACTACCTCAGGGTTCGGGCGGCGCGAGCCAGCGCCTTGATGTTGTCGAGCGGGGCCTTGGATGGGATCTCGCAGCTCGTGGAGAGGATGAACGGCGCCCCTCCTGCGCGGTAGATGCACGCGCGCGCCTCTCGCTCGACCTCGTCGGGGCTTGCCTCCAACATGGTCCGCGTGTTGTCCACGTCGCCGATCCAAGCGGGAGAGCGCTCTGCGCCACGCTCTCGGATCTTGCCGACATCGCCGCTCGCTACGCTCACGCCGTCGACGTCTAGCTCCAAGATCTCCTTGAAGTACGGCGTCTTCGAGCAATTGTGCTCGATCAGGAGCACGTCCGGCGATGCTTCGCGAGCCTGCGCGAGCAGCCTGCGCTGCGACGGCATCACGAAGTGGTTCAAGTGGTACGGCCCCATCATCTCGCGGCACGCGCCCGCGTTCTCGAACATCACCGCGTCGCACGCGCCCGTGCTCAGGATGGCGCGGAGGTAGCGAGACGTGCCTTCGGTCACGCGATCGAAGAGCGCGTCCACGAACGACGGGTCCTTGATGAAGTCGAGCAGCAGCTCGGTTATGCCGCGTAGCTCGGCGGCCACCAGGAAGGGCGAGACGATCATGGCCACGATGAATAGATCGTCTCCCGAGCGTTCCCGAAGGCGAGTCAGCGCCTCGAGAACCAGGGGCATGCGCGCGCTCCGTGACGGATCGGGATCGGCGAGGAGCGACAGGTCGTGGCTCGACTCGAGCGGACGCCCGACGACCCGCGGGTAGTAGTCGTCGTTCCACTCGAGGCTGCAGCCGAACGCCTCCGCCTCGATGGTGAGGCAGCCCCACGGGACCATGCCCGTGTCGTGCCCGAACATCTCGGCGGCCACCGCCTGCGCCTCGGCGATCTTGTCTGCGTCTCGATACACGCCTTCCATCCGCGCGCCCATCCGTTCGAGCACGTGACGGGCCCCTCCAAAGAACACGTAGGCGAGTGGCGGCCGGTCGGTGGGATCACCTCGGAAGGCCCGTGCGGTTCGTTCTCTAGGATTCATGGCGCCTCCTCGAGATCCCGTGCCACTATGAACGCTCGCCCGGGGAGCTGCAGCAACGCCGCGAACGGACCGACGCGTTCCAGACGTCGGCGTCGTACCCTGGTCGCCCGGAGGAACACTCGATGAGTGACCGTTTCGACATGGTCGTGATAGGTGCCGGGCCCGCCGGCGAGAAGGGGGGCGCGCAGGCCGCCTATTTCGGCAGGCGCGTCGCCATCGTCGACTCGCGCGAGGCGCCCGGCGGCTCCACCGCGAGCAAGGCCGGGATCCCAACGAAGACCCTTAGAGAAGCCGCCCTGTACCTGACCGGCTTCCGCCGGCGTGAGCTGTACGGCCTCAGCATGGAGCTCACCAACGAAACCGCGCTGGAGCGCATGCGCGCGCGGACCGGCGAGGTCGTCGACCTCACCGTCGAAGCGGTACGCCGCAACATCGAGCGGCACGGGATCGAGCTCCTCCATGGCTCGGCGAGGCTCGGACCCGGGCGCACGGTGCTTGTCGCCGGCCCCGACGGAGAGCGTGTCTTGGAAGCCGAGGTGATCCTGATCGCCACCGGCTCACGACCATCCCACCCACCCGGCGTTCCGTTCGACGATCCCGACGTGCACGACTCCGAGTCGATACTCGACCTGGCGCGGATCCCAGAGCAGCTAGCGGTGATCGGGGGCGGCGCGGTGGGCTGCGAGTACGCGTCTATCTTCCTGGCGCTGGGTTCAGCCGTCACGCTCGTCGACCGCCGCGAGAAACTGCTGCCGTTCTTGGACGACGAGATCTCGCGTGAGACGGCAGCTGTCTTCGGGCGGCTGGGGATGCGCCTCGCCCTCGAGACGACGGTCAGTTCCGTAGTACGCGAAGACGGCTCGCTGGTCCTTCCGCTCTCGAACGGCGAGACGCTCCGACCTGATGCTGCGCTCTTCGCGGCCGGACGAGCGGGCAACATCGAGGGACTCCGGCTACCCGAAGAAGGCGTGGAGGTCGACGAACGCGGGCGGATCTCGGTGGACGAGACCTTCCGGACCACGGTCGAGGGGATCTACGCGGCCGGGGACGTGATCGGGCCGCCGGGTCTCGCCTCGGTCGCCATGGAGCAGGGACGCGTCGCCGCATGCCACGCCTTCAAGATCCCGTTCAAGGAAACGGTGGACCCTACAGCGCCTTTCGGCGTTTACACCATCCCTGAGGTCGCGATGGTCGGGATGACCGAGGAGGCGGCGCGGGAGGCAGGCATCGATCACGAGGTGGGCAGAGCGTGGTTCTCCGCCAACGCGCGGGCCCGGATCGCGGGCGCGACCGAGGGCTTGGTGAAACTGGTGTTCCGCCGCGAGGATCGAGCGCTGCTGGGCGTGCACATCCTCGGCGAAGATGCCGCGGAGCTGATCCATCAGGGACAGGTGGTGTTGCAACAGGGTGGCAAGATCGATCACTTCATCCACACGACGTTCAACGTTCCGACACTCAGCGAGGCCTACAAGTACGCGGCCTACGACGGCCTCCGTCGTCTCGCCGGTTCGAGGTAGTTCGGCCCAGCCGGATAGGATTCGGCCGTGGATGCGCGAGCCCGCGTCGCGATCATCGGTGGCGGTATCGGCGGGTGCAGCCTCGCCTATCACCTGACGAAGCTCGGCTGGACCGACGTGGTCGTGATCGAGAAGGGCGAGCTGACCAGCGGCTCGACCTGGCACGCGGCGGGACTCTGCACCCAGTTCAACGCGAGCCGGAACCTCACCAAGCTGTTGATGGAGAGCGTTCGTCTCTACCTGTCGCTCGAGGCCGAGACGGGACAGGCGGTCGACTTCCATCAGGTCGGCAGCATCCGACTGGCATCCACGTCGGATCGAATGGATGAGTTCCGCCACGCGCGTGCGAAGGCCCGCATCTTCGACCTCCCCTTCGAACTGATCGACCCGCCGCGGATCCGGGAGCTTTGTCCACTCCTCTCCCTGGACGACGTCCTCGGCGCTGCCTGGCTCCCCACCGACGGCCACGTCGATCCGAGCAGCGTGACGAACGCGCTCGCGAAGGCCGCGAGCGACCGAGGCGCGCGCATAGAACGTCACACGCGAGTGAGGGCCCTTCGAGCGAGGACCGGCGGCGGCTGGGACGTGGCGACCGACCGGGGATCCATCGAAACCGAGGTGGTCGTGAACGCCGCCGGGATGTGGGCTCGCCGGATCGGCGAGATGGCGGGCGCGCCTCTGCCGATCGTTCCGCTCGCGCATCAGTTCCTGATCACCGACGAGGTGCCGGCGCTCGCCGATCTGCCCGGCGAGATCCCAGTGATCCGCGACCCGGATCGCTCCTTCTACGTGCGCGCCGAAGGCAACGGCCTCTTGGTTGGGCCCTTCGAACCGAACCCCGCGGCTTGGGCGACCGACGGCGTCCCTTGGGATTTCGAGCAGCGACTGCTGCCGCCGGATCTTCCGAGGATCGAAGACGTCGTCGCTCTTGCAGCCGATCGTTTCCCGTTGCTTGCCGAAACCGGGATCAAGAACGTGATCAACGGACCCGACGGGTACACGCCGGACGGGCGTTGCCTCATGGGGTGGGTGCCGGGTCTGCGCGACTACTTCGTCCTGGCCGGATTCAGCATCTTCGGCATCGTGTTCGCGGGAGGCGCCGGGAAGTACGCCGCCGAGTGGATCACGGACGGACAGCCGAGCGACGACATGTGGGAGGTGGACGTGCGCCGTTTCGGACCCTACGCCGCGGCGTCCCCCTACCTAGCCGCGAAGGCGCTCGACGTCTACGGGCACGAATACGCGATCCACTATCCGCATCAGGAACGGCCGGCCGGGCGGCCGCTCAAGACCGACCCGCTCTTCGACCGGCTCGCCGCCAGAGGTGCTTGCTTCGGTTTCCGGTTCGGATGGGAGCGGCCGCTATGGTTCGCGCCCAAGGGTGTCGCGCCTGTCGATGACCTGACGTTCCGTCGGCCCAACTGGTTCGAGCTGGTCGCCGAAGAATGCCGAGCCGTGCGGGAGCGTGTCGGGGTCCTCGACCAGACGAGCTTCGGGAAGTACGAGGTTCGCGGCCCCGGCGCGGCGGCCTTCCTCGACCGGTCGTGCGCGAACGCGCTGCCGGGTCGGGCAGGCCGGATAGTCGTCACCCAGATGCTGAACGAGCGAGGTGGCATCGAGTGCGACCTCACGGTCACGCGCATGGCCGAGGACCGCTTCTACGTCGTCAGCGCCGCGGCGACCGAGGTCCATGACCTTGACCTGATCGAGCGCAACCTGCCTCTCGACGGGAGCGTGACCGTCGACAACACCACCGCTCCCACGGGTGTGCTCACGGTCGCCGGGCCCCGTTCGCGCGAACTGCTCCAGGGTTTGACCGAAGACGATCTCTCGAACGAAACCTTCCCGTACATGACGGCCCGGATGATCCAGCTGGGATCGGCTCAGGATGTGTTCGCGATGCGCATCTCATACGTGGGCGAGCTCGGTTGGGAGCTTCACCTTCCGATCGAGTACCTGCGCCACCTATACGACCAGCTGATCGAAGCCGGAGAGCCGCTCGGGCTGGTCGACTTCGGCTACCGGGCTCTGGACTCGATGAGATTGGAGAAGGGATACCGGTTGTGGGGAGCGGACATCTCGCCGGACTTCACGCCGCTCGAGGCGGGACTGGGGCGGTTCGTCCGCGAGGACAAGGGGGATTTCGTCGGGCGGGAAGCGTTGCTTCGTCAGCGCGAAGATGGGATCAGGCGAATGCTCTCGTGCCTCGACGTTCGAACCAGCGACGCTCTACCTCACGGCGACGAGCCCGTCTTCGCGGGCGACGATCGCGTCGTCGGCTACGTCTCGTCCGCGGACCGCGGCCACGTCGTCGGAAAGACCATCGCGATGGCCTACCTCCCGATCGAGCTGGCCTCGGCGGGAACCGCTCTCCAGGTCGAGATCCTCGGTGAACGCTGCACCGCAACGGTGGTCGAGGCGCCTCTCTTCGATCCGGACAACTCGCGGCTGCGATCCTGATGGGCGGGCGAACGGAGGGGGCAACCGGGACCGAGAGGACCTGCGCCCGGTGCGGCCGGAGTTTCGTCTGCGGAGCGGATGAACCGTCCTGCTGGTGCGACGAGATCCGTCTGACCGACGCGAAGCGAGCCTTCCTCGCAGCGCTTCGACTTACAGGGTGTCTGTGCCGCGGATGTCTCGAAGGGCCGGCCGCCACCTGAGGCTCGGCGCGCCGGTCAGAGGCGCCGTGGACGACCTAGCCGTCGAGCGAGGCAAGAGCTTCGCCCAACGCCTGGACCGAGCGCTCGGTGATGGGGTCGACCACCAGGATCGCTTCGTCGGCGCCGGCTTCGGCGAGCTGGCGGAGACCGGTCGCGATCCGCTCCATGGTTCCTTCGAGCGGGGTTACGCCACCGGGGATCGGGCGCTCGCCGGCCGAGCGATCGAGGACGACCAGCACGCAGGCGCTGCGTTCGACCTCGCTCGGATCGCGGCCGACCCGCGCAGCCGCCGCGGTCACCTTCGCGCTCTCGGCCGCGAAGCCCTCCGGAGTGTTGCCGTACAGGTCGTACCACGTGTTCCAGGCGTCCACGTGCGGGAGAGCGATGCTGAGGATGCGCTCGCCCGTGCTGCCGATCATCAACGTCGGGCGTCGCGAGGGTTTCGGTAGCAGCACCGCGTCCTCTACCTGCCAGAAACGACCCGAAACCGTGACCCGCTCGCCGGAGAGCAACCGGCGGAGTATCTCGAAGGCTTCCTCGAAACGTGAGACGCGGTTGTCGTACGGGAGCCCGAAAGCGCGGAACTCGGCCTTGTTCCATCCCGCGCCGAGGCCCAGCACGAGGCGTCCTCCGCTTACCTCGTCTACGGTCGCCGCCATCCGTGCGAGGAGGCCGGGTGGATGGAATCCCAAACACGCGACGAGCGGACCGAGGCGGATGCGTTCGGTGACGGCGGCCAGCCCCGCGAGGAGCGTCCATGCGTCCGACGGGCCGCGCTCGGGCCGCCCGTCGCCCCGGTAAAGGAGGTGGTCACCGATCCATATCGAGTCGAACCCAACCGCCTCGGCAGCCCTAGCCACGGCGAGGTACTCGGGCCAGCGCACGTCGCGTTCGACTTCCGGAAGCTGGATCCCGACGCGAAGAGGTCGCACCACGGTCGGCAGTCTATGGGGCCGCGCGAGAAGATGTGGCGGTGAACCCGACGCCTCCGCGCCCGTGAAGCAAGCTCCGAGGATCCGCGGCGGGCTCACGGTTCGCTTGATCAGCTTGCTCTTCGGCCTGAGCGTCTTCGGCGTCGCGATCGTGTCGCTGCTGGAATCCAGGCTCGGACTCGCGCCGTGGGACGTGCTGCACCTCGGGATCGCGAAGCACTCCCCGCTTACGTTCGGTCAGGCGGGTATAGCCGTGGGGCTGGTGATCCTCGCGGTGGCGTGGATGCTGGGACAGGCCCCCGGGTTCGGCACCGTCGCGAACGCCGTGCTGATCGGTCTCTTCGTCGACCTGTACTCGTCGTTCGCCTGGTTCGAAAAGCTTTCGGAGGCGAGCCTGTTCGCGCGGTCGGGGTTGCTGCTCACCGGCATCATCCTGTTCGGTGTCGCGACCGCCTTCTACATCGGGGCGGGACTGGGGGCAGGGCCGCGCGATTCGCTGATGCTCGTGCTTTCGAGGCGAAGCGGAAAGCGGATCGGCCTGGTCCGCGCCGCTCTCGAGGTCGTGGCCCTGGCTCTGGGCGTCTTGCTCGGCGGCGTCGCCGGTGTGGGCACCGTCGCGGTCGCCGCGCTGGTCGGCCCGTCGGTCGAGATCGGGTTCTGGCTCCTGTGCCGAACCGGTCTCGCAGAACGGACGGCAGAGGCTCCGAAGTCGGTCGAGGCTGCTGCTGGGGCAGCGCCGATCATCCACGAGGCTCCCGGACCCGATGATCAGGCGTCGTAGGTCGCGGCGAACAGCGGGGTTCCCGGGCCTCTCAGGGCCGGGCTGCGGAACCGCGCGCTGCTACGAGCCGCGCCGCGGCGGCGGCCACCACCCCTGCACCCACGCCTGCGAGGATCGCGGGGAGGAAGCTCGGCTCGTAGTCCCCGGTGCCCGAGTAGCCGATCCCGAGCACACTCGAGCAGGTCGCCTCCTCCACCTCCTGCGTCTCCGCCTGGCCTGGATGGAGCGTGGTTCGCTCGCAGCTGAACGGCCCGACGAGCAAGATCACCGCGCTGAATGTCACGACGCCCACGAGTACCGGCCAGAAGAGGAGCGCCCGCCTTCGGAACGGCGCCGCGACGACCATCGTCACGCCTGCCAACAGGAACGGCGCCCCGATGTGCAGGAAGGCGAGCAGCCCGAACACGACGAGGAACAGAGCGATCATCCAATAGACGACCGCGCCCACGCCCCAGCCCGACCGATCCTCGGTCACGGGAGCGATCGTAGGCACAGGCCCGGATCCGCGAACCCGCCGAAGGACCCGCCGGTCTCAGGACCCAGGCCGCGCAAGAGAGCCGACCGATCGCTCCACCTCGTCGAGGATCTCGCCGGAAGCAACGAGCGCCTTCATGATGTCGTGATCGGTGTGGAGCGGCCGGTCCTCGTCGAGATGCTCGACGTGACGTCGGATAACCTCTCGAGCCTTCGCCACACCCTCGCCCGGCGAGAACTCCCGGAAATCGAGTGCCTGCGCGGCGGCCATGAACTCGATGCCGAGCACGCCGCACGCGTTGTCGAGGATCTGGACGTTCTTGATAGCCGTGTTCATCCCCATCGACACGAAGTCCTCCTGGTCGGCCGCCGCCGGGATCGACATCGTCGACGCAGGCGCAGACAGCAGCCGCTGTTCGACGATCAACGTGTCCGCCGTGTACTGGCTGAGCATCATCCCCGAGAACATCCCGGCGCCTTTCGTCAGGAAATCCGGGAGGCCCTGGCTCAGTGCCGGATTCTCCAGCCGGTTGAGCCGTCGCTCCGATAGGACGCAGACCATGGTGATCGCCTGGCCAACCAGCTCCATAGGAAGCGAGACCGGCGTGCCCTGGAAGTTGGCGCCGGTGAGCGTGAGCTTCTCCTCGGGAAGGAAGATCGGGTTGTCGCCGACGCCGTTCAATTCGATCTCGACCTGGCTTCGCGCGAACGCGACCGCGTCGTGCGCGGCGCCGATCACCTGCGGCGACGAACGCATCGAGTAGGCGTCCTGGACCTTCGTCTTGATCCTGCCGGTCTGAAGATCGCTTCCCTCGATGCAACGCATGATCGCCCGCGCGCTTCGGACCGCGCCCGGGAAGCCGCGCAGCTCGTGAACCCGAACGTCGTAAGGCTTCAGGTTCGCGAGCAGCGCCTCGAGCGACATCGCGCAAGCGATCTCGGCCTGCCGCAACCAACGGTCGGCGTCGTGGACCAGGAGCGCGCTCATCGCGGTCAGCGCGTTCGAGCCGTTGATACTTGCCAGCCCGTCGCGGGCAGCGAGTCCCGGGATGGTGATACCCGCCCGCTCCATCGCGATGTGGCCCGGGAGACGCTCGCCGTCGAAGAACGCCTCGCCCTCGCCCATCAGTAGGAGCGCGATCTGTGCCATCGGCGCGAGGTCACCGCTCGCGCCCACCGAGCCGCGCCGACACACGACGGGCGTGACGCCGCGGTTCAGCATGTCGACGAAGGTAAGCGGGACCTCCGCCCTGCAGCCTGAATTCCCGTGAGCGAGGACGTTGATCCGCCCGACGATCGCTGCGCGCACCACCTCCATGGGCATCGGATCACCGATCCCGGCAGCATGGTTGTAGATGAGGTACCGCTGGAACTGCTCGACCTGCTCGTCCGTGAGGATGACCTCGGAGAACTCCCCGATCCCCGTGTTGACGCCGTACATGATCTCGCGAGCGGCGAGCTTCTCCTCCACCATGACACGGCATGTTCGGACCCTCTCGATGGCTCCCGGGTCGAGCTCGACCTCCTCTTCCTCTCGGGCTATCAGGACGACCTCCTCGATCGTCAGCGACGCGCCATCAAGGACGATCGACATCGCGGTCTCCTCCCGTTCGGGTGCATCGAGCCAAGGAGCATCCTCTCAGCCCGATGAGCCCGTGCCCACGCCTGGCGGGCACGGACAGGTAG